>NZ_JBHRRZ010000037.1:0-163043 GCF_042643265.1 Virgibacillus sediminis | reverse complement strand
CGCCGCTCGTTCCACAGGTGTCACCCCCGAAGGGGATCTACCTGCTTCCCGCGCTCGACTTGCATGTATTAGGCACGCCGCCAGCGTTCGTCCTGAGCCAAGATCAAACTCTCCAAAAAAGTTTGGGTAAGATTGACACCAATCAATCCTACCGAATGTCTTAGCTTTCGCAGAAGCAATGCTTCTGCTAGTTTATAAGAAAAAACGAGTTGTTTCTTCTTGACATACTGGTTGTTTTGTTCAGTTTTCAAAGAGCAAATTGTTTTTGTCGCTTTTTTTCAGCGACCTCTTTATCGTAACATATCCATTCCGTAGTGTCAACAACTTTTTTCAAGAAGTTTTCGGAGTGAATATTTTGTTTTGCCGCCTCTCAATCAGCGACTTTAATAATATATCATATCGCTCAACCCAAGTCAACAACTTTTTTCATGTTTTAATCGGAACAACTCAGAAGCTGTTGCCTGTTGTCGATATGTTTTTTGCGACGAAATTAAATTTATCATGTGGTGGTTGAAAAGTCAACAGTCTTTTTACATTTCTTTTACAAAAATACGCCTCACTCCGATTCAGCAGCTGACACTGTAACGGAAGAGGCGTATTCTATTCATGCCTGCGACTGACGGATGGCTCACCAATTGCTCACATAATATTTGCGATGATAGACACCGATCCCCTTTGTTGGTTCCCTCACTGTCAGAATGATATCTTTTTCTACTAAATAGGAAACAATGGCGGCAAGATCCAAAGTGTATGGCACTGTCATCGGGTGAAGCTTCAACTCTGCAAATGACCATGGTTCCTTTTTCGACCGCATGACATCCAGTAAATGCCTTGCCGCCACTTTCGCCCGCTTGTTGATGATGAACTCCATGGCAATGGTCATCAGCTGGATCCTCTTTTCGAGCGGCTCACTGCTCTCAATAAACTCCTCATAGAGCTTATAGGTTTCCAAATCGATCTGCTTCACCTGGCTCCATACCGTTACCTCCGGATAGAAACCCTGCTCAATGACAGTCAGCCTCGCTAGGTAATGAAGAGAATATAGGACCTTGCTGTTAGCTTCCTTATACTCCCCCACCTCCAGCAGTTCCTTCGCTTCCTTATATCTTTTCACCAGCTTGCCGAATTCGATGACCTTGCGCAGCTCCCTGTTCTCGGGAGGGAAACTCCTCAGTTCCTCCTTCAAGTCACTGATGAATCCGTTCCGGTCGAATATCTTTCTTCCATAGATGATCCATTCAATGGCCCGGCGGTAGCCGCTGGTATCTATCCATTCACGGAGCAGGTCCGTGGTAACGATATGTAGTGCTGCCGTCTTGTCATCAAACTCATAGTGCTTCACCTTCCACGGCTGTTCCGCTTCATTCACCAATATAAGTAGAATCACGTCAAAGTCGTCGGTTATCGGGCTGTTCGGTTTCACTTTTTCCAGGATAATGATGCCCAATGTCGCAGGATTGCTCGCATGCTCCTGGTAAATGGGCCGTAATAATGTTTCCATCTTGCTTCCCTCCAATTTCGTCATTACTGTATTCGTTACGATTGCGTGAAATCCTTTTTCTGTAACGAATTTTTAACAAAAATATGCTATACTACCAATGGAAGATGTAAGGAGGACAATGATGGCTGAACAACGTTTGGTTTATTCAAGCAAAATTAATAAAATACGTTCATTTGCATTGATATTGATCTTTGCAGGTTTCATTCTGATGTATGGAGGTCTCCTGACAAGGAATATTGAGTGGCTGATGGCTATTTTCTTTATCCTTGGGCTCTTATCCATCCTCTTCAGTGTAGTTGTATATGCATGGATCGGCACCTTATCGACCAAAGCCGTTCAGATTATTTGTCCGAGCTGTGAAAAACCCACCAAAATGCTTGGGCGCGTCGATGCTTGCATGCATTGCAAACAGCCGCTCACACTGGATAAAGATCTGGAAGGCAAAGAGTTTGATGAAAAATACAATTCCCGCCGATATAAAAAAGAAGCAGAGGACCAAAACTAAAACCGCCGACCGGCGGTTTTTTTGTATTCTATAGGAAGCTTACCTACCAGGTATCGCATTACAGACCTGAGCTGGACGCGCAAAGCAATAAAAAAAGCCAAATGCAAAAGCTGCATTCGACTTAAATTATCAAGTAAGAATCGGTATTAATGCTTCTGGTTCTCCATCCCTTGGCACTCTTCACACGTTCCGTAAATTTCCATTCGGTGATGGCTGACATCAAAACCGGTCACTTGCTCAGCCAGTGATTCCACTTCGTCGAGAGACGGATAATGGAAATCGACAATCTTCCCGCAATTATCACAGATGATGTGATAATGCTCCTCCGTGTTACAGTCAAATCTGCTCGAGGAGTCGCCATACGTCAGTTCACGCACGAGCCCGATCTCCCTCAATACCCGCAGGTTGTTATACACGGTCGCTACACTCATGTTGGGGAATTTCCCCTCCAGAGCCTTATAAATTTCGTCAGCCGTCGGATGCACCAAGGAATTAAGCAGGTATTCCAGAACAGCATGCCGTTGTGGTGTGATCCGCACGCCTGATTCCTTTAGTGTATCGATTGCTTCTTTCAAGCGCTTCTCAGACACGGACAACCACCTCTCTTTCACTATATTGTGCGTTTACTAATAGTATTATTATATTATAATCCTTATAAATAGTTTACTCTCTACAATGGCAAGCTGTCAATATCAGTATATTTCCACACACTTCTTTTATTCCTCTGATTGGATTTCCATCTTTATCAGCTGCTTCTTAAATATCCGCCTTCAGGTTTCGTTCTTCCCCGCCAAGCTTGCGGTTCACATATCTTGCTGCCACGAACAGGAAGTCCGACAGGCGGTTGATATAGGATTGCACCATCGGATTGGCATCATCCACCCCGACGGCCGCCCGCTCTGCACGCCTTGCTACGGTCCTTGCCGTATGGAGGGCGGCAGAAGCACGATGGCCCGAGGGAAGAATGAAGTTTTTCAGCGGCGGGAGCTCCTCCTCCCACTGATCAATCTGCTTTTCCAATTCCTCGATATGCTCGTGTTTAAGTTTCCAGGCAACCTCTTTATCACTCGGCGTTGCAAGCTCTGCCCCTACGTGGAAAAGAATCGTCTGTACTTTATGAAGCGTGCTGATGAATTCGTCTTTTCCATCAAAATTTTCCCCGTCCAGAAAACTCAGTGCCAGCCCGATCATCGAATTCGCTTCATCACAGGTTCCGTAGGCTTCCACGCGGGCATCATTTTTAGCCACCCGCTTGCCATATATCAGGGAAGTCTGCCCCTTGTCACCGGAACGTGTATAGATTCTCGCCATATTAGTACCCCCTGTCCAGATCAACCAGATTTATAAAGTCATCAATGCCGTCCAGATATACTTGCAGATTCTTTTCGAAAATCTCCAATGCCCTTGTCGTGTAATGCGGAGACAATCCCGCCAAATGTGGGGTGATGGTCACTCTTTCTTCTTCCCAGAATGGATGATCCTCTGGAAGCGGCTCCTCCTCGAATACATCCAATACCGCGTGGGCAATCTCCTCATTGCGGACAGCCTTCAGCAAGTCCTCTTCCTTCACGGCATCCCCCCTGCCCATATTCAGGAAAACGGCATGGTCTGGAAGCAGCCGGAAATGTTTCTCTGTATAGAAATACTGGGTTTCCTTCGTGCTTGGAAGGACGGATACAACAGCATCCACGTCTGGCAGCAGTTCCTCCAGCCTGCTGTTCTCATAGGTTTCATCAAAATGCTCCCTGGCACGGCCGCTCCGCGATACACCAATGGTTTTCATCTGAAATGCCTTCGCAAGCCTTGCTACTTCCTGGCCAATCGCCCCTGTCCCGGCAATCAGCAAAGTCCTGGCGGTCATTTCCTGCATTTTCACCGAGCGGTCCCAATGGTGTTCCTGCTCGCTTTTGGTCAGCTGTTTGGCCCCGCGGTACGTTTGAAGCAGCATGGAAATAGCGTACTCGGACATTTGGATCTTATGGATGCCGCGTGCATTTGTTACAGGGATACCCTTCTTTTTGACGGCTTCGTACGGCATTTTATCCACACCTGCAGAAAGCAGCATCATCCATTTCAGCTTCTCTGCCCGTTCAACCATCTCTTCCTCGAGTTCACTCCCGTATGTAACGAGCACATCGGCTTCCTCTATATATTTATAGGTATCCTCTGCGCCTTCTGCAAAGATGATTTCCAAATCGGGGTAATCCTTCTTGAGCCGTTCTTGATGCCTCTGTGATATTTTTGCTGAAAAAAGAATCATCTATCCTACCTCCCACTCCGTTTTCTAACTCTAATTGTAACCGTTCAAACATAAATGGAACAGTTTGAATATTTCGTTTAATCTTCCTAAAAAAAACAGCCCTCCATGAGGAAGGCTGTCTGCCTCTCTTAGGCACTTTTTAGGACAGGTTTTCCCGGATGTATTCCAATGCTTCTTCCACATGGCCTTTCACTTGGACCTTGCGGAATTCTTTACGGATGATTCCTTCTTTATCAATGATGAAGGTGGAACGTTCAATCCCGTAATACTCTTTTCCAAAGTTCTTCTTCAACTTCCACACGCCAAATTCTTCGGCCACTTGATGATCTTCATCTGCCAGCAGTTCGAATGGCAGATCATGCTTATCAATGAATTTCTGATGCTTGTCTACCGGATCCGGACTAACGCCGAGGATCACTGCATCCAGCTCTCCGAAGCTTTCGTGGTTGTCACGGAAATCACATGCTTCTGTTGTGCATCCCGGTGTCATGTCTTTTGGATAAAAGTACAATACGACATTCTTGCCTTTGTAATCGGCCAAGCTCACCTGTTCACCACTCTGGTTGGATAATGTGAAGTTTGGTGCTTGTTGTCCTGTTTCGACTGTCATTGGAACCCCTCCATATGTAAGTTTTCTTAAGTCAACTATAGCATAGATTCCACCGTCCTTCATTCCATTGTGTTTCGCTGGTGGGATTGTACCAATTTCAGTACGAAAGCAGCAGGGATGATATAACCGATTAATGCCTGAATGAGTGCAATCAGCCTGCCGATGCCGATCGGGGTAATATCGCCATAGCCGATCGTCAGCAGGGTAACCCCGCTGAAGTACATGGAGTGGCTCAGTGAACCGATGACACTTGGCTGGCGCAGCTCGCCGTTCTCCACTAGGATGATTCCTTGGAAGGACAGGGTGAAATAGATCAGCCCGAATCCAATCATCACCGATATATAAATGATCAGGAAGGTATAGAAAACCTCGGCAGAAAATCTCCCCTCGCGCAATTCGAACGCCGGGCGCCATTTTCCTCCGCGTATGAATTGGATAATGCTGACCACCATCACGATACAGATAGAGATCAGTGCAAGCCATGGAATCATAATTGCTGTCCCCTTCTTCATCAAAGCCTATTCCATCTTATGCATGCCTGCCTATATGCTTGTCATCTAATTTGCATATAAGATACGATAAAGACGGAGTGCATTTATTCAGGAAGGAAATGATAATCATGGATTTTTCAACCTCAGAACGGCTTTATGAAGAAGCCCAGGAACATATTGTCGGCGGAGTCAACTCTCCATCACGTGCATATAAAGGGGTCGGTGGCGGCACCCCGGTATATATGGAACGTGGTGAAGGGGCATACTTCTATGATGTCGACGGCAATAAATACATCGATTACTTAGCAGCATACGGACCGATCATCACCGGGCATGCCCACCCCCATATTGCCGAGGCAATAAAAAGAGCGGCAGATACGGGAGTGCTTTACGGGACACCGACAAGCCTTGAAAACCGGTTCGCCAAAATGCTTAAAGAGGCCATCCCATCCCTGGAAAAAGTCCGTTTCGTGAATTCAGGGACAGAGGCAGTGATGACAACAGTCAGAGTGGCAAGGGCATATACCAACCGCACCAAAATCATCAAGTTCTCCGGCTGTTACCACGGCCACTTCGACTCTGTTCTGGTGGAAGCAGGTTCAGGCCCGGCAACCTTGGGAACCCCCGATTCAGCGGGAATCCCGCCATCTGTCGCACAGGACGTAATCACCGTTCCATTCAATGACCTGGACATGTTCCAGAAAGCATTGGATAAATGGGGAGACGATATCGCGGCTGTCCTCGTCGAGCCGATTGTCGGCAACTTCGGCATCGTGGAACCTCATGAAGGCTTCCTGCAGGCCGTAAATGACAAGACTCATGAAGCAGGCGCTCTCGTGATCTATGACGAAGTGATCACCGGCTTCCGTTTTACTTACGGAAGCGCCCAGCAGGTATACGGCATTGAACCTGATTTGACCGCAATGGGCAAAATCATTGGCGGCGGACTGCCGATCGGAGCTTACGGGGGCAAGAAGGAAATCATGGAACAGGTAGCACCGCTCGGGCCAGCCTACCAGGCAGGAACGATGGCCGGCAACCCTGCATCAATGGCATCAGGCATCGCTTGTCTGGAAGTGCTGCAAGAAGAAGGCACCTATGAAAAGCTCGGACGGCTAGGTGAGAAGCTGGAGAAAGGCATCCGAGAAAAAGCGGAAAAGCATCAGATCCAGGTCACTGTCAACCGACTGGTTGGTGCGTTGACTGTCTACTTCGGCGTCGACCAGGTAACCAACTATGAAGATGCGGACCGAAGTGATGGTGGGGCATTCGGGAAGTTCTTCAAACTGATGCTTAAACAGGGCATCAATCTGGCCCCGTCCAAATTCGAAGCATGGTTCCTCACCATCGCGCATACAGAAGAAGATATCAATCAGACGATCAAAGCGGTTGATTATGCATTCAGCCAAATGAAGTAAATTGATTGCTCATATAGCACTGCAGTCTGCGGTACAGACTAAAAAACTCCTTCACTCTTATTGAGTGAAGGAGTTTTTTGGTTTTTAGGTAAGTTCAGGTTCATTGTCCAGATTCTGGACTTGATAGAGGTCATAGTAGCTTCCTTTGCGTTTCATCAGTTCCTCATGGGAACCGCTCTCGGCAATTTCCCCATTCTCAACGACAACGATCCGGTCAGCATGGGTAATCGTCGCCAGCCTATGCGCGACGATGAAAGTGGTCCGGTCGGATGCTAGGCGTTCGAGTGCTTCCTGGATAATATGCTCACTCTCCAAGTCCAAAGCAGAGGTCGCTTCGTCAAAAATCAGGATTGGCGGATTCTTCAGGAATACCCGGGCAATGGCCACTCGCTGCTTCTGCCCGCCGGAAAGCTTCACACCCCGTTCGCCGACCAAGGTACCATAGCCCTGCGGCATTTCTTCGATGAAGTCATGGGCATTGGCCGCCTTTGCCGCTGCCACCACTTCTTCATGGGTTGCGTCGGGGTTGCCCATCTTGATGTTCATTTCGATGGATTCGCTGAACAGGATATTATCCTGCAGCACCATCCCGATATTATTCCTTAGCGATCGGGCTTTTATATCCCGAATGTCCTTGCCGTCCACCTTAATGGCACCCGACGTAACATCATAGAAACGAGGAATCAGGCTGATCAGGGTAGACTTCCCTCCCCCGCTCATTCCGACAAAAGCAATGGTTTCTCCGCTTTTGACCTTCAGATTGAGGTCCTTCAGGACCAGCTTCTCCTCGTCGTCATAGCGGAAGGAGATCTGGTCAAATTCCACATCGCCTTTTACCTGCTGCAACTCTTTCGCATCTTCTTTGTCTGTCACATCATATTTCTCGTTAAACAGCTCAAAGACACGGTCAATGGATGCAATCGACTGGACAAGCACCGTGGATGAATTGATCAGTCTCCGCAGCGGGCTGTACACCCGCTCCATATAACCGAAGAATGCCACCATCGTACCAATCGTCAAGTTGCCATTGATGACGAAATAACCGGCATAGGCAATCACAAGCAGAGGTGCCAAATCGGTTATCGTATTGGTTACCGCGAATGTTTTGGCATTCCAATCCGTATGGTTCAACGCCTTTTGCAAAAAGTTGTCATTTCGCTGGGCGAATTGATCCTGTTCATAATCTTCCAAGGCAAAGCTTCTTGTGACAGGCATCCCCTGCACCCGTTCATGGAGATGGCCCTGCACTTCCGCCAAAGCCTGGGACCTTTCCCTCGTCAAACGGCGGAGTCTTCCATAGAAGAACTTGACCGCGAACCCGAAGAATGGGAAGAGAATGATCGATACAATCGTCAGCCCGACATCCATTGTCAGCATGATGACAATGGCGATAGCGATCGTTATCATATCGAGCCAAATATTCATCAACCCGGTGATGACAAAATTCTTCGTTTGTTCGACATCATGTATTACCCGGGAAATAATTTCTCCGGTTTTTGTCTTAGAATAGAACTTCAAGCTCAGTTTTTGTATATGATCAAAGAGTCTATCCCTCAAGTCAAACAGGATCTTATTTCCCACCCACTGCGCCAGATACTGGCGGATATATTCCACCGGCGGCCTTAGGACAAGGAAAATTACGAATGCAATCCCCATTACCCACAGCAGTTCGGAGGTCTTCTCCGCCGCGGTGAGTTCCTCCGCACCAATAATGTCATCAATCACATACTTCATGATCAGTGGCATGAGTAGCGGGATGCCGAATTTGACGATCCCGATTAAAATCGTCCATAAAATTTTCCACTTATATGGTTTTACATACTCCATATATTGTCTGACACTGCTCATAATAAATCTTCCTTACACTGTGTTTTTATCAAAGGTAAACCCTCCTCCAGCCCCTGGGGAGAGTTCCGTGACATTATGTATTCATTCCTTATCCATTGAAAAGAAAACCTTGTCACTTGCATCACGAGTAACAAGGTTTCAGGGACTGACCCGGAGTGCTCGCTCCGGATGGTCACCTATACGTCAGGTATCGTTCATACCATTGATCCACGAATTCCGGGGAAAACGGGCCCTTCCGCTGCCTGATCCATAGCAGCAGCAGATCCATATTGTTATGGAGGATGCGATCCAGGACCTCCGGATAATTCATCTGCCTTCGGTGTTCTTCATATTCATCTTCATCCAAAAGATTATATGTCATATCCGGATATACTTTGACATCCAGATCATAGTCAATATACTTCAAAGCTTCATCATCATACACGAAAGGGGAACTGATGTTGCAATAATAATATATACCGTCATCTCTTAGCATCCCAATAATATTAAACCAATGCCTTGCATGAAAATAGCAGATAGCAGGCTCCCTGGTAATCCACGTCCTGCCGTCACTTTCCGTTACCAGTGTTCGATCATTGGCTCCAATGACAATCGTGTCTGTCCCTTTCAACACCAGACTGTTCTCCCAAACCCGGTGTAGCAGGCCATTATGCTTGTAGCTTTGTATCTTCATTTTTGTACCAGGCCTTGGAGCAACCATCCTATCTCCCTTTCTCCTCATTTACTCTATTATTACATTATAATAGTAAGCCTGTATAAGATAAAGTATTATGCCAGGGGGTATGGTATAGGTAATGGGAGCGATATCCCCGCTCTGATGCTGATTGGTTCCTGCTCCAGCCGATATCCTCACTCTGATGCCGATTCATTCCCGCTCCCGCCGATATCCCCGCTCTGTTGCCGATTCCCAGCTCTGCCCCCCTCTCACCCATAAAAAAAGAGCCCCCTAGGAGTGAGGGAGCTCTTTAGTATGGCAGTTGAGGTAGGTGGTTATTTTTTGTTTTGCTGGGATTGCTGGTTCTGCTTTCTTACTTCTTGTGCATTTGTCTCGGATGCGAACTCAGTACCGAATTGGCCTTGGCCTTTTGCAGCTTGTTGGTTCTGTTTTCTAACTTCTTGTGCGTTAGTTTCAGATGCAAATTCAGTACCGAATTGTCCTTGACCTTGAGCAGCTTGTTGGTTTTGTCGCTTTACATGCTGAATGTCTGTACCTGAAGAAGTTTTGCCAGGTTGTTTAGCCATCAATATCACCTCCGCACTAATTAATCTGTCCAGGATGAGAAGTGTTATCCACGGTAAATCATCTTGGAAAGATATACCTTGGAGGTGTGATGAAAATGCCGTAGAATGGTAATACGACCACATTACCGGCATCCATTTCTCGTTATTTATTGTTCCCTGGATCGTCCGTAATGTATGTGCGTATTTTTTGATGGGATACTGGAAAAGGATAGGATTGGAGCTTGTCCGGATCGGTAAATTCAAGCCTTCCATTGTCTGAATCATCTGTCAGTACTTCTGCATCAAAGATTTCCATATCCCATATCAAATGGGAAAAGACGTGATTCAATTCCCCTTTTTTTCCGCTGATCCTGAGGGCGATGCCATATTCATCATAGAACCAGTTCCCGGTATGGTCCTCGCCGACTTCTTCTATAGGAATCATTGGAAATTGCCAGAGATTTCCAAGCAGGCCTTCTTCCGGGCGTTTTTCAATTGCATACTGGCCGCTAGAATTTTTGGCCAATAAAACCACATAGCGGATCTTTTTCTGTTTCTTGGCCTTTTTCTTTACTGGCAGCTGTTCTTCCACACCTGCGGCAAATGCCTGGCAATGCTCTTGTACGGGGCAGAATAGACATGCAGGGGATGTTGGTGTACAGATGCTTGCACCCAAATCCATAATTGCCTGGTTGAAGGAGGAGGGATCCTCGTGGGGGATGATTTCCCGCAGATGATCCTCGAAAAGCTTCTTTGTCTTCTGGCGGGCAATATCCTCTTCAATCCTGAGCACCCTGGAAAACACTCGCATGACATTCCCGTCCACGGCCGGCTCGGGCTGGTCGTAGGCGATGGAAAGGATAGCACCTTTTGTGTAGGGCCCAACCCCTTTTAATGACCCCAGTTCCTTTGGATCGTCCGGAACTTTGCCGCCGTAATTGGAAACAACTTCCCGAACGGCGTTTTGCAGGTTTCGTGCCCGGGAATAGTATCCCAGACCTTCCCATGCTTTGAGTACTTCCTGCTGATCGGCTTCAGCCAATTCATAAACTGTGGGGAATTTTTCGATGAAACGTTGAAAATAAGGAATGACTGTGTCGACTTTCGTCTGTTGGAGCATGATCTCTGAGACCCAGACTTTATATGGATCCTGATCTTCTCTCCAAGGCAAATCGCGTTTATTTTCATCATACCAGCGAAGCAGATCCTGCTGGAATGCAGGTATGTTCAAAGAATTGATCGATGTTTCGGTCATAATAGCACTTCCTTTATGATACAATAAGCAAAAATACAACAGAAAAAGGGAACAAGGAGGCATTCCCTATGGATACAGGAACCCATATCGTCATGGGAATTGCACTGGGAGGACTTGCGACCGTGGACCCTGTCGTCCAGAACGACCCTGTCCTTTCAAGCGCTGTTCTAGTCGGAACTATCGTAGGTTCCCATGCACCTGATTTCGATACGGTATTCAAACTGAAAAACAATGCGACCTATATCAGACACCATCGCGGAGCTTCCCATTCCGTTCCGGCCGTTATCCTATGGGGACTTCTAGTTTCCGGGGCCATCTACATGTTCGTCCCGGAAGTAAGCTACCTCCATTTATGGATGTGGACAGCCCTTGCTGTGGTCATCCATGTGTTCGTTGATATATTCAATGCGTACGGCACCCAGGCATACCGCCCGTTCAGCCGGAAATGGGTGGCACATGGCTTCATCAATACCTTCGATCCATATATTTTCATCCTGCATATTGCAGGGATCGGCGCCTGGGCGCTCGGGGCCCATCCAGGCTATACCTGGATCGTGATGTATGCCGTCATGCTACTATATTACATTAAGCGGTATATGGACAAAAGGGAAATTGTCCGGAAAATCAAGGAATATTATCCGGAGACGGAGAAAGTGGCGACATCGCCGACCATCAAGCAGAATTACTGGCGGGTGGCCATTACTACCAGGACGAAGTATTATGTAGGAACCGTGGAACACCGCCACATTGAAATTGTGGATGAATTTGACCGGGAGCCGCTTCCAGATGACCCTGTCATGGAAGTGGCACTGGAGGATAAAAACATTCAGGCATTCCTTAACTTTTCACCCGTGTATAACTGGGAAGTAAGGGATTTCGATGACTTTACAGAAGTCCGCCTGACAGACCTGCGCTATCGTTCAAAAGGCTACTACCCTTTCAATGCGGTCGTACAGATTGATGACAATATGCGGATCATGAGCTCGTATACCGGATGGATCTTCTCCGAACAGAAGCTGCAAAGCAAGCTGTTCGTCCATGAAGATCCAATATAAAACAGCAGGTTCTGAAACCTGCTGTTTTCTTCTACTATTCCTTCGCCTTATCCCCAAGCAGGGAAATAGGTATGGCCTCTTCCTTTTCATTTCTTTCACCAAGAAGATTGATTCGGTGCCCCCAGGCAAATACTCCGTTCACATAATTCACCTTGAAGGAATACCCGGGTTCTGTCTTGAATTGATATATCTGTTCCGCCGAGAAATCCTCTGGGTTCATGGTATATGCAAGCGCCACCTGCATTTTTCGCTCGTTCACGGCCACTTCCGAAACATTTCCAAGCTGCTCTGCTTTCTGTGCCTTCTCCTTCAGTCTGCCTATTTCGGCATGCAGCTGTTCTATGGAATAATCGCTATATCTGTAGTTCATGTCAGTTCCCCCCTGTCGTTCATTTTACCAATTGTCTTGCGGAAATGGAATACAGCTACTCCCTGCTCTCCAAAAATTTCTGGATCTCGTCCATTGGAAAGCCTTTCCGGAACAATCCCTCTTTCACCTTGTTCATCAAAGCATATCCCTCATGCTTTCTCTCATGTTTTCTAAGCAGCTTCTCTCCCTGATAGACCAGTGCTTCCCACTCCGAATCATCATCCTTCTCTTCCTGGATGCCGGATAGGGCATCCTTGATCACATCTTGGCTGAACCCCTTCTGCATCAAGGATGCCTGCATGTTCTGCACCTGCTTGCGGAAAGAGTCCTTCTTCTTCTGGGAGAGTTTCTTTTCGATCAACTTGCGCACCTTATCATATTGCTCTTCATATGGGTACTGCTCGACCGCTTCTTGAGCAATCGATGCAGCCACTCCTTTTTCCATCAGTTCCTTCTTGATGAGCGACGGCCCTTTCGAAGAGGTGCTTATCCTCGTCAGGACAAACATCTCGGCAAATTGCCGGTCATCCACCAACTTTTCCTTTTCCAGCCTGTCCATGATCTGCTCGACTTGCTCCGGTTCCACTTCTTTTTTATCGAGATAATCACGAATTTCTTTTTTTGTACGCATTCTGTAGCTTAAAAAATGGATGGCTTGGGTATATGACTTATGTACCGTATCTTTTTGGATTAAGGTGTCCACCATGGAATCCTCGAGCTCGAGGCCCTTGCGAAGCCTGTATTCAACCAGTAGAGCCTCGTCGACACTGAATCCATATGATTCTCCATGGCCATCATCTAAAAAGATATTGAACCGATTCTTATTTTTCTTTTGGGTAGTGATCCGGGTAATTTTTTTCAATGCATCTCACCCCTTTCCTTTATAATAGCAGAACGTCTGCACCTGTGCCTATTACTTGAAGGTACATCTTAGCGGCGAAATCTATTGCCCGGTCACTGCCGTAAGAATCGCTTTTCCCGCATATAATAAGGACAGCTCGATGAAAGGTGGGAAACCCAATGAATATCTTGATCACCGGCGGAACAGGCTTTCTCGGCAGCAGCCTTGCAACCTCATTGACGGACAAAGGACATCATGTATACATACTGACACGCCGCCCGGAAAATCATGAAGATACAAATCAAACAACCTATATCGGCTATGGACACCCGGCAGACACACTCCCTGACATCCAGGCAGTTGTAAATCTCGCTGGTGAATCCCTTTTTGGTTATTGGACCAATAAGAAGAAAGAACACATCAGGAACAGCCGGCTGGAAATCACGCAGCACTTGATTGATATGTTTAGAAGCATGAAGCATAAACCCTCCGTATTCGTGAGCGGATCTGCTGTCGGTTACTATGGCACCGACGACGAGCAGATTTTCACCGAGGCGACAACAGAACCAGGAAGCGGATTTCTCGCAGAGGTCTGCGAAGAATGGGAAGCAACAGCACAACAAGCAGAAGATCTCGGCATCAGGACCGTCTACACCCGTTTCGGAGTCATACTGGGGAAAGAAGGTGGTGCCCTTCCGCTGATGAGCCTTCCCGTCAAGCTGTTTGCCGGGGGAAAAATCGGCAGCGGGGAGCAATGGATGTCCTGGATCCATAAAGAAGATGCCGTCCGCCTTTTGGAGTTCTGCCTGTTTACCCGTTCGCTGGAAGGGCCGGTAAATTTCACGGCTCCTCGGCCGAAGCGGAATAAGGATTTCACCAAGACATTAGCCAGTGTCTTGAAGCGTCCTTACTGGCTGCCTGTTCCCTCCCTACTGGTCCTAACAGCCCTCGGGGAAATGAGCCAGCTGATCCGGCAAGGCCAGTACGTCTATCCAGAGAAGGCTTTGGAACACGGGTTCACCTTCCAATTCCCAAGGGCAAGGGAGGCGTTGGAGGACATAAATCCATAAAAAGTTTTTCGAGCCCCAGGGGGAGGATAGGTGCAGACACACCGCTGCGGCAGAATACTTCGCTTTCCGTGGGCACGGCCTCAGCCTCCTCAGAAGCAAAGAGCGCTTCTTGCGGGGTCTTCGTACACGTGCTATTCCCACTAGAGTCTACGTATTCTGACTCCGCTGGTTGAGGATTACTGATTTACAGTAGCAATACACCATAGAATCAATGTGCCATGGGTTTGTCCGATTATTAGGATGTCATACACGTTGTGAAACAGTAATAACGAATAATCTGTTATTGTTTCATCATCACGACCAGCATCGTTAGCTAAAATTGTTACTGACCTACCAGCGGAGGAAATGCATGGAGTCTCCGGCGGGAACAGCGGCCAATGAAAGATCACGCAAAACGCAGGATCGAGGGGCTCATGGGGCACCCGCGGAAAGCGAAGTGGAGCTTCGTCGAGCGATATTAGGAGCAGGCAAATCCATAAGAAAATTTTTCTGGAATCGAGCCAAAAAAAGATTCCCTTTTTGGCCGAAACTGTGTATGATTAAATCACTGAAACTGGTCATTCAGCATATGTTTAAACAGGATACAACTATATAGGGAAGGCAAATGGTGCGCCACCAGTTGAGGCTGGTTCTAGTGGGTTCGATTCCCACCCCGGATTTTTGTTGAACGCTAACTAAAAATTCGCGGGTGGAGATGGGCACACTGGATTTCCCTGTGGAAATACAGCATACCCGCCTGCAGCCAAGGGGGTATTTTTTATGCTCAAAATGCGTGATTTGCATGATGTACCGGTACTGTTTGAGCTGATGTCCCATCCGGAGGTTTTTCCATACGTGAGGGAAAAGGCGCAGACCATGGATGAATTTTACTTTCTCACCAGAAAGACGATGGAGGCGGAAGAAAATGGGGAAGTGATCTCGCGGACGATCATGGACGACCATTTGCATCCCATTGGCACTATTGGTTTATTTGATATTGAAGAGGATCATGGCTTCCTGGCTACCTGGATCGGCAGGCCTTTTTTCGGGAAGGGGTTCAACCAGCGTGCCAAAGAGCAGTTCCTCGATGAATTATTCTATACCCAAGGGATCGGCGGTGTATTCATGAAGGTCCGCAAATCCAATACCCGTTCCCTTCGAGCGGTTCTCAAGCTTCCATATGCCGGAATTGCCAATGAGCTGTATCCACAAGTCTACCGGAAAATCAATCCGCATGAGGAAATATATGATCTCTTTGTGATCACCAAGGAGCATTATCTTTCCTATCAGCAGTTTGCCGGCACTGTTGCTGCGGAGGATGAGGATGTTTCCTAGCAACGGGTATAATATGCGGCCGATAGGCTCATCCTATCCATAAAGTGAGGGATTAGTATGAAGCCAAAACCAAAGCAAGTGCACCAGCTTAATTCTCTATCCAAAACGCAGGAAGTCAATTATCAAAGAGAATTCAAGCGGGCAGACCGTGCATATCAGGCAACATCAATGAAAGGGAACCGAAGCTGAAAGGCTTCGGTTTCTTTTTTATCCACAACAATCCACAAAATGTTAGTAACTCCACAAATGCGCACCACATTAACCCCCTTTATAAACAAGCGGGTGTGTACAACATCCACAACCCAATGTGGATAATGTTGATAACTCCGCCAAATACCGTGGATCATCAATTTCCCCTGTTAATAACTCTGTGAATAGTAAAGTTTTCATAATATCGGGGCTTCCCGATTTATTTTTGCTTTTTAGGAAACCTTCTTTTACAGTCGCACGTAAGAGGGAAGGGAGAGAAATGAGGTGAATATCGAATGGATATGTCGGAAGAGATCAATTTAGCTGTACTCGCACCGCTCATCATCATCCAAGGGATCCTGTTGATCGTAGCATTGATCGACTGGGCAAAAGCGGAAAAAACGAACGGGCCGAAATGGATGTGGTTCTTCCTGATTGTATTTGTCAATATCATTGGCCCCGTACTATATTTCCTCATTGGAAGGAGCAAGGATTAAATGGCATTGCTGACCGTTTCAAATTTATCAAAGACTTATGATGAGAGCCCTGCCGTCAGCGAGGTCAGTTTCTCCTTTCTACCAGGGACATGCACGGCACTCCTTGGCCCCAATGGCGCCGGCAAGACGACGATCCTGCGAACATTGGCAGGGCTGCTGCAGCCGACATCAGGAGAAATTTCTTTTTCCGGCGTGGATAAGAACAGTGATATCAGGGAGCATATCGGCTATCTTCCACAGTACCCTTCCTTTCATAGCTGGATGACAGGCAGAGAGTTTCTGGTCCATTCAGGCAGATTGGCAGGCCTAACGAAAAAAGAAGCAGAAAAGCGGGCGGATGACCTGTTGGAAACAGTAGGCATTGCCGAAGCAAAAAACAAATACATCAGCAAATATTCCGGGGGAATGAAACAGCGCCTCGGCATCGCGCAGGCGATTATCCACAGGCCGAAACTGCTGTTGCTCGATGAGCCTGTTTCTTCATTGGACCCGTTAGGACGCAGGGAGGTACTGACCCTGTTGGAGGAACTGAAGACGGAAATGGCCATCCTCTTTTCCACGCACATTCTCAGCGACGCGGAGGAGGTAAGTGACAGACTGCTGCTTCTGCATGAGGGCAAATTGGTGGAGGATGGCGCAATGGACGACTTGCGCAGGAAATACCAGACCTCCAAATTATCTTTGGAAATCGAGGGGGAATTGTCCGGCTATACGAGTGAATTGCTGGCGATTCCGGAAATAACAGACTGTCAGGTGGAAAAATGCCGTTTGGCGATCATCTCGGATGATTTGGAAGCCGCCCGGCGGAAAGTATTGCTGAAAGCAGCACAAGAGAACTGGCCGGTCACCGGCTTTTCCATCCACAAAGTGTCATTGGAAGAAATGTTCATGAAGGCGGTGAGAAAATGAGCCAATGGGTGACCTTGTTTCAGAAGGAAATGCTGGAAAACTGGCGGAACAAAAAATGGATTTGGGTGCCTTTGGTATTTATTTTAATTGCCGCCATGGACCCTGTCACCAATTATTATATGCCGCAAATCATTGACACTGTCGGCGGGCTGCCAGAAGGCGCCTCCATCCAGCTGCCTGAATATACACCGGCAGAAGTCGTCATGATGAGCCTTGGCCAACTCAGCAGCCTGGGTGTACTTGTCATCGTGCTCATGTCCATGGGCGCCATTTCGGGTGAGAGAAAGAGCGGCATAGCAGAGATGATTCTCGTCAAACCGGTCTCCCATCTGAATTATATTACAGCAAAATGGGCGGCACTTCTGGTATTGGTCTGGACTTCCTTGTTTTTGGGGATGCTTGCAAGCTGGTATTATATCAATATCCTATTTGGCAGTTTAGCATTCATGGACCTTTTGCTGATTGTCTTCTTTTACGGCCTTTGGCTCACCCTGGTCATCAGCCTGTCCATCTTTTACAACAGCCTGGTGAGGGCACCAGGACTGGTTGCAGCATGTACCATATTGACCATTATGCTGATGAGCCTCATCACCCGAATTTTTGAAAAGTATTTGGCATGGAGTCCGAACCGGATGTCCAGCCATATCCATGACATGCTCATATCCGATAAAATCTCGGCAGATCTCCTACTTACAGGATTAATCACCATTGTGATTTGTATTCTATTACTGGCTGCTTCGACCGCCGTCTTCCGCACAAGGGAATTGGCGGAATAAAAACGCCAGAGGCAGCCATTTAGCTGATAGGAGGCTGGGACAAAACCCAAATTGTTTACTCAAAAGATGAACAGTGAACTGTATCAGCGAAGCATATTTCCGCAACGGCTATTCCCCATTTCACAAGATTTCTAGCTAGTCGGCTTTTTCTTTTGATTAAACAATTTTGCCCCAGTCTCATTCTTATTTTGCCTGGACAGCGGTAACCCTGCGTGGAAGCGGAAGAGCAGTGGGATAAAATAAAGAACCGCTTCCAATCCGGCAAATATTTCAGTTTCAACACCATCGATCAACCAGCCAACAGCCACTCTAGTCAGAAACGAGGAACAGGACACCTACATCATGCCCTCCCCTTGCCAGGCCATACTTTAGCTCTTCTTCCCCACTAATAATACGGAACAATACGTGGAAGCAAATCAGCTGGCATCCATCTCCAGGTTATGGAATGGATTCCGTTCAGGCAGGAGAAAATAGTCCTCGCCATTAGTGGTAATGACCACATCTCCGAACATCGCCGTCGAATAGATGTCGGCGTTCACTTTATGCAGATTGCTGATGACCCGGTCTACCGGATGCCCGAAATCATTCTCGGCATGATACGTAAGAATCGCTGCCTCCGGGTTCACTTCTTTTAGGAACTCCAAGGAACTGCTAGTCTTGGATCCGTGATGTGCCACCTTCATGATCTCTGCTTCCACATTTTCCTTGACTAGGTTTTTCTCCTGGGATTTTTCTACATCACTGGTTAAAAGAAAGTCAATTTTTCCATACGTGATCTTCAGGACAATGGATGACTGATTATTGCTTTTAAAGCCTGCATGGCTGTTCAGCACCCTGATATCAAGATTGGGGTCAATTTTAACTTCATCCCCCTGCTTGGCGATGGTCACAGGAATATCGTGCTTCCTGACTGTACGGATGTATTTGGCATACGTTTTTGTAGTATGAAGTTTCCCTGAATCCAATATCTTCTCCACTTTGATCGAATTGATGACGTTGGGAAGCCCCCCAATATGATCGATATCAGGGTGGGTTGCTACTAGAAGATCAATTTTCCCGACCTGCTGATCCCTCAAATAAGACGTAACCTTTTCCCCTGCATCAGGCGGTCCTGCATCAATCAATATGTTTTTACCAGCAGGAGTCTGAACCAGGATACTATCCCCCTGGCCCACATCAATAAAATGGACCAACATCTCAGGCATCCGCTCCCCCAGGACATGGGATGGCGCCATCAGGAATAATAAACAAAGAATAATTGCCGGCAGCTGTTTCTTCCGCATATGCATGGTTAAAACATCCTTTACGTAAGATGCCTTTATTTTTTACAGAAGAGCGGAGAAATATTTATCAGTACCGTGCATACTGCTGATAAATTTGGCTGATGCGGATTCCCCTGCCGATCTGCTGATAAAACACCGCTCACGCGGATATCCAGCGGGTGCTGCTGATATGATTTCTCTCTTAGCGATATCCCACGGCTCCTGACGATAAAATCTGCCTGTTGCCGATTACCACACTGATCTGCTGATAAAACGCCGCTCACGCGGATATCCAGCGGGTGCTGCTGATATGTCTTCTCTCTTAGCGATATCCCACGACTCCTGACGATAAAATCTACCTGTTGCCGATTACCACGCTGATCTGCTGATAAAACGCCGCTCACGCGGATATCCCGCGCACCCCGCTGATTTACTTTCTCTCCTAGCGATATCCCCCTGCTCCTGACGATAAAATCTGCCTGGTGCCGATTACCACGCTGATCTGCTGATAAAACGCCGCTCCCGCGGATATCCAGCGCCTCCTGCTGATACATACAAACCGGCTCCCCCCGCCCCACTTCCACTGCAGCAAACCACTAAAAAACCCCCGCCGGTCACTCCGGTGGGGGGTTCATATACTTATACTTATGCGTTTACTACTTTGATTTCTTCGTCGATGACATCGACTTTTACGTTTTCTAATTCAGTTTCTTCCAGGATCAGATCGGTCAGCTGATCTTCAATTTTATCCTGGATGACTCGGCGTAATGGACGGGCACCGAAGCGCTTGTCGTAGCCCAGTTTGACCAATTCCCGTTTTGCTTCGTCGGTGATGGTGATGTGAATATCATTTTCTTCGATGTTTTCCTGAAGCTCATTCAGCATCAAGTCGACGATTTCCATCAAGTCGTCCTCAGAGAGTTCATTGAAGTTGATGATGGAGTCGAAACGGTTCAGGAATTCCGGCTTGAAATAGTCGCTCAGGTTTTCAAGTTGAGATACAGATTCATGTGCATCCTTGTTAAAGCCTACGTTTACTGATTTCACACCGGTTCCCGCATTGCTGGTCATGATGATGACGGTGTCCTTGAAACTTACATTCCGTCCATGGGAGTCGGTCAGATGGCCGTCTTCCATAATTTGCAGGAACATGTTCTGTACATCTGGATGGGCTTTTTCAATTTCATCCAGCAGAATGATGGAGTATGGGTTGCGGCGGACTTTCTCTGTCAGTTGTCCCGCTTCCTCATGTCCTACATAGCCTGGTGGTGAACCGATAATTTTGGACACGGTGTGTTTCTCCATATACTCGCTCATGTCGAGGCGGATCATGGAATCACGGGAACCGAACAATTCCTCCGCAAGTGCTTTTGTCAATTCGGTTTTACCCACCCCGGTCGGTCCGACGAATAGGAAGGACCCGATTGGACGGTGTTTGGACTTCAGTCCGGCGCGGCTGCGTCGAACGGCTTTTGCCACTTTATTGACTGCCTCTTGCTGGCCGATTACTTTTGAACTCAGTTGCTCGGCAAGATTTTTCATCTTTTCCTGCTCGTCTGTTTGCAGCTTAGTCACAGGAATTCCTGTTTTCTCTTCCACGATCAGCTGGATATCGGATATATCCACGTCAATTACCTGTTCTTCGTCCTTGGCTTTTTCCAGCTGTTTCTGAATCTGGATTTCTTGATATCTCAGGTTGGCCGCTTTTTCATAATCTTCCCGTTCGGCAGCTTCTTCCTTTTCACGGACGATTTCATCGAGATGCTGCTGGATGGAATTGGAGTCTTTCTCTGCATTGGACAGGTTTAGACGAGATCCGACTTCATCCATCAGGTCGATGGCTTTATCTGGAAGGAAGCGGTCCTGGATATAACGGTCGGAAAGCTGTACGAATGCTTGAATCGCTTCATCCGAGTACCGTACCTCATGGAACGCTTCATAGCGGTCTTTGATCCCTTGCAGGATTTGTACTGCCTCTTCTTTTGTCGGCTCTTTGACGATGATCGGCTGCAGACGGCGTTCGAGAGCTGCATCCTTTTCAATTTGGCGGTACTCCTTCAATGTCGTCGCACCGATGATTTGCAACTCCCCGCGAGCCAAGGCCGGCTTAAGGATATTACCTGCATCCATTTGAGAGCTTTCTGCTGTCCCAGCACCTACAATCTGATGGATTTCATCAATGAACAGGATGACGTCCTTTCGTTCCTGCAGTTCGCTGATCAGCTGTTTCATCCGCTCTTCGAATTGGCCGCGCATGCTGGTGTTGGCTACAAGGGATGCAACATCCAATACATAGATTTCCTTGTTCATCAGCTTGGCTGGTACGCCGCCTTCGACAATTTTCAGGGCCAGCCCTTCAGCGATCGCTGTTTTACCTACACCAGGCTCCCCGATCAGAACAGGGTTGTTCTTATTCCTTCTATTCAATGTTTCCGTCACACGTTTCACTTCCTGATCGCGTCCGATCACCGGATCGATCTGCCCGGATCTGGCTTGATCGGTGACATTCTTACCTAGTTGATCAAGCACGCCGTTCCCTCTATTTCCCTGTCTTTGTTTGGTCTTCGTACCTGCCTGTTTTCCTCCGTTACCCTGGAAGAAATTGTTGGCGAAGGAATTATCCGAATTTCCGAATGGAGACTGGGAAAAGAAATCCCCGGAACCCATCATTTGACCTTGGATCTTTTCAAAACATTCATGACAAAGATGCACTTGCATTTTTTGATTATTGATATTCATGGCCAAGTTCACGTTCGCTTGGTTTACTCCACAATTTTGGCACTGCATCCTTCATTCCTCCTTGTATATGCTAATTTATGATCAATTAAAATTTGATTGATTGCTTGCTTTTTGACTTTGACTATCTTTGACCTTAACTGTAGTATAAGGCACATTTCCTAATAGCTTCAAGCTTTTTGCTTATTCCTTCAAGGCCATGTTGATTTGATCAATGTTTGGCTTTGACCATCTTTGACCTTTGACTACATTATATACTGACCTTTTTTGACTTTCAAGTAGTTTGACCCAATTTTTATTAAAAATTATTCTAAACAAGAATGGTGCTTGCTCTCAGTCAGCAGTGTAAGGACTATACTCGGGCGACAGCCGGTCTTAATAAGAAAAAACAGGGAACAGCTATAAACACTGTTCCCTGTTCTGTCATTCTTCATTCTTCTTTTCTTCCTTCTGGCGCAGTTCAATCCGCCGAATCTTTCCTGACGACGTTTTCGGCAGATCATCCACAAACTCAATTTCCCTTGGGTATTTATATGGTGCGGTCACTTGCTTCACATGGTCTTGCAGTGCCTTGACCAAATCAGGTCCGGCCTCATCTACATTTTGCTTCAGCACTACAAATGCTTTGACAATGCTCCCCCGTACTTCATGCGGGCTTGCTACTACGGCACACTCTTTGATATAAGGATGTTTGACCAATGCATCCTCCACCTCGAATGGGCCGATGGTATAACCGGAACTGATGATGATATCATCCTTGCGCCCTTCAAACCAGTAATACCCGTCCTCGTCCTTCCTGGCCTGGTCTCCGGTAATATAATAGTCGCCTTTTCTCGACTTTTTCGTCCGGTCCATATCTTTATAGTACTCACGGAACAGGGAAGGGCTGTCTATCTTCACTGCGATATCTCCTACCTGATTGGCCGGAACAGGCTTGCCATCTTCATCAATAAGCTCCACTTCATTTCCCGGTGTGGGCTTTCCCATTGAGCCGGGGCGGAGTTCCATATTTTTCATCACGCCGAGCAGCAGTGTATTCTCGGTCTGGCCGTAGCCGTCTCTTACCATTATATTGAAGTAGCGCTTAAATGTATCAATGACCTCCACATTCAACGGCTCACCTGCAGAAACGGCACTGTGAAGAGCCGGAAGCTGATACTCTTCCAGGTTGTCCACCTTGGCCATCAGCCGGTACTCGGTCGGCGTACAGCAAAGCACATTGATTTCATGCTCTTCAAGCAGGCTCAGATACTTCTCCGGGTCGAATTTCCCGTGATAGATGAAGCCTGTTGCACCTGAGCCAAGTACGGACAGGAATGGGCTCCAAATCCATTTCTGCCATCCTGGCCCTGCAGTTGCCCAGACCCTATCTCCTTCCTTAATAGAAAGCCAGTTCTTCGGGGCCGTCTGTAAATGGGCATACCCCCATGCATGTGTATGCACTACTCCTTTAGGGTTGCCGGTGGTTCCCGAGGTGTATGGAAGGAACGCAATATCATCTTTGGAGGTCGGGACCATTTCCAATTCTTCGGAGGCGCCTCGTTTCAAGTCATCCAGATAATGCCATCCTTCCACAGGCTCACCTACTACAAATTTCTTCAGTTTATGGTACTCCAAAATATCCTTATATTGATCGGTAAATGGAAAATAGCTGACGATGCCCTTCGCCTCTCCATGGGTGATCCGGTATTGGAGATCCTTCGTCTTCAGCATTTCCGATGAAGGAATAATGATCACCCCTGTTTTTAAGGCAGCCAAGTAAACTTCATAGACATCGATCAGACGCGGAATCATGACCAGGATCTTATCACCTTTCTCAAGCCCCATCCTTTGAAACACATTACCGATCCTATTGGCGTTTTTCACCAGTTCGCCATATGTAATCTCTTTTGCCGTTCCAGCGTCATCCTGCCAAATCAATGCTTTCCTGTCTGCATCGGCGGCATACCGCTCCACTTCCATTGCAATATTATAATTCTGTGGTGCAATAAGGTCTTCTCTTTTCATCATAACCCTCCCTGCCAGTTTGCCCTATTATATCAAATGTTTAGATAACTTATAAGGACGAAGGACCGCCTCTTCTTTTCGGGGGATTAGACAGAATTCTATTTCCAGGAATTGGATTCTATCATATAATTAACAGGAAGACATGATACCAACAATTACCTGTGTTAATTTATATAGAAAGCGAGAAGATGCAATATGGCTGTACCTCCCGGCAACCATAACATTCTGAAGAGACTTTTTTTGAAAGCAAGTGAACTGGAGACCACCGAGCCTCGTGAAGATGAATTATCTAAAGGTGCAGGGGAGCTGCGCCGACTGGCCAGTCAGTTGAATATCAAGGAAAACCATTTGGCCCAGGCCCAGCAGATCGCTGACATTGCCAGCTGGGAATATCTAATAGAAGAGGACGAGCTATACTGCTCGGAGCACCTCTTTACCATGTTTGGCTTGGACCCCAATCGTAAAATCCCTATGCAGCAGCTATTCAATCTCATGCATCCGGATGATTATGAGGAAATGGATCATAAGGTAGAAGAAGCCATCCATCACGGCATTGATTATCATGCTGAATTTCGTATCTACCACGGAGAGACGAAGCAGTTGCGGTACCTCAAAGTCCGCACAGAAGTCATCCATGAGGATAGGCAGCCCTTCAAGCTGGTGGGTGCTGTCCGGGATATAACCGACCAAAAGATCATGGAATTGGAATTGAAAGAAACCAATGAACGGTTGTTCCATATATTTGACCATTTGAAATCCGGTATCTGGATGAGGGATTTTCATAGCGGATCATTCATTTTTGCTTCCAAAGGAAATGAAGAAATCTTCCAAATGACACTGAGGGAGATTTACAGCGATTCCTCCTTTTGGGAGAAATCCGTCCTGCCTTCTCATTGGGAGATGGTAGAGGAAAAGCAGAAACTGGTCGAACAAGGGGAGTCAATTGAGCACTACTACCAGATCAAAGCCGCTGATGGCACGGTGAAATGGGTCTATGACCAGACCATCCCTTGGCAGAATGATGATGGGGAAGTTACCCATACATTCGGCGTGATGGTCGACGTGACAGAGGAAATGGAAATGCAGGAAAAGCTGAAGCGCCTTGCCTCCCATGACCCGCTCACAGGCCTCCCGAACCAGCAGAGCCTTGATAGAACCTTAGACCAGCTCTGCCAGAACGACGATCCTTTTGCATTATTATATGTGGATCTGGACCGGTTCAATATAATCAGCGACTCCCTTGGCTATCAGGTTGGGGACGAGACTCTGATCAAGGTTGCGTCCATCCTGGAAGATTCCCTCCCGGACAATGGCTATGCGGCCCGCCTGAACGGTGATGACTTCCTGATCATCCTTAAGGACTATCCGTCAAAAGAGATGGCATTTCAGACAGCTGAAAGGGTCATCCATAGAATCGAGGCACCATTCACCATACAGGATTTCGAGCTCCACTTGACGACCAGCATCGGGATCAGCTTTTTCCCAGAGGATGGCAGTGATAAATTGACGTTAGTGCAAAACGCCCATTCTGCCCTCTACCAGGCAAAACAGCAAGGCAAAAACACCTATTGCCTGTATTCATTCTCCAAGGATATCTCTTCCTATAAAAAATATATCCTCGAGAAAGATATGCGGAAAGCCATCGCCAATGAAGAGTTTGAATTGTATTACCAGCCCCAGATCGATCCACATAGTGGTGCAGTCCGAAGTGCAGAAGCGCTGATCAGATGGAATCACGAGGAATGGGGAGTCGTTTCCCCAGGAGACTTTATCCCATTGGCAGAAGAAAACCACCTGATCCACCACATCAGCGACTGGGTCATCCGGAAGGTGTGCAGTCAGTTACGGGATTGGAGGGACAGGGGACTGCCGCTTCTGCCGATTGCTGTAAACATCTCACCCATCCGGCTGATGAAAAAAGGACTCGCTCCTTATATTGAGGAACAGCTGCAGCTCCATGACATTCCCGCCAAATACTTGGAAATGGAATTAACTGAAAGCTCCCTGCTCAAAAATGATGTGGGTGTGCTTGCGACATTGGAGGAACTCCGTACACTCGGTGTAAGGGTGGCCATTGATGATTTCGGAACAGGCTTTGCCTCCCTTAACTATCTGCATGTGTTTAGATCTGACATTCTAAAAATCGACCAGGTGTTCATCAGGAATATTACGAAAGAGAATCAGCTGGATGCCGCTATTGTATCTTCCGTAATTCACCTTGCGAAATCATTAAATATGGACATTGTCGCAGAAGGGGTGGAGGAGCATGAACAGCTGGAATTCCTGAAAGAGAAGGAATGTGATCTCATCCAAGGCTATATCTATTCCAAGCCGGTGCCGGCCGTCGCGTTCGAGCAAATCATGCGGTCAGGCTATATGAGGCCGAGCAAACCAAAAGCCTCTCAAGCCCCTGTACAGGAAAGAAGGAAACACTTCCGTATAGAGTTTCCGAACAGCCTGAAAGGAAGTATGGCAATTGTGGAAGTGAAGGGCAGGAGAGTCGACCTGGGATCGTCCGATATCCTCATCGAAAATATCAGCGCCGGAGGCATAAAAATCCTGTCTTCCCTAAAGCTCCCCACCCAATCGCCGATGAAATTTGAATTCCAATTCACACTTATGGGCGAAACATTCCGGCTCGGCGGCACGCCTGTCTGGATGAATGAAGCTAAATGGGATACGTATCATTACGGGATCGAGTTTACTGCCGATGAAGCAGAAATGGAGCGGCTCTCCCGTACCGTCAACCAAGTCTCCGTACTGACCAGCACGAAGAATGACATACCGGAAACAGAATTCATTTATGCCAACCCATATGATTACCTGAATAAGAAATGACAAAAAGCGGGCCATATCAAGCCCGCTTTTTCATTAAAATCCATATATTGGCCGTGGAATTTCGTCCTTTATGACGAGGTCGTCCAAGCTTTTAAATTCATATCCCTCTTTTTTCAACTCCGTGATTAGATGCTCCAGTGCTTCCGCATTATCCGAAGAGACTGTATGCAGCAGGACAATTGCCCCTGGATGAATCTGGTTCATTACCTGATCAAAGGCATATTCCCATCCTTTCTGCTTACTTGTCTCCCAATCCACGAAAGCAAGCGACCAAAAAACATGGATATATCCTAATTCACTGGTCCACTTCAATGTCTGCTCATTGAAAATGCCTCTAGGCGGGCGGAGATATTTCAATTGTTCCTGGTCTGAAACCTCTGCCACCGCCTGCTCGAGCGCCTCCAATTCCTCTTGGATCGAGCCTTTTGAGATAGTGGAGAAATCCGGATGATGGTATGAGTGGTTGCCAACGATATGTCCCTCATCCACCATCCGCTTAATCAGTTCAGGCTCCCTGTCCACATAATGGCCGGTGACGAAAAAGGTCGCAGGAACCTTTTCCTTTTCAAGTACATCCAGAATGTCCCCGGTATAACCTGCTTCATAGCCATTATCGAACGTCAGATAAATGACTTTATCACCGGATAAGTCAGCATAATAAGCACCGTATTTATCAAGCAATCCCTGATATTCCCCGATATCAGGAGGCTTGTGATCCGTATTTTTCTTGTAGCCCCAGCCATAAGCTAAGACCTGGTTGTTTTCCACCCCAATAAAAAAGGCAAGAAAAACGATGATCGATACTGCAATGAATTTTTGCATGATATCCCACCTGTTTTTTCTTACCTTTTCCAATCTGAGTGAAGTTATTCATTTTTATAGGAACACAGCTGCCGCCCATCCAAAGATAAATAAAGGAATATTAAAGTGGATGAAGGTCGGCACCACGGTATCCCAGATATGCTGGTGCTTCCCATCGGCATTCAGGCCGGAAGTCGGTCCCAGTGTACTGTCAGATGCAGGAGAACCAGCATCCCCCAATGCACCTGCCGTCCCGATAAGTGCTGCGGTCGCTACCGGGGAGAATCCTGCCGCCAGACAAATCGGTACATACAATGCAGCCAGGATTGGTACAGTACCAAAGGAAGATCCGATTCCCAACGTGACGAACAGCCCTACCAGCAGTAGGATGAACGCTATTATTGCTTTATTATCCCCCAGGAATCCCGAAGAGACTTCCACTAAAGCATCAACGGCTCCGGTCTCTTCCAAAATGGTTCCAAAGCCGGATGCCACAAGCATGACGAACGCAATCGACCCCATCATGCCGATTCCCTCGGAAACGATGTTATCTCCGTTGCGGAATGGCACCACAATGAATAGGAACATAAGAAGAAGTCCAGTCAAGGCGCCTAAAATAAGATTTTCCGTAATCAACTGTACGATAAGCGCACCAAAAATAGCAATAAGCGTAAAGAAATGGTTCTTGTTAAAGGAAACTTCTTTCACTTCCGGCACAATTATTGCCGTCGGACCACCTGCACCCTCTATAGCATCCCGGTCCTTCCGGTAGGTGAAGAAGATGGCAATCAAGAGGCCCACTACCATTCCAATACCAGGCGCCAGCATGGCCGTTGTGGTATCGCTGATGGAGACACTTGCCCCATTTTCATTCATACTGTCCACAATCGTGTTATGGAAAATCAACCCGAAACCTGCTGGGATCATGACATAAGGAGCCTTCAGCCCGAATGTCAATGCCACCGCAACAGCGCGGCGGTCCATCCGCATTTCATCAAATAATTTCAGTAATGGCGGAATCAATATAGGAATAAAAGCAATATGTACTGGCACAAGGTTCTGCGACAGTGACGCGAATCCGGCAATCGCCAGCAGCATCATCGTTTTCTTCCCTGTCAGCACTTTGATCAAATAGTTCACCAATATTCCAGTAATCCCCGTATAACTGATGGCTACAGCAAAAGCCCCCAGCAATATATAACTCAACGCCGTATTCGCCTGGCCTCCCATGCCGGCTACCAGCATTTCTGTCGATTCAACAAAGGATAGCCCTGACATAAGCCCTGCCGTAAGCCCTGCCGCAATAATTGCGACAATCACATTCACCCGCAGCAGACTCAGGACCGTCATAACCAGGACGGAAACAATTACTACCCATTCCATAAGTCTTTCCCCTCTCTCTATATCTATCACTTATTTATGATTTCAACTTCAATACTTCATCATGATAAAGTATTAAAGCATAAAAATCAAGGGGAGAAATTATATTTTAAATTTTATGTTAATGGGCGTGAGAGCTTCGGGCGATATCCGATGTGTGCTGCCGATGACCCGCGTTTCGGCGGATATCCGACGTGTGATGCTGATACCTCCGAGCGTTATCCTCTGCCTTCCGCTGATTAACCATATCTCCGGGCGATATCCTCCCCCTTCTGCCGATAAACTACAACTCCGGCTGACGATCACCGCCTCTGCCGTCTGCAACAACAAAGGAAGCACCGCCCTGGCACTTCCTTCAATCAGCATCATTTATTTTAATTGGAAAGAAAATGATATATGATCCTGCACCGGAATCCATGCGCCGATTCCCTGCTTCGTCACGTTTTTGATGGTTATTCCTTTATTGGACCCTTTCAATTCGATATATACTTCACCAAATGTCACTTGTCCCTTTTCATTGACGGCTGGAGCATATGCCTGTAATGTTCCCTGCTTATTTGCCGGCACCTTGTAGGCATTATCCTTTTTTGTATTCTTGCCGATCGTTGTGTTATAGGAAAGCGGAAGATTTGTTTTTTCCTTGGCCTGCAATAGCATCATGGTTTTCACTTGTTCAGGGTCGGCTATCTTATTGGTCAATGCGCCTTTAATTTCTTTTTGTTCCTGCTGAATGTAATTCATTTCCTGGCTGGTGTCGCCGCCAAGATTATTCATTTCATTCTTATTGATGGTCTGGTATTCCCAGTTCATATTTGTTTCGGATGACTGGTAATTAATCGGCCATCTGCCTAGATACACCATTCCCCTGTAGCCGATTGCCAGCGGCGAGGGCTTCAATGTAGTTTCATTCAGCATTTTGATCAATTCCGGGTTTTCAATCGTATTCTCCATATCCTCCATCATTTCCTTCACCAGATCGCTCGGCTCGACGACTTCCTGGTCCTCGCTTGAGTTTGGATACGTATTCTCTTTGGAAATTGTCAAAACATGGCTTGGTATTTCGTATTCATTTTCTTTGGACTTCTCTTCCGCGCTGAGGCTGGTGGCCGGCAGTAGTAAAGCTATACAAGCTGCAATTAATGCAAATATATACGCCCTTTTATTCATGTATGCCATTCCCTTCATTTTTCCATAGTTTTTTGCGCACACATGAATTTTATACGCCCGCGCCGGTGTTTTATCCTCCAAGTTCTTCGATTTCAATGCTCTCCACAATTCGGATGCTGTCCTCTACAGAACGGATCATCGAACAGTTTTTCCTGGCTGTTTCCAGGTTCTTCTGCATTTTTGCCGGGTCCAAATCCCTTCCCTTTACCGTGAAAACGAGGGATATTTCCTCGATTCTGTTTCCCTCAGCAGGATTTCTATTGGTATCTGCGACTATTTGAATATCTTCCACATCTGTACGCTGCTTTTCCAATATTTTGCGCAATACAGACCCACTGCATCCGGCAATGGAAGCGACCATCAGCTGAAACGGCCGGAATCCATATTCCTCATTGCCAGAGACACATAGTTCACTGAACTGCAGCTCGGTCTGTATCCCGCATTCTTTTAGATGAAATTCCACCCTTATCCCTCCGTTATAAATAAAACATGACTACTTAACTATTTCCTTTTACAGCTGTTTCTAACCTTCTGGACACAAATATGTTCTTAACCGTCAGAATATTGACCTTCCAGGGAAAACCGATTAGATTGAAGATAGAAAAATGTGCGGTGAAAAGGTTGGATTGCCATGGTCAATAAGGAAACACGTTTTTGGATACTGATTGCACTTGTTACTATTTCCGGCTTCTCCCAGGGGATGCTGCTGCCGCTCCTTGCCATCATTTTGGAGCAAAACGGCGTGCCTTCATCCGTCAATGGCCTTCATGCTACCGGTCTTTATATTGGAGTTCTGTTAGCTTCTCCATTTATGGAAAAGCCGATGCAGAAATTCGGATTTAAACCGGTCATATTAGTCGGTGGTGCACTTGTGTTTATTTCGTTGGCAATGTTCCCTGTCTGGGAAGCTTTATGGCTTTGGTTCATGCTCCGTGTGCTCATAGGGGTCGGGGACCAGATGCTTCATTTTGGCACCCAGACTTGGATTACTGCTACAGCAACAAAGGAAACACGTGGAAAAAGCATCGCATATTACGGCATGTTCTTCGGCCTCGGATTCACCATTGGCCCGCTGATGACCCGCCTGTTGTCCATCCATGAAGCATTGCCGTTCATCGTATCGGCGCTGTTCAGTTTGCTCGTCTGGTCGTCGATGCTGTTTGTGCGGAACCAATGGCCCAAGCAGGGCAGAGGAATAGCCGTCAGCACCACTTCCTGGTCACGGTTCAAGCAGACGGGCAAAATTGCATGGGTTGCCCTGCTTCCAGGTTTCGGATATGGCTTCCTGGAGTCCTCTCTCCACGGCATCTTTCCTGTATATGGAATGAGGCTCGGACATGAAGTGGATATGTTATCTGTGCTTATCCCGTGCTTTGCTGCTGGCAGCCTGATTACCCAATTGCCGTTGGGAATATGGAGTGACCGGCTGGGCAGAAGGGCCATTCTGTTGGCTGTACTCGTCTTAGGGAGCGTTCTTTTTACAATGGTGGCCATTCTTGAAGACCATATCCCGGCCTTATTTGTGTTGTTTGTACTTGCCGGCATGTGTGTCGGATCGCTCTATTCCCTCGGGATTGCCTATATGACCGACTTGCTTCCTGCCACACTGCTCCCGGCGGGGAACCTGATGATCGGTGTCGCCTTCAGTCTCGGAAGCATCAGCGGCCCATTTTTGGGCGGAGTCTATGTGGAAACTTTCCCAGGGCTGTCCTTCTTCTATCTGATCGTCCTGATCCTGTTGATGGTTGCCATGGCCATTTTCTTCCGCCGCAAACCACAACGGGCTAATTGAATTACCAGTCAAAGAAGAATTTTAGCGCGAGGGTAACTGCCGTATGTCCCAAGGACCCAAGCAGGAAGGTGGGAAAATGGGTGTTTTCCTCTTCCGGAAGCTCTTTTTTCAAGACAACAAAAATCATAGCTCCGGAAATGAACGCATAGATGATTGCCAGAACATAGGGAGGAAGCGGCAGAAGGACACCGGCAATCCATCCGGCAATGATGCCTGAAGCGAGGACATACCTACCGCCCCTCTCATATCGTTCACTGTCCTCCCTCCACATATCATGCGATACGGCCATGAAATGGAGACCAACTGCTACTCCGTAGAAGATGGCTTTGATGCCTTCCAATCCAGAGGCGAATACAATATAGGAAATAAGCATATTGTAGATCCCGAAAAAAGCAATCTGGATCCAGAAGAACCGCCCTTCCCTTTCCTTATGAAGGCGTTCGGCCCGCTCTGCCGCATTATGTACGCCATAGAAAATGAGCAGGCCAAAAAGTCCGAGGACATATAATTCCGACTCCATGGTGAATAGGGAGTCCTGCGGGAAGTTCTCCTGCTCCCGATGGAGGGATGGAAGTATATATACAAAAACATAACTGACTGCCACCCCGCCTGAAAACGAGATCCATTGAAAAGTTCCGATGGCGGAGGAGGATATCAGTTTATTGGCAAAAAGCTGGACAGTGAGATAAGCAATCCCGAGGATGACTGCGTCTGCTGTCATGATGACCATCCTTTTTTATTATAAGATAAAATCTTTTTTCCCCTGCTATACTGCCATCAAACTGAAAAAGAAGTTGGGAAAAAATTGTTTAATCAATAGAAAAGGCCAAACTAGCTAAAAATCTTGTGTAATGGGAATACCCGCTGCGGAAATACACTTCGCTTTCCACGGGCGGCTGCTGAGCCTCCGAGGGCTATCGCACTTCGGGGTCTCACCTAGGCCTTTCCTCCCGTTGGAGTCTACGTATATTTCCTCCGCTGATTCAGTTCATTGTTCATCTTTTGGGTAAAGCAATTTAGTTTTGTCCCAACCTCCTAAAAAAGGACATCCCTCATGGATGTCCTTGAAAGTTCTATACATATTTGCTGTATCTCTTTTCCAATCTCTCCTGTATAAATCCAATCACAATACAGACCGGCCAGTAAATGAATGCCACGAGCAGATACATGGTCATCGCATCGAACTCCCTCCCTGCAACAATTTGCGTCTTCTGAAACAGCTCTGGCACCGTAATGACCGCAGCAAGTGAGGTGGCCTTTACGATGTCCATAAACACATTGGTCAGCGGAGGAATGGCAATGCGGGTTGCCTGTGGCAGAATGATTTTCCTCAATGCCGTCCAATAGCCGATGTTCAATGCCTTTGCCGATTCCCATTGTCCTCGATCAATACTGTTCAGGGAAGAACGATCGATTTCTGCGATATAGGCGGCGCTGTTCAAGCTAAATCCCAAAATGGCGGCAGTAATTGCGTTGAATTCAATTCCGACCACCGGCAGACCAAAATAGAGAATGAACAGAAAGACAAGCATCGGAGTTCCCCGCATGAAGGAAATATAGATCCTCGACGGCCAGCGGAGCAGCAGCCGCTGCGACCCTCTTGCCAATGCCAGGAAAAGCCCGAGCACCAGGCCGATTGCCATACCAGAAACAGCAATCAGCAAGGTGACCGGCAGGCCCTCCAGTACGAACGGCAGGCTGCGCCAAGCCAGCTCCACATCAAACAAACCGCCAAAATCGAAGCCATTTACATTCATCAATAACTCCCCTTACAAATCCAGACCTTCCAGTTCTTCAATTTCCTCTTCTGGAGGACTGGAGGCATCTTCTTCATAGAATTGAATGGCAAGCTCCGATAATGTGCCATCCTCGCGCATTTCTTCGAGGGCACCATTGATTTCTTCTGTCAGCTTGTCCGCGCCCTTCGGAATAACGACTGCCTGTTCCGTTGGATGGAATTTTAAGTCCGGATGGAGATGGATGTCAAACTGCGGAAATCCAGCTACACCGAATTTCGTCAGAAAATAATCGTTGATGACCACATCTGTCCTGCCATTATCGACATCGCGCAAATACGCTTCATTCGGAGCGTTCCCGTAAGTGATGACTTCTGCCCCGTAATGCTCGGCAATCTGGCTGTAAATAGTAGTAGCTCCACCGCCGGCTTTCTTGCCTTCTAAGTCTTCCAGGGAATGAATGCCGGAATTATCTTCCTCTCTTACTGCCATCGTCGCATAAGAGTATTTATACGGTTCACTGAAATTGAATTCCTCTCTCCGCTTATCAGTTGCTTCGATATCATTTGCAGCTACATCAATCCGCCCGCTCTGTACAGCCGGAAGCATACTGTCAATCCCCATTATTTCGAAAGACACCTCCAGACCAAGCCTGTCAGCCACCTCCCGCATAATTTCCACATCATAGCCTGTCAGCTGGTCTTCGCTTTCCTCTGCCCCATCATAATAGGAAGCGGCAATCAATGTACCGGAAGTCCCTACAACCAATTCACCTGATTCTTGAATGTCCTCCCACCTATCATCAGTGGCTTCATCTGTGTCCCCGCTGTTGTCATCCTGTCCACCTGAGCTTCCGCAGGCACTCAACAACATGATCAGGGCAATCAGCATGGGCAGATAAAACATCTTCTTCATCTAAATCCCTCCTTGGTCCATACAGAACCATTCTTTCAAATTTGTCCGTATTCTAATCCCTTATTTAAAGATTCAAATCTTCTACCTCTTTTATTTCTTCATCCGGTTTCTGAGAGGCATCTTCTTCAAAGAACTCTATAGCGAGCTCGGACAGCGTACCATCCTCCCGCATCTCTTCCAAGGCATTATTGATCTCTTGCGTCAGTGTCTCTGCGTCCTTTGGAATCACAATCGCCTGCTCTGTTGGACGGAAACGGAGCTCCGGATGCAGATGAATATCCAACTCCGGAAACTCTGCGATTCCGAACTTCTGCAGATAATAGTCATTAATGACCACATCTGTACGGCCATTATGGACATCACGCAGATAGGCTTCATTCGGTGCATTTCCGTAAGTGACTACTTCCGCCCCATAGTATTCAGCAATTTGGCTGTAGACGGTAGTGGCTCCGCCGCCTGCTTTTTTGCCTTCCAGGTCTTCCAATGATTCAATACCGGAATTATCCTCTTCTCTCACGACCATGGTAGTAAATGAATACTTATAAGGGTCACTGAAATTGAACTCCTTTTTCCGGGAATCGGTTGGCTCGATATCATTGATCGCTACATCCGCCCGGCCATTTTTCACCGCAGTCAGCATGCTGTCGACTCCCATGATTTCAAAGGAAATATCCAAACCGAGCCTCTGCGCCACCTCGCGGATCAGTTCCACATTATAACCGGTCAGATTATCTTGGTTTCCTTCGTCCCCTTCATAGTAGGAAGCAGGATACAGTGTACCGGATGTCACTACAACCAGTTCACCTTTTTCCTGGATCTCGGCCCATCGTTCATCCGTTGTATTTTCTTCTGAATCTTCTACTGAGCCATCCTGGCCGCCTGAACTGCCACATGCAGCCAGCACGACTACCATTGCAAGCAGAAGATAAATCAGCCGTTTCATTTTCCATCTCCCCCTATTTCTATCTGTTTTATAAAATTCACAAAAATTATAATAACAGTTTTTACCGTTTAATACAATGATGCTTTCAACTGTTTCAGATTTTAATAGAAATTATTAAAAACAAGCTTATAATTTATTTGATTTTTTACAAATTTCCAGTTCACTTTCTAGCTGTTAACCACTATAATTAAAATACATATAAACTAATAATTATTTTAAACTGAAAGGAGCTATCAGTTTATGACCAGTGAATCTGCGGCACTACCATCGGAAACACCTGAATCCCAAAAAAATTGTGAACAGACAGTCGGCTTGTTTTCAAAGATAAAAGAACATGGGGAGCTCATTGCCGCCTTGGCAAGCGGAATGATCATCCTCACAGCCTGGATGATGGAAGATAGTCTCTCTCAGACACTATGGGTCGTCCTCCATTTGATTGCATTCACCATTGGAGGATACGCGAAAGCTAAGGAAGGGATCACCGAAACCATACGAACAAGAGAACTAAACGTGGAAATGTTGATGGTATTTGCGGCAATCGGCTCGGCTGCCATCGGCTATTGGACAGAGGGGGCCATCCTGATTTTCATATTTGCATTGTCCGGAGCCCTGGAAACCTACACCATGAATAAAAGCAACAAAGAAATTGCCTCCCTGATGGACCTGCAGCCCCAAGAAGCAGTTTTGCTCAAGGGCGGCCAAGAGTCCGTTGTTCCAGTTGAAGAGCTAGGGGTGAACGATGTCATCCTCGTCCGTGCCGGAGAGCGGATACCCGCAGACGGCAAAATCATGAAAGGCGCCACTTCCGTGGATGAAAGTGCGATCACCGGTGAATCGATGCCTGTCCGGAAGGCTAACAAGGAAGAGGTATACGCAGGAACAGTAGCCCTGGATGGATCGATTACCATCTCCCTCACCACCAAACCGGAGGATACCTTATTTCAAAAAATCATCCAAATGGTGCAGAACGCCCAAGAAGAAAAATCCCCCTCCCAACTTTTCATCGAGAAATTTGAAGGAAGATATGTCAAAGTAGTACTGGCCGCCGTGGTGCTGACGATATTCCTGCCTGCACTGCTGTTTGGATGGTCCTTGTCGGAAAGCATTTACCGCGCCATGATTCTTCTGGTAGTTGCTTCCCCTTGTGCACTTGTGGCGTCCATCATGCCTGCTACATTGTCCGCTATCTCCAACAGTGCGAGAAACGGTGTCCTCTTCAAGGGCGGTGTCCACCTTGAGAACCTGAGCCATGTTAATGCCGTGGCCTTCGACAAAACTGGAACACTGACCAATGGCAGACCAGTCGTAACAAATGCGCATATCAGCCCGGAATTTGACCGGTCACGGGTCATTTCCATTGTCGCCGCCATCGAAAAGGAGTCCACCCACCCATTGGCACAGGCACTGACCTCTTATGGGGGCGATGTCCTATCTACGGTGCCAAGGATGGAAGTGAAGGATATGACGACTGTCAGCGGCCAAGGAGTATACGCCTATATCGATGGCGAGAAGTGGGAAATTGGCGGACCGTCTTTTATTGGAAAGGAGCTTGCGGACAGCTTTCAGGATGGAGTGGCAGCTCAGCTCGCATCAGAGGGGAAGACGGTTGTCCTTGCTAAGGCGGATGGCCAGGTTGCCGGTGTCTTTGCGTTGAAAGACACGATCCGCACCACGGCAAAAAAAGCCATCAAGCAGCTGAAAGAACAAGGCATCCACACCATCATGCTTACCGGTGACAACGAAATTACGGCAAAAGCCGTCGCAGATGAAGCAGGGGTTGACAGCTATATTGCAAACTGCCTTCCCGGGGAAAAGGTGGATCATGTGAAGGATCTAATGGAGAAATATAAGAACGTGGCAATGGTCGGCGACGGCATCAATGACGCTCCGGCACTGGCCACGGCCAATATTGGGGTGGCAATGGGCGAAGGAACAGATGTGGCATTGGAAACCTCAGATATGGTGCTGATGAAGAACGACCTGGAAAGAATCACCGGCGCCACCAGCCTTTCCAACCGGATGAACCGTATTATCAAACAGAATATCGTCTTTTCGATTGCTGTAATTGTGGTTTTAATCTTTTCAAATTTCTTCCAAGTCATCGACCTTCCACTCGGTGTCATCGGCCACGAGGGAAGCACCATATTGGTGATACTGAACGGGCTTCGGCTGCTGCAATAGCAGCCCCTACCCGGCCGGACGCCGACGCTCACGGAGGACTGCATTCAGGAAACCGCCGGCCATGATGATAATCCCGGAAATATAGAACCAGATCATCAGAACAATCACTGCCCCAAGGCTTCCGTATGTGGCCGAATAATTTCCCATGTTGTTGACATAGGCAGAGAAGCCCAGCGAAACAAGCTGCCACAGGATGGTAGCGAATAACGCACCCCATATGGCATTTTTAAAATAAATGCGCTTATTCGGCGCCAATTTGTACAAGGACAGAAACACGATGAAAAAGATGGCGGATGAAACCACATAGCGCAATGTTTCCCAAACAGCAAGGAATCCCTCCGACAGGCCGAACAGCGAAAATATATATACGCCGATCATTCTGCCAAACACGGGCAGCAGCAAAGCAATGCAGATGACGGAAACCATGGCGACCGTCAGTACGATGGCAATAAGCCTTGCTACAAAAAATGAGCGGTTTTCATCGACGCCATAGGCTCTGTTGAACGAGCGGGTAAGGGCATTGATCGCGTTGGAAGCCGCCCATAAGGTTCCTAATAGACCAATAGACAATAAGCCGCCATTGGAGTCATTCAACAAATCATTGATATTTGTGTTGATCAACTCCGTAATCTGATCAGGTGCATAATCTCCTATCATCCCTATCACCATCTGCACATCGATTGGCAGATAGCCGATCAGGTTAAGCAAAAACAATAAAAACGGGAAGAGCGACAGAAGGAAAAAGTAAGCCAGTTGCGCAGCCAGGCCGAAGACATCCTCTTCCATCATCCTATGATACACCTGTTTGGCAACCTTTACTGTGTTCTTCATGTCGACTCTCCCCATCACTGATTATTGATCGAGTTCTTCGAGCTGTTTCACTTCACCATTTCTGTTTCCAGAAACTTTTTCCAGCTGCTTTTCAGCTGATTCCAGTGCGCTAAGGACATTTGAAGCATTGTCCGGGAAACTCTCACTGAATTTGTCCAGTGTGGTCCGGACATTATGGACCGCCTCGGACGGATGCTGGATCCAGTAAGAAGAGTTCTCCTTGACTGTATGCAGCTTCTCCGTGGTGTAGTCCCTTGTCTGCTTGTCGAATAGTGACACAATACCACCGACTGCAGCACCTGTAATGATACCTGTTAATAACCTGCGCTTGCCCATCTGCAATTCTCTCCTTTACAAATTATGTTTTTCTTTAAGGTAAGAAAGGAATTGGGAACATCCTTCTGTTACCAATTGATAAGTATAATCGAAATTCCCGGTATAATAAGGGTCCGGGATATTCACATCATCTGGCTCATCGACAAAGTCCATCAGTTTTTTGACTACCGTTCCTTCTGTTTCCCTATCAAGACTCTTCAAATCGCCGATATTCTCTTCATCCATGGCAATGATGTAATCAAATCTTTCCCAATCACGTTCTTCTATCTGCCTTGACAAAATCCCCTCATAGGAAATATTCTGTTTATCCAGCAGACTTCTGGTCCCCTGATGTGGACGCGATCCTGCATGCAGACCAATGATCCCACTAGAATCTATCTCGATTGCACCGCTGAGGTTCTCCTTTTGGATCATATCCCGGAACACAGCCTCCGCCATCGGAGAGCGACAGATATTTCCTAGACAGACAAACAGTACTTTTATCATCTTATCACCATCCTAATTCTACTTATATTATAATCATCAACACAAGTGATAAGCAAAAATTACCGCTAATTTTGAGGAAACACTTGACAATCGGCCTATTTTTCGGAATATTAATAATAATACAGATAAAAAGGGGGAAGGAATATGCAAGAGGTCATTGATGCAATCAGCGGCTTTGTCTGGGGGCCACCAATGCTTATCCTGATCGTGGGGACAGGGATATTCTTAACCATCAGGCTGGGATTTATGCAGTTCAAGACCCTGCCATACGCAATCAAGCTGTCCTTCAGGCCGGAGAAGAAAGACAACAACAATAAAGGCGATATCAGCCATTACCAGGCATTGACTACCGCCATGGCAGCCACCATCGGAACCGGTAATATTGTCGGTGTAGCAACGGCCGTCGTCCTCGGGGGGCCAGGTGCCGTATTCTGGATGTGGATATCTGCCCTATTCGGAATGGCGACAAAATATTCCGAAGCAATTCTCGCGGTCAAATACCGGGTCACCAATAGCAAAGGGGAAATGTCAGGTGGTCCGATGTACTACCTCGAACGCGGGCTTAAACAGAAATGGCTTGGTGTCCTTTTTGCCATTTTTGGGGCCATCGCCGCCTTCGGGATCGGAAATATGGTGCAGTCCAACGCAGTGGCAGGTGCAGTGGAAACAGAATTCAACATTCCCACATGGGTCACTGGCATTGTGCTTACCTTACTGGTCGGATTAGTAATCCTCGGGGGCATTAAAAGCATCGGTAGAGTTACCGCCTTTTTTGTACCGATCATGGCAGTGCTCTACATCCTCGGCGGACTTATCATCATGATCATGAACTTTGACATCGTCCCACAGGCTTTCGGACTGATATTTACTGATGCATTCACCGGCAGTGCAGTCGGCGGCGGTATCCTAGGTACGGTCATCCGCTACGGGGTGGCGCGGGGCGTATTTTCCAATGAAGCAGGTCTGGGTTCCGCGCCGATTGCTGCAGCAGCAGCCCGGACGGATTATCCGGGACGGCAGGCATTGGTTTCCATGACACAGGTATTCTTTGATACAATCATCGTCTGTACCATCACGGGTGCCACCATTGTCATGGCCAACATGTACGGCAACGAAGAGCTTTCCGGCGGGGATCTGACCGCTGCATCATTCAGCTATTTCCTTGGTGATTTCGGCGGGTTCATTGTAACCATTGGCATTATTCTATTCGCATTCTCCACCTTGGTCGGCTGGTCCTATTACGGAGAAAAATGCTTCTCCTACCTGTTCAATGACAAAGCAATCCCTATTTACCGGGTCGTTTTTGTCCTTGCTGTATTCTATGGAGCAATTGAACAGCTGAACGTCGTCTGGGGAATTGCCGATATCATGAACGCCCTCATGGCCGCACCGAACTTAATCGGCCTGCTCGGCCTATCCGGAGTGGTCGTCTATGAAACCAAGCGCTTCCTGAAAGTGGCAAAAGAAGAAAAAGAGCGGGAAAAAGCAGAAAGAGCTTCATAATAAAAAGGCTGTCTCTCCATTGTTAGAGACAGCCTTTTGGTATGTAGGAGTGGGATTTTTGTGTTGTGCTGCTGATTAAAGGGTGGTTCGGGTGATATCTCATGCGTGCTGCCGATTTATCCCCGCTCCTGCTGATATCTCATGCCTGCTGCCGATAAACCTGCACTCAAGCCAAGCCCGACCAACATCACTCACTCAGGCAATTGGCTTGATGCATTGCTCATCATTGTTTTTAGCAGCGTTCACGTAGTCAGCTACATCATAAGCAGATAATGCTTGGTCATCCAATGATTCCAAGAACCCGCCCGCTTCTTGTGGCTGCATTTTCTGTGGGCTGATCCATTCGTCTTCTATTTCCTTTGGAAGAATGACAGGCATGCGGTGATGGATGTCCTGCATGAAAGTGTTGGCTTCCCTGGTCAGAATGGTGCAGGTGAATAGTGTTTTCCCTTGCTGCTCCCATTTATCCCAAAGGCCGGCAAAGGCGAATAGTCCGCGATCTTTCACCTGTATTCTTTTCGGCTGTTTGCCTTCCTCCGTTTTCATCCATTCATAAAAGCTATCAGCGATAATCAGACATCGTTTGCGGGCCATCAACTGTTTGAAGCTTGGTTTCTGATGTGCTGTCTCGCTCCTGGCGTTGATCATCTTATAGCCGATGCGTTCATCGTCTGCCCAGGAAGGTACCAGGCCCCACCGCAGATGGCCTGCCCGCTTTTCCTTCCCGTCATGGACGACAGCTAGTACATCCTGGCCGGGGGCTATATTATAGCTCGGCTGATAATCTTTTATCGGCTGGTCGATTCCGAATTCCTGAAGTATCTCCAGTTCATCTGCAAGCAAGGTATATCTACCGCACATATTTTTCTCCCTCCTTGCATTTAAAATATACTAAGATCCCATTTGTTGGCAATATGTCGCAACAGCCGGATTCCCGCAATACTGTTCCCCTGCTTATCAAGCGCCGGACCGTACACTCCGATGCCACAGCCATCAATGAAGGGCAGCTCTTCATCACGGACCCTAGCCGGGGCTAAAGCAATAATGCCGCCGGCCACTCCGCTTTTCGCCGGGATCCCTACATATGCAGCAAACTTGCCAGAGGCATCATACATGCCGCATGTCAGCATCAATGCCTTGGCGAGACGTGCCACCTGGCGGGGAATGATTTCCTCATCTGTGGATGGATCAAAGCCGTCGTTGGCCAAAATCATGCCGATTTTTGCCAAGTCGTCGATCGTCACTTCAATCGAGCATTGTTTGAAATAGGCTTCCAGAGAGATATTCAAGTCGGATTCCAGATAGCCCATTTCCAACAGATAGTACCCGATCGCACGGTTTCGCATGGAGGTATCCCTTTCCGATTCATAGACATCTATATCCAGATGCGGCCTGTACCCCAGCATTTTTTCCAACAGTTCAAATAAGGGCTCCAACTTTTGGTCGGATGACTTTCCCTCCAGCAACGAAGCCACCGTAATAGCGCCCGCGTTGACCAAGGGGTTAAAGGGCTTTTTGACCTGTTTCATCTCTAGATGCATGATCGAATTGAAGGCTTCCCCAGTGGGCTCCACATCCACGCGGTCAAGTACATAGCTTATTCCCCGTTCCATACAGGCAACAATGAAGGTGAGTACCTTGGAAATACTCTGGATGGTAAACGGGACATCGGTATCTCCGGAGCGGATATTCGTCCCGTTTTTCCCTATTATGGAAATACCTAAATGATCCGCATTCGCTTCCTGCAGGACAGGAATATAGGATGCCACTTCCCCTTCATGTGTATGCTTACGGTAAAATGCAATCCAATCATCTACATATTGCTGCAGCCATTCCTCTGTTGATTCCGTATTCCAATTGGTGGCACCTTGTACCAATATGATCACCTCGTATGTAGTAGTATGTGTAAATGGCGGGCAAAACAATCGAATTTCCCCCTATAAATGCTTTTACCCTTTTCCGTCATCGAACAATCTACACTCCGGGTAGGAATTTAAAAATCAATAAAGAAAAATAGTCTGGGCCTTGTGTTTAGCATGCCTCAATTAGGGGAATACCCTAAAAGTACCGGTTGGCGGCCAATTTTATATTTGGCTTAAATAAAAAGAGACTGATCATATCAGCCTCCATTCAAATTATATCTTATTATTTACCAATGAACTGCTGTGTCCAGTGGTTCCCTTGTTCTACATATCCCACACCGATATGAGTATAGTCGGCATTAAGAATGTTGGCACGATGCCCTTCACTGTTCATCCATGCATTCACTACTTCTTCCGGTGTACGCTGCCCTTTAGCAATGTTTTCACCGGCAGTACGGTAGTCAATTCCAAAGCTTTTCATCATGTCGAACGGTGACCCGTAATTAGGGCTGTTGTGAGCGAAATAGTTGCTTGTAGCCATATCACGGGATTTCTCACGTGCTACTTTGCTCAATTCTGCATCGATTTCCAAAGCGCTCAGGCCGTGTTTTGCTCTCTCTTGGTTGGTAAGCTCAACAACTTCCTGTTCGAATTGGTTCAATTCTTGGGATGCAGCTGGAGTTTGTTCTTGCTGTTCAGGTGCAGGCTGCTGTGGTGCAGGTGCTTCTGGCTGTTCAGCTGGTTGTTCCACTTGCTCTTCATTTTGTTCAGGCTGTGGTTCGTTTTGTTCAGCTTCTTGCTGCTCTTCTTCTTTATTTTCATTTTGATCAGCTTGTGGCTGCTCTTCTTTAGGTTGTTCTTCCTGTTCAGCAGGCTGTTCAGGTACAGGTGTTTCTTGCTTTTGTTCCGGCTTATCTGCTTCTTTATTCTCTTCTTTCTGTTCCGGCTCCCAGTTTAGCTGAGGCCATTTAGTCTGGAACTGGCTTAACGCTTTTTCTACTACACTGTTGATATCAGACTCGGAAAAGTTCCCCTCGAGTAAATTGACAGAGTAATAGAATTTATAGCCATTCCCTTCAGTATGCCCTTCTTTAGAGAAGGCATCTGCTGTGGATGTAAATGCTCCACTGAACAGTAATGCTGTTGATAAAGCAGTGACAATGCTTAGCTTCTTAAACAATTGCTGCACTCTCCTTTGTGTTTTGTTTTTGACAAACTCATCATAGCACGGCTTTCTTGTAATAATTATGGCAGCCATTGCCATATGCCTTGAACATTACATCCATCACTTTCCTGCTTTCGAAGAATCCTTATAAAAACAAGGGTTGCCCAATATCCTGAAAAAGGGTAGTTAGGCAAATCTCGGGCTACCTGTCATATTTTGCCGAAATAATTGGCTTGACACCCTCCTAAATCCCCTGTTTTTATTACAAATCCCCAAAAATTGTAATGTTATTGTTACTTGATTTTATGTCGAACCATCGTTACTTTTAATAGTAGGGAAAAAGAAAGCACGTATATTGCCGAACATATATAATTTCTTTTCTACCATTCTATGAAACTTAATAACGACTAAAAGATATAGGAAAAAATGTATCATTGGAGGAACACTATATGTCTATGTTTTCTAATGCAGAGATCGGAATAGATTTAGGTACCGCTAATATCCTGATTTATTCAAAGACCAAAGGAATTGTATTGAACGAACCATCTGTTGTAGCTATCGATGTGAATACCAAAAAAGTTGTGGCTGTAGGAGCGGAAGCAAAGGAAATGGTGGGTAAGACACCTCAGAACATCATTCCCATCCGCCCATTGAGGGACGGCGTCATTGCCGACTACGATGTAACCGCCCAGATGCTGAAAGAACTATTGAAGAAAGTAAGCAAGCAAATCGGGGCCTCCATGAGAAAGCCGACCGTTGTCGTATGTACACCGTCCGGCAGTACGACTGTCGAACGCCGTGCCATACATAATGCCGTCACAAGCTATGGAGCAAAACAGGTCCATTTGATAGAGGAACCTGTTGCAGCAGCCATCGGGGCAGAACTTCCTGTAGATGAGCCGATCGCCAACGTGATAGTCGATATCGGCGGCGGTACTTCTGAGGTAGGGATCATCTCCTTCGGTGGAGTGGTTTCCTGCAATTCCGTCCGTACAGGCGGAGATAAAATGGATGAAGAGATTATCCAGCATATCCGGAAAAACTATAATATTCTTATCGGGGAACGAACCGCTGAAAATATTAAAATGGAAATCGGAAATGCTCTTCCTGACCATAAGGAAGAAACTATGGATATCCGCGGCCGTGATATGGTCACCGGCCTTCCAAAAACAGTAAGCATCACCTCCACGGAAATCCATAACGCATTGAAGGAATCATTGGAACAGCTGCTGGAAACAGTCCGGTCCACCCTGGAAAGCTGCCCTCCGGAATTAAGCGGCGATATTGTTGACCACGGGATCGTCCTGACCGGCGGAGGAGCCTTGTTAAAGGGCATGCAGCAATGGCTGGCCAGTGAAATCAGTGTACCAGTACATCTTGCGCCAAACCCGCTCGAATCCGTAGCAATCGGCACCGGGCGTGCTCTCAAGATGATCGAAAAGCTGGAAAAAGCAACCAAATAAGCTGAAGGATTCTGTTGCCCACCGCAGACTTTAAAAATGCAAGCTAAAATGCCCAACAATTTGTCTATCGATTGTTGGGCATTTTTTGTTACATAAGGACATGAATAATATATTTTCACCAATTCACAGCAGAACGGGATGGGACCAGTCCGCCCCTCCCTAAACCAAAAATAAAAATGGAAAAAGGGTCAGGCTCCTCCTACGTTTGAAAGAGGGCTGACCCTTTATCCTACTGGTATGTCTATATTAACATTCCAGCAATAGCAGCACTTAATAAATTAGCTAATGTACCGCCAATCACAGCTAAAAAGCTATATCTTGCAAATATTTCTCTCCGGGATGGAGCTAAACTTCCAAAACCTCCAATAATCATTCCGATCGTAGCTAAGTTAGCAAATCCACACAAAGCAAAGCTGATAACTGCTACGGTTTTATCAGAGAAATTATCTATATCTTGGGCAAAAGAACTAAATGCTACAAATTCGTTTAATACAAATTTCTGACCAATATAGGATCCTGCTTTCAGTGCTTCCTCCCAAGGAACACCGATGACGAAGGCCAGTGGTGCTAACAGTATGCCAAGAATACGTTCTAGTGTAAGGTTTTCCAAACCAAAGATACCACCAATCCAATCAAGGCCAAGGTTAACTAAAGCAATAAGAGAGATAAAAGCTAGGATGAGTGCACCGATATTTAGAGCGAGCGTCAACCCTGTTGATGCTCCTTTCGCTGCAGCATCAATGATGTTCACAGTTTCTGTATCTTTTGCAATCTTAATTACTGTGTCGTCCTCTGGCTTTTCCGTTTCTGGCATCAATATTTTTGCCATCAAGAGACCTGCTGGTGCAGCCATAAATGCAGCAGCAATAAGATATTCCAATGGTACACCCAGGAGAGAGTATCCCACTAAAACAGATCCTGAAACAGAAGCGGCCCCTCCGGTCATCACAGCGAATAATTCAGACTTGGTCATTTTCTCCATATATGGCTTAACGATTAATGGAGCTTCTGTTACTCCAATAAAAATATTAGCAGCAACAGCCATTGATTCCGGTTTGGTTGTTTTTAGAATTTTGCTTAAAAACCCACCCACTAGTTTTGTTATAAATTGCATAATACCTAAATAAAATAATACCGAAATTAACGAGGAGAAAAAGATGATAACCGTAAGAACCTGGAAGGCGAATACAAATTGTACGCCTTCTCCAGCTAATACTCCACCGAATATGAACTCAATACCTGCATTGGAAGTATCAATGATACTTTGTACGGTATTGGTGATCCATTGAAAGATTTCTTTTCCTGTTTCCCATTTCAACACGATGAATCCAAAGGTGATTTGTAGCAATAGTGCGCCGATGATTGTGCGCGCCTTGATTGCTTTTTTATTTGTAGATAGTAAAACGGCGATACCTAAAATGACGATGATTCCTAAGATTCCCCATAAAATTTGCATATGATGTTTGTCCTCTCTCTTGGTGTATTATAAAGAAATTATGAAATGGATGTCAGTACGTCTAGCACATGTTCCTTGAATTGATTCCGATTCACTTCTTCACATACTCGAACATTCGGTTCATGGCCACTACGGTTGTTGATATCGACCATACTGTACCCTCGAGTCAACTCTCCCTTTGTTTCAACATCGACAAAATACTTGTTTGATTTGGCCATCAGTTCTTCGTTTGCGGCGATAGCTACCAGCAAGGTATCAGGATGTGTCGTTCCATTCAACCGGTGCACTTCTTTGTTGAATTTCATTACTACCTTATTGATCTGGATAAAAAACGCAGATCCTTTGGTTGATAGGTTTTCGATTTCCTTATGGTCATCATCATCCATAATGGAATATTTGGTGCACATGTCCCAACCCACGAGTGTGATGGGAATTCCGGAATGCAGTACGATTTTGGCAGCTTCTGGGTCAACAAAGAAGTTATATTCCGCTGCTGCGGTAATATTACCAAGGGAATTGTTGGTTCCCCCCATAATATAAATATGTGGGATATCGTATATGATGGTAGGATCCTTTTTGATTGCCATAGCAATATTGGTTAATGGTGCAATGGCTAACAGATTGATTTCACCAGGATTTGATTTCACTTTGTCGATGATAAAATCTACTGCATGTCCCTGTTCCGGACGCTGTTTGGCTTTTTCGAAAAAGCTATCTCCCATTCCATCCTTTCCATGAACATCTTCCACGGTTTGATGGCGTTCGACTACACTAGTCAGGAGCGGTCCTTCCATCCCTTTGTATACGGGAACGTATTCCTCCGGATTTGCTACCTGAATGGTATAAAGGGCATTTTCAACTTGTTGATCAAAGTCTACATTTCCTCCCGTAATGGTCACGCCTTCTACTTTGAAAGAATGCATGGCTGTCAGAAGGGCGATCGTGTCATCCCCAGCAGTATCTGTATCAATAATCACTTTTCGCATGGCCTATTTCTCCTCATTTATTTTGTTTTGCCAATTCTGTGATGTAGTCAAAGAAGCTGTCCCGATCCACTTCATAGACTAATTCCACTTCTCTTCCGTTTTCAGAGAGTTCCGTCCTGCCTTGGCTGGCTCCTGACGGATGAACGATGGATTTCACTTGTTTCTTCTTCACTAATTCGCTATTTCCGATACTGGCAGTAGTCAGGACGTCCCACAAAAAGTAAGTGGAATTTGTTTGAAAATGAACCAATGGTGGAACCATCGCGTAACACTGGCCCAAGAAATCAATTCCTATATCCTGTCTCTGGGATGCCCATGTATTTCTGACATCTAACGTAAGAGGGACCATATTCGTACTTTCCAGGGCAACCAGATCGATAGGGATGGAGCTGTCCCATACTACTTTGACAGCTTCTGGATCCCAGAATGCATTCCATTCTGCTGTCCCATCATGTTCTGGCTCTTCCACGTTGCCATTTTCTAGGAAGGTACCACCCATCCAAACTAATTTTTCAATGTTTTGCTCGATTTCTGGGGCAGTTTGAAGTGCACGGGCCAAATCAGTTAATGGCCCTATAAAAACTAATGTTACTGGTGAATCACTCTCGCGAAGTACTTTGATCAGATGTTCATGTGCCGGTAATTCCGATTCTTTTGTTTGAATCTGTCCAGATTCATTCAAGAGTGGTAATGCATCAACAAAAAATGCGTGCATACGCCAGTCTTTCGGGAAAGGATTTTTTCCACGGGAATTAGAAGCTGCAACTTCTATCTTTTCACCGTTCCCAAATCTATCGATAATCTTTCTGCTAGCATACATTGCCGGTTCTAAATAACAGTCTGCAGGAATTACGCCTACACCTAGTAAATTCACATTTTTCATTTGTAGTAAGAGGAATAAAGAGACTAGATCGTCTACTCCTCCATCATGATTTAGATATACATTTTTAATCATTTTGCTACCTCCTGGATGTTTGATATATTCTCAATATTGGCCAAAATAAAAAGGTCTAAAACATAGAATTCCCTCTACGTCTTTAGACCTACGAGCTAAGTATATATAATGTAGCAAAAAAGGGCTACATTATAATTTGGAAGTGACTGTTATCATAGACAACAATCATCCCTATACTTTAACTCGTAGTCCGGTTTTTTCAGTGGAAACCAGGTAGAGACACTCAGACCATATTACTGAGAATATACGAGTAATGATATTTAGCACTTTGTTAATATAACAGAGAAGCAGAAGATAATCAATAAAAAGTGAACATTAATCATAAAAAATGTTATTATCGTCCGCTTTTTCGGAGGGAAAAGAGGAAGATAATGGATGAGGAATCCGTAATCACCGAAACTAGGGTAAATTAGGAAAATAAAGGCGGATTTTTGAGACGGAGGGAGAAGTGCGTGAGAAAAGGACCAACAGCCCAGTTGCACTAAAGTATTAGCCTATCGGGGGGCTGATCTATATTTCCCGTATATTTTTTGCTCTATATTATTTGGATCCAAAATCTTTATTTTTTGATTTCGATTTACCATTTTGATTAACTGTAAAGTTAATCCCAAAAGTACTTCTGGCTTCCACGTTTGCGAGCGAACTGCCTATGTCAGAAATTTAAAAGTTGCCAAAGAAAGATTAAAGAAACCGTTTACAAACTGTCAGAATTAATGTACAATAAAATTAATTAAATCATGGCTGAGCGCCTCCGCGTATAAACCCATGATTAATGAAACACGTACCGATTTTTTCAAAACCAATACCTACTGCCTAGCCTGTTCACAATTCCTTACCGGAACTTGTCCCAACAGGTAAGAGCCAGTTCCATGTTGAATTACAGCGCTATGCTGTAACCCATTGGAGCTGGCTTTTTTTATGGCATAACAGTTATAGACCAAATATCAGACAGGAGGATGGCCGATGAAAGGAGCTCTGGAGCATATTAAAGTGCTGGATCTTTCCCGTGTACTTGCCGGCCCTTACTGCACCATGATACTCGGGGATCTCGGAGCGGAAGTCATCAAGGTCGAAGCACCGGGCGGCAGCGATGAGACCAGAAAATGGGGTCCCCCTTTTCAGGAGGACGTAAGTGCCTATTACCTATCCGCCAATCGCAACAAAAAAGCGATTACCGTGGACCTCAAGACGAAAGAAGGAACAGATATTATCAAGGAACTGGTCGGAGAAAGCGATGTATTGATCCATAACTTCAAGTCGGGGACGATGGAGAAATTCGGGCTGGACTACAGCATATTGGAGGAAATCAATCCCGGGCTTGTCTACTGTTCCATTACCGGCTTCGGGGAAACCGGGCCATATAAGCAGATGCCAGGCTATGATTTCATCATCCAGGCGATGAGCGGCCTGATGAGCATTACCGGGGATGCCGAGTCCGGCCCACAGAAAGTCGGCGTGGCGATCACCGACATACTGACCGGCTTATATGCCTGCATCGGCATTCAGGGTGCACTGCTGGAACGTACCGTATCCGGCCGCGGCCAGAAGTTGGATTTATCCCTTTATGATGCAGCTGTAAGCTCTTTGGTCAATATCGGCAGCAATTACCTGATGTCCGGTGAAGTCCCCCGCCCGCTAGGCAACCATCATGCCAATATCGTGCCGTACCAGACATTCGAAGCCAGTGATAAGCAAATGGTCATTGCTGTCGGAAACGACCGCCAATACCAAGCACTATGCCGGCTGATAGGACGGGAAGAATTTGGAAAGGACGAGAGATTCCATACCAATCCTTCCCGTGTCGCACACCGGGATGAACTGGTTCCACTGCTGCAGGCAGAATTCAAAAAGCACACAGCCGACTATTGGCTGGAAAAATGCAGGGAGCATGGAATCCCGTGCGGCCCGATTCAGACCATTGAAGAAGTTGGAAATGACCCCCAGCTTCAGGCAAGGGAAATGTTTGTAGAAGCAGAGCACCAGACAGCAGGAATCGTCAAAATGGTCGGCAGCCCGCTAAAACTGTCGCGGACTCCTGTCCACATCCACCGGGCTCCACCTGACCCGGGAGAGCATAATGAGGAAATCCTAGGCCAAGCCAAACAAAAATAAAGGAGATGAACCATATGAATTTTGAATTTACCGAAGAACAGCAACTGCTACGCCAGACCGTCAGAAACTTTACCGATAAGGAGATTATGCCGTATATTGCAGAGTGGGATCGTGAAGGGCAATTTGATCCCTCCATTTTGCCGAAACTGGCAGAGCTCGGATTCATGGGAGTATGTATACCGGAGGAGTATGGCGGAAGCGGGATGGATTATAATTCACTCGCCATCGTCTGTGAGGAGTTGGAGCGAGGAGACACAGCCTTCCGGACAGCAGTTTCTGTCCATACCGGATTGAACAGTATGACCCTGCTGCAATGGGCAAATGAAGAACAAAAAAAGAAGTATTTAACACCACAGGCCAAAGGGGAGAAGATTGGCGCCTTCGGTCTGACAGAGCCAGGTGCCGGCTCTGACGTAGCATCCATGCAGACAACGGCGGTCAAGGATGGCGACCACTATATCCTGAACGGTCAGAAGACATGGATTTCCCTATGCGACATCGCCGACCATTTTCTCGTCTTCGCCTATACCGGTGATAAATCCGAGCGCCATAAAGGCATTTCCGCATTCATCGTGGAACGCAGCTGGGAAGGCTTCTCATCCAAAGCCATCAAAGGAAAGCTCGGCATCCGCTCCGGTAATACAGGAGAAATCTTCTTCGATAATGTAAAAGTGCCGAAAGAAAACCTGCTTGGCGAAGAAGGGGAAGGATTCAAGATTGCCATGTCGGCTCTGGATAATGGCCGTTTCACCGTTGCCGCCGGAGCTGTCGGGCAGATCATGGCATGTCTGGAAGCAAGTGTGAAGTATTGTCATGAGCGGAAGACATTCGGAAAAGAAATCGGCCAACATCAGCTGGTCCAGCAAATGATCGCCAATATGGAAGCCGGACTGCAGATGAGCCGCCTGCTCGTTTATCGCGCCGGTGAGTTGAAAAATAAAGGAAAACGAAATACAAGGGAAACCTCCCTTGCCAAATGGCAGGCATGTGACTTCGCCAACAAAGCAGCTGATGATGCGGTACAGGTGCACGGTGCCTATGGATTCTCAGATGAATATCCGGTGGAACGCTACCTGAGGAACTCCAAAGCACCGGTCATCTACGAAGGAACCCGGGAGATCCATACTGTCATGCAGGCAGAATATGTACTCGGCTACCGCGAAGATAAGCCGCTCAACAAATCATTGCCCGCCTGGGAAGGTGAACTTGTAAAATAATAGATTTGACAGAGGCTGGGACAAAAATGTTTACCCTAAGATGAATAAGAACTAACTAAAAAATTTGATTAGTGGATATCACCCGTTCCGGAAATACACTCCGCTTTCCGCGGTCAGCTGGTGAGCCTCCTCGTGCTACGCACTGTGGGGTCTCACCTATGCCTTTCCTCCCGCAGGATTCTACGTATATTTCCTCCACTAATTCAGTTCATTTTTCGTCATTAGAGTTAAACGTTTTAAATATGTCCCAGTCTCTTTTAAATTTACTACCGGCTAGTGCCTGCTTTTATCCCATGATGGGCTGGTTTATCACCAGCTCACACCACTTATCCGCTGTTCCCCACTTTTATCACCAGCTCACCCAGGGTTCAAGACCCTTCTATATAACTTGCGTACTGTTTATATAGATCCTTCAATGCTGAGACTAATGCATTGCCGGCTTTTCCACGGTAATGTTCTTTTACTGATTCCACCGGCCCTTCAATGCCCTCCTTCAGACTGTGGCCCCGGAGCAGCTGTTGGATGAATTGCCTGCCGTGTTCTGTGGCCAGGGTACAGTTCGCGGCGACAATCACGCCGTATTTTTTATCGATTTCCGCTGTGATGGTCAATGTTTCATACATGCTTTGGGCGGCCATTCCCGTAGGCAGTCTGGAGTGGCCGGCAATAAATACTGTATTCATGTTTTCCCCTTCCCTTCCCCAATCATCTTTTGTATGTATTATACCAAACGTGTTCCTTTCCCATTAAAAGGAAATGGGACCGCACATGGCGGCCCTCTATTATACTTGTATATTCGTATCCTCGCCGAGGCGCTGTTCTTTTATTTCTACTCCTCTAGCAGCCATTTCCTTGATATACAAGTCGCCCGGGACGATTTTCTCCGGAGGATGTACGCCTCTCTTGCTGATGGTCCCTGATGCAATCATCTGTGCCACGACGGAAACAGTGTTGGCCGTGGCCCTCGCCATCGCAGTCACATTTGTATCCGGATCTCTGTAGGTAGTCATCTCATACTGATGAGCGACAGAAGCTCCGCCTTCTTCACCGCCTACCAGAACGCGAAGCAGTACGGCATCCTTTTTATCCTTGAGATCGACTATTGGATCCAGCACTTTCAGGAGAACCTGCCGCGGATTAATGCTTCGTCCATCCACCTCCACTTCATAACCCATCCGAGTCAAATTCAAATCCACAAGCAGCTTGAACTTCTCTGCATGCCCCGGGTAACGGATCGTCTTATATTCCAGGGTTTCCAGCTGCGGGTAGGAAAGTGACAGCGTGGATGTCCCGCCGGATGTATGGAAGGCCTCGAGGGGACCGAAATGCTCGAAATGCACCCGCTCCACTTCAGATAAAGAGGGGATTTCCTGTTTTACGCCGTTCCGGATGATCAGGGACGGATCGGTATAGTGGTCAAATACCCCTTCCATTGAAAATACATGATTATATTCAAGCGGTGGTTCTGGTTTTACGGGAATGCCTCCGACAAACAGACGAATGGACTGAAGGCTATCCAGTTTCCCTGCACCGAAGCCTGACAGGATATTGATCATTCCCGGGGCTACCCCAAGATCGGGGATCAGGGTGACACCATTTCTTTCCGCATCCTCATGCAGTGCCAGTACCTTATCTGTCATATGGCCGATATGGCCCCCCAGATCAATGGAATGAACCCCCGTCTTGATGGCTGTCTTCGCAACTGTTTCATTAAAAGAATAGAACAGCGCATTGATAATGCAGTCGAATTTCCTCATAAATGCTGCCAGTTCCACTTCATCGGAGGCATCCACTTGGTAGGCCTTCACCTTGGCAGAGTCCAGCTGCCGGACGACTTGACGGGCCCGGTCCGGATCGATATCTGCGAGCCCTACCTTTTTTACCCCGCTGCTAGCCGCCAAGTCCCTTGCTGCTTCTTTGCCCATCAACCCGGAACCCAACACACCTATTTTCATCCAATCCCCCCTTGAAAAATTCCGTTTGGAAATTCCCCCTAGTCTACATCAATCTGTGCACGCTGCAATTTGCCGCTGTAATCCACATAGACTGCCTTCCACTCTGTAAATACATCAAGTGCCTGCACCCCGGAGTCCCGATGGCCGTTGCCGGTTCCCTTCGTTCCGCCAAATGGCAGATGGATTTCCGCTCCGGTAGTTCCGGCATTGACATAGACAATTCCAGTGTCCAAATCACGCTGGGCCTGGAATACCCGATTGACGTCTCTCGTGAAGATGGAACTGGAAAGCCCATATTCCACCTGATTGTTTGCCTCTATGGCCTCCTCCAAGCTGTTTACCGGGATAAGTGATACAACAGGCCCAAAGATCTCCTCCCTGGAAATTCGCATATCCGCTGTTGCATCGGTAAATAGGGTGGGTGCGAAGTAATGCCCTCCGCGATATGCTTCATCTTCAAGCGGAGAGCCGCCTGCCAGCAGCTTTGCTCCTTCGTTTTTGCCAATTTCAATATATTGCTTGATCTTATCCAGTCCCGCCTTATTGATGATCGGTCCGACTTTATTCTTCTCATCCAATCCATTCCCGATGGTAAGGTCCTTCATTTTGGCCAGCAGACGTTCTTCCAGGTCTGTTTTCACCTTTTCATGGACGATCACCCGGCTGCATGCCGTGCAGCGCTGCCCGCTCGTACCAAAAGCGCTCCAAAGGATACCGTCCACGGCCAAATCCAAGTCGGCATCGTCCATGACGATTACCGCGTTTTTACCCCCCATCTCCAGGGAGACCTTCTTCAGCTGCCTGCCACACTCTCCAGCAATGTTCCTGCCCGTCTCATTGGATCCGGTAAAGGAAATCACCCGGATATCAGGGTGGTGGACCATTGCGTCTCCGACTACGGAGCCACTGCCGAACACAACATTTATAATTCCTTTCGGGAGGCCTGCTTCCTCAAAGATTTTTGCCAGTTCATACGCCATGACCGGTGTCTCTGTCGCCGGTTTCCAAATGACTGCATTCCCTGCTACAATGGCCGGGAATGATTTCCAGGTGGCAATCGCAATCGGAAAATTCCAGGGTGTAATAATACCAACTACACCAACAGGTGCCCGCTGGCTCATGGCGAATTTATCTTTCAGTTCGGCCGGGGTGGTATGTCCGAACAGCCGGCGCCCCTCCCCCGCCATATAAAAAGCCATATCAATCCCTTCCTGCACCTCGCCCCGTGCCTCCTCCAGCACCTTCCCATTCTCCATCGTGAGAAGTTGGGACAGCCGCTCTTTCCGCTGTTTCATCAGATAGCCGACCTGATACAGCACTTCCGCCCTCTGCGGTGCCGGGACAAGTGCCCATTCTTTCTGCGCCTTCTTGGCAGCCTTTACTGCCCGCTCCACAGCGCCTTCATCCGACAGAGGAACCTGCACGATTTCCTCCCCTGTTGCCGGATTAACCACTGCCGCCGTTTCATTTGCCTCCTGCCACTCTCCGTCAATAAAGTTCGTCAGCTTATCGGTACCTAGTGAGATTGTCTCCATATCCATACCTCCCTTTATATTCATCCATTTCCGCCACGCTTCCGCAACTCACTGATGGTCGAGGAAACGGATATCTGCTCCTTATCCGTCTTTATTTCTATAAGTGCAGGCCGCTGTTTAACCAATGCCTGGCTTAAAGCCGATGAAAATCCCGCTTCCGTTTCTACTGTATATCCATCCGCACCAAGGCTTCTGGCAAACGCTGCAAACGATATCTGTCCAAGATCCGTTCCGAGCACCTTTTCCGGATAATGGATTTCCTGATGCATCCGGATGGTACCATACATCTTATTATTAAAAACCAAACTTATGACAGGAATGTCGTACCTGACAGCAGTCTCCAGCTCCTGCCCTGTCATCATGAAACCACCGTCCCCGGAGAGGGATACCACCGCTTTTTCAGGAAACGCAAGCTTCGCCCCGAGTGCCCCGGGCATGCCATACCCCATCGCACCAGACGTCGGGCCTATAAAGGTATGCTTTTTCCGAAAAGGGTAAAAAGCGTGAAGCCAGCCGGCAAAATTTCCGGCATCGGTTGTCAGAATGGCATCTTCCGGCAGCTTTTCGGCAAGCACGCGGATCACACGCTTATTGAGGGGATCGCCCTCCATTGGCTTCAGGCTGCTGACAGCCTGGTATGCCCACCCCCGTTCTTCTGCCCACTGCCTTGAGAGGTTCACATCAGGAAGTTTCAGGAACTTTTTCAGGGCTTCTCCCATATCAGCCACCATGCCAAGGTCTGGAGGAAATACTTTTCCAATCGTTTCATCGCTGATATCGACATGAACCAGCTTCTGGTGCCGATGCGGCAGGGAATAATCCTGGGTGGTCACTTCCGACAGCCTGGTGCCAAGCGCCAACACACAATCTGCTTCCTTGACCGTCGTGATTATTTCCTTATTGGTCCCAAGACCGAGATGCCCCGCATAAAACGCATGGTCATGCGGGAACACATCATGGCGCCGGAATGCTGTCACCACGGGCATGTGGAATTTTTCGGAGAACTCCAGCAGCAAATCCTCCGCTCCTGCCATCTTCACCCCGCCGCCGGCAATGATTACTGGTTTGTCTACAGCAGCAAGGATGTCCCCTAGCAACTGGACCTCTTGATCGGACGGTGCTGGGTGCGGACGGCGAAGCGGGGGGCCGAAATGCATATCTGCCTCGAGCGGCAGGACATCTTCCGGCAGTGATACCACGACAGGCCCTGGTCTTCCTGTTTGCGCCACCCGGAAGGCCCGTTGAACAATTTCCGGCATCCGGGCCGGATCATTCACTTCCGCCGACCATTTGGTGAACTGGTCCAAGTAACGATCTAGGTCTGCTTCTTGGAATCCTTCCCGGCCCCTGAAGCTGCGGTGGACTTGGCCGAGAAATACAACAAGGGGTGTGGAGTCCTGGAGGGCAGTATGAATGCCGATCGAAGCATTTGCCGCTCCCACTGCTCTGGTGGCAAGCACCACTCCAGGCTTTCCTGTGGATTTGGCATAAGCTTCCGCCATAAAGGCGGCGCCCCCCTCCTGCCTAGCGGAGATGACATGTACAGACGGCTCATCATGCAGGGAGTCCAGAACCGGCAGATAGCTTTCCCCAGGGACACAGAATACCTTGTCGATTCCCTCATTGATCATGCACTCGACAATCGCCTGGGCTGCCGTCATTATGCCGGACCGGCCATGTTCCTTCTTCATTCAGCCACCTCCTATCCCAAGTCTTTTCCATCTCCGGATCACTTCCTCCAGCCGCTTTGCAGGTACAGTCAGTGCAATCCGGAAGTATCCTTCCCCACCCTCTCCAAAGGCGGAGCCGGGTGTCACGATCACTCCAGATTCTTCTAAAAGCTTATCTGCAAAATCCATTGACCGGTATCCCCTTGGCACCTCTGCCCAGAGGAATAATGTACCGCGGGGCTTTTTCGCCTTGATGCCAAGCTCGCGTAATGCAGTATGCATTTTCTCCATACGCTCTTGATAGATCCTATTATTTTCCTCCACACTTGCCAGATCACTGTTTAGCGCCGCGGCGGCAGCTTTCTGGACCGGGAGGAACTGAGAAGTGTCCATATTGCTTTTAAGGGTGGCAAGACCCTGGATGATCTCCTTGTTTCCGACCGCATAGCCGATCCTCCAGCCAGCCATGCTGAAGCTTTTGGACAGGGAGCCAAATTCTACCGTCCTATCTTTTGCCCCGGGGATCTGCAGAATACTGGGAGATTGATAGTCTCCAAATGTCAAAAGGTCATATGCTGCATCATTTGCTATGGCAAGGTGATATTTTTCTGCGTATGTAACCGCATTCAAAAATGCCTTTTTATCCGCTGTCGCTGCCGTCGGGTTGCCGGGGTAGTTGAGCAGCATCAGCTTTGCCTGTTCTGCATGATGGATCGGGACACGGTTAAAATCCGGCAGAAAGCCATGGGAAGCATCAAGCGGCAGACGGACCATTTCTCCTCTGGTCAGATGGACCGCTTTTTCATAGACGGGATAACCTGGGTCAGGGACAATAACCTTATCACCTGGATCCACCACTGCCTGGATTAAATGTGCAATGCCTTCCTTTGAACCGATCAGGGCAAGTACTTCCTCTTCTGGATCAAGGTCCACTTGATATCGCCGCTGGTAAAAAGATGCGACTGCCTCTTTGAATTCTTTGCAGCCGCTGTAGGAGGAATACCGATGATTTTCCGCTACCCCCAGTTCCTCTACCAATTTATCTATGACGAATTCAGGCGGAGACAGGTCCGGGGCACCGATTCCTAGATCGATGACATCGACACCCTTTTCCTGAAGCTTTTGCTTTTTTCTGGCAAACTCTGAAAATAGGTAAGCAGGCAGACTGCTCACATGCCGGGAAATAAAGGCCATTACATCCCCTCCGCGCCAGTTAATTTCAGTATAGTTTGAATATAATATATTTACCATACTAATTTTAGGCTTTTTTCCATTTTATTTAGAAACTTTGCCATTTATACGGAAAGGAGAAGGGAATTTGTTAGAATGTTAACCAACAAATATTTTTATCAGAGGTGTTTCCCATGAATACTGACCATTCCTATGCAAGACAGTTAGATGAAGCAGATCAACTGAGGGATTTTCGCCATGAATTCTATATAGATAAGAAGAAAATATATTTCGACGGGAATTCCCTTGGCCTTTTGTCCAAGCGGGCGGAAGCTTCTGTCACTTCCCTCTTGAATTCCTGGAAGGATTACGCGATCGACGGCTGGACAGAAGGGGAAAATCCATGGTTCTATTTGTCGGAGAAACTGGGGGCCATGTCCGCTCCCTTGATCGGTGCCAAGCCGGAGGAGACCATTGTCACCGGTTCCACTACCACTAATCTCCATCAGCTGACAGCAAGCTTTTATAAGCCGGAAGGAAACCGGACAAAGATACTGGCCGACGAACTGAATTTTCCCTCGGATATCTATGCACTGAAGAGCCAGCTCCAGCTGCATGGACTTCATCCGGATGAACATCTAGTACAGGTAAAAAGCAAGGACGGCCATACTCTGGACACCTCAGAAATCATCGAAGCAATGACCGATGACATCGCTTTGATTGTCCTGCCCGGCGTACTTTACCGTAGTGGGCAAGTCCTTGATATGGAAGCATTGACAAAAGCGGCTCAAGAGCGGGGAATCCCTATCGGCTTCGACCTTTGCCATTCGATCGGCTCCGTCCCGCACCAACTCTCAGCCTGGGGCACCGATTTCGCCTTCTGGTGCACCTATAAGCATCTAAACGGCGGGCCAGGCAGTGTGGCCGGATTATATGTGAATGAAAAACACTTTGGCAATGAACCAGGTCTGTCAGGCTGGTTCAGTTCCTTGAAGGAAAAGCAGTTCGATATGGAGCATACCCTGACCCCAGCACATGATGCAGGAGCCTATCAGATCGGCACACCGCATATTCTAAGTGCCGCACCATTGCTCGGCTCCCTGGAAATGATAGGGGAAGCCGGCATCGGCCGCATAAGGGAAAAATCGCTTTCCTTGACGGACTATATGCTGGAACTCATCGACAGCAGGCTGAAGGACCAGAAGCTGAAAGTTGCCAATCCGAGGGAGGAGAAAGAACGGGGCGGACATGTACTTCTCGAACACCCGCAGGCCGCCGCTATCTGCAAGGCATTGAAATCGAAGGGCGTCATCCCTGATTTCCGGACACCGAACGGCATCCGCCTTGCACCTGTGGCTCTCTACAATACGTTTGAAGAAGTATGGAAGACCGTGGACATATTGAAAACCATCTTGGACGATGAAAGCTACAAAAATTACCAAAATGAACGGGAGTGATTGCCTGATGACGAAATGGATCGATATCTCACAGCCTTTAACCAATGATATGGCCAGCTTTCCAGGGGATACCCCCTTCGCTTTCGAACTCACCTATACGAAACAGGAAACCGGCAGTGTCAACGTCGGGCAGATGACAGCAAGCCTTCATACCGGAACCCATGCAGATGCACCTTTCCATTATGATGAAAATGGACGGACCATCGACCAGCTCGACCTGGACCGCTATATCGGAAAGGCATTGGTGCTGGACGTCCGCCAATCTGACCCGGTGACGATAGAAGATCTGAAGGAAATCAAAGGCATGGGAGTGAGCCGCGTTCTACTAAACACATCACTGCCCAATAACCCCAAACGTTTCCCGGACGCGATGCCGGCACTAGATCCAGGAATTGCACCCTTCCTCAAGGAACAGGGAGTCAACCTGCTGGGGGTTGACATACCGAGCGTGGACCCGGCCGACAGCAAAGAACTAGAGACCCATCATGCGCTTTATGATAACGGGATCAACATATTGGAAAACCTGATGCTGGACCATGTTAAACCGGGAATATATGAATTGATTGCACTGCCGCTTGCTATACAGGGTGCGGACGGTAGCCCTGTCCGTGCGGTGCTCCGTCCCATTTCCGGAAAGGAGGGGCGGCCGTGAGCAAGCACTCCTCCGACGACACTTTCCGGACGGAACAGGATATACACACGGATTTCAAGGAAAAAACGACCTATGGGGACTACCTTCAGCTGGATAAACTGCTGGACAGCCAGAAACGGCTGTCCGGCCACCATGATGAGATGCTGTTCATTATCATCCATCAGGTCAGTGAGCTGTGGCTCAAGCTGATCATCCATGAGATCAAGGGGGTAATATCGGCCATTAAACGAAGTGAACTGCAGGCCTCGTTTAAAATGCTTGCACGGGTATCGCGCACCCAGACACAAATCATCCAGGCCTGGGATGTCCTGTCCACCCTGACCCCTGCCGAATACATGGAATTCCGATCCAGCCTGGGCAATGCATCCGGGTTCCAATCCTATCAATACCGGCTTGTCGAATTCGTTCTCGGCTACAAGACGCCGCATATTCTCAAGATATATGAAAAGGACCCCGGCCTGCATGCCATATTAAAAGATGCATACCACTCTCCCGGCCTCTATGACGTCTCCATCCAGGCACTTGCCCAGGCAGGGCTCGCCATTGACGAGGCGGTGGTGAAGCGTGACTACTCTGAGACCTATGCACCCAATGAGAGTGTAGAGAAAGCCTGGCTGAAGGTGTATCAGGATGTGGACCGCTACTGGGACCTCTACCAGCTTGGCGAAAAGCTCGTAGACATTGAAGACTGGTTCCAGCAATGGCGTTTCCGCCACATGAAGACCGTCGAGCGGATTATCGGTCATAAGAAAGGTACAGGCGGTTCATCCGGTGTCGGCTATTTGAAAAAGGTGCTGGATCATACCTTTTTCCCTGAGTTATGGAGCATCCGCACCCGACTATAGCACTTGACTTTTTACTGAAAGAAAAATAGAATTTGAAAAATACCCTATAATAGTTACAGCAAAGAAAGGAAATCACAGCATATGCGCAACAAAAAAGATCAATGGGCATCCAAGCTCGGGTTCATCCTCTCCTCAGCTGGAGCGGCAATCGGGCTCGGAGCAATTTGGAAATTCCCCTATATGACAGGCATGAATGGAGGAGGAGCCTTCTTTCTCGTCTTTATCGCCTTTACCATCTTAATCGGACTCCCCATCCTCATCGCGGAATTCATCATAGGAAGAGGAGCAGAAAAAGAAGCCGTAAGCGCCTACCAGAAACTGGCGCCGAAAACCCCATGGTCGTTCATCGGACATTGGGGGGTAGTCGGCGCCTTCCTGCTTATGTCCTTCTACAGTGTCGTAGGGGGCTGGGTCCTGATATACAGTGTCGTCTCTATTTTCGGAGGAATCATCCGCGGCGGCGCCAATTATGAGCAGTTGTTCGCAGACATAACAGGAAACCCGCTGATCACCATAACCGGACTGGCGTTCTTTATGCTGATCAATATCATCGTCGTCTCGTTTGGCATCAAGGACGGGATTGAAAAATCAAGTAAAATATTGATGCCCCTGTTATTTGTCTTTTTCATTATTCTCGTCCTCCGCTCCATCACCTTTGAAGGGGCGATGGACGGAATCCGTTTCTTCCTGGAGCCGGATTTTGCGGCATTGACCGGGGAAAATATTCTCTATGCACTGGGACAATCCTTCTTTTCTCTCGCAGTCGGAATTTCCGTGATGGTGACCTATAGCTCCTATCTTGGAAAAGATGTAAGCCTGCCGATGTCCGCCGGCTCCGTATCGATCATGAATATATTTGTTTCCTTGCTGGCAGGGCTGGCTATCTTCCCGGTCGTTTTCGCTTTCGGGCTGGAACCTGCAGAAGGGCCGGGCCTATTATTCATGGTCCTGCCGGAAGCCTTCAGCCAAATGCCGTTCGGAGAGCTGTTCCTGAGCCTGTTCCTGCTGCTCTTCCTGTTCGCCGTGCTGACATCGTCGTTCAGCATGTTGGAAATCATCACCGCTGCATTCACCGAGAAAAAGGGGCGCTCGCGTGGAAAAGTGGCGGCGACCGCCGGATTGATTGTATTCATCGCCGGTATTCCAGCGGCCCTTTCTTCCAGCACGTTGGCAGATTTCCATATCTTCGGCCTGACGGTATTCGATGCAACCGACTTTCTGGTAAGCAATATCATGCTGCCTGCAGGGTGCTTATTCATCTCCCTGTTCATCGGTTTTAAAATGGACAAAAGCCTCATCCGGCAAGAGTTCCATTACAGTACCGGCATGAATCCCGGCGTCTACAGCACCTGGTATTTTCTCATGCGCTGGATCGTTCCGATAACCATCATCATTGTATTCTTTGGTTCAGTCGGCCTCATTTAGGTAATAATAGTATTAACAGGACTGATGAGGAGTGGAATGAATGGCACAACGGATTCTTGTTGTCGGCGGTGTCGGCGGAGGAGCTACCGTATCCGCCCAGATCCGCCGCAATGATAAAGACGTGGAAATCATTATTTTTGATAAAGGGGAGCATGTCGCTTTCTCCAACTGCGGGATGCCTTATTACCTTGGCGGTGTCATTGAGAATAAGGAAGATATCCTCGTTCCGGTGGATAAATTTCGTGAAAAATACGCAGTGGACGTAAGAACTGGAACTGAAGTGACATCCATCCACCGCAGCGAAAAAAAAGTATTGGTGAAGGACAAGTCGGGCGAGTATGAGGAGAGCTATGACAAGCTGATCATTTCTCCCGGTGCTTCGGCAGTAGTCCCGGATGTGGAGGGACGGGATGAGGCCTGCGTTTTCACACTAAGGACCATCCCCGATATGGAGGAAATCCATCAGTTTATCGAGCGAAACCAACCAAAAAATGCTGCAATCATCGGCGGAGGCTTTATCGGCCTCGAAATGGCAGAAAACCTTCATGAACGGGGAATCACGTGCACCGTCATCGACCGGTCATCCCAGGTAATGAAGGTCGTCGATAAAGATATGGCCGAAGTGATTCATGAACATCTCCGCGAGAAAGGTATCAAGCTCATTTTGGATGACGGACTAGCGGGGTACTCTAACAACGGAAAGACGGTTCATCTAAGCAGCGGAGATACACTTCAGGCAGATATGACATTGATGGCAACCGGGGTAAAACCAAACACCGGCCTTGCGGAAGCAGCATCCCTTAAACTAGGGAGAAGCGGCGCCATCGCGGTCAACGAGTATATGCAGACAAATGATCCGGATATCTACGCCCTTGGCGACGCCGTGGAAACGAAGGATTTTTTCACCGGGGAACCAAGACATGTGGCGCTTGCCTGGCCGGCACATCGGCAGGCCTACTTGATTGCCAGCCACCTGGCCGGTGAACAAGTGAACAACCACGGTATCATCGGCACTTCCATCTTTAAGCTGTTCGATTTGACCATTGGATCAACCGGACATAATAAGGAGACCCTCAAGGACGCCGGGATTCCTTATAAGGAAGCATCCCTGGAGACCTATTCCCATGCCAAGTATTATCCAGGCTCGGAAAAACTTTGGCTCAAAATACTCTTTGATGCAGACAAAGGCACCATTTACGGCTGTGATGTCATCGGCCTGGACGGAGCAGACAAGCGGCTCGGAGTCCTTGCCACCGCGATCCGCGGCAAACTGACCGTTGCCGACCTGGAAGAGCTGGAACTCGGATATGCCCCGCCATATTCAGCTCCCAAAGACCCCATCAATATCCTGGGGTATAAAGCAAACCAGCAAATGTAATGATAGATAACGAGCTGCCAAAATTCCGGCAGCTCGTTTTTTTACGGATGCGGCTGATATAATAGTGCTCCGACGGATATCTCGAGCGTGCTGCCGATATATTTTCTCTCCGAGCGATATCTCGTGCCTTCTGCCGATAAAGCCCCGCTCCCGCCGACCGAGCTCCCACACCGCCGGCCAATATAAAAAAACTGCACATCCTTTATCGAATGCACAGTTCTCTTTATGAGCCGCTTATAGATCTTCCTCAAACCGGTAGACAAGTTCAAAGTTATTTTCGTCCAGAAGTTCCGCTACATGGACCCGTACGCCATGGCCGAATACTACTTCATCTTCTGTCATGGCGACCACCATTGCTTTTGTCTTCTGACGGACATCCACGTAGATATCACCTACGACAGGTTTCAGTGACTCATCTTTTTCCGATAGATAGGAGATCGACTCGTCTTCTATTTGTTGGGATTCAGGGACAAGATTTTTATCATAATAGGCAATTTCCCGGCTTGCCTCGGCCTTGCCTGGAATCAGCACCACGTATTCATGATGTTTTACCCCGTTGTCCCGGGTAGTCGTTACATTTCCGTCCTCGACCGTTTCCACTTTTTCAATCTCATTCAAAGAGTAATGATCAAGAAAATCAGGGGCAGGTTTTGTAATCAGAATATAATCGCCTGGTTCCGGGCGCTTGTCCTTATCAATTGTGTATCTTTTGCCATAAAAGATGAATGTATCATTATGTTGTGGGCGGATCAGCTCGATTTCACTTGCTTTTGTCAGAATCTGCTGCATATCCTTTAAGCGGTAAAGATGGATGGACTTTTTGAATACCGGCTTGACGGCATATACTTTGTGCAGTTCGTTCTTATAAAAAACGAGTTGCCCTTTCCTCACTTGGTATAGCTTCATGACGTTACCTCCTAAATTGTTCTGTCCTTAATTATAACCATATTTTATGAAATGAAAAGCCTTCTTGTAAATTCCCTATTCCATATAGTATTTAAACTAGGAAAAAGGTTGGTTTATTTCTTTTTTCCAGTCGGAATGGACAAATTGGATATCCGAATTGATTCGGCCTTTGACTTGGCGAAGATCCACATCCTCCCCTTCCAGCCATTTGCTGAAATCAAACAGATATGGTTCCTGATTTCCCCCCAATGCAAACCATGCCTGTTTCTGCCTCGGGAGGTAGGCGGATGTATGAATCGTTCCGGCCCATGCTTTATATTTTTCGGAAAACACACCGCCATCCCGGTCATTCAGCATCCGGAAGGCCTCGCCTGCATCCATGCCCGGCTTTTGATGCTGATTGATCGCCTGCATCCGTTTATAAGAATCATCTAGATGATAGCGGTTTTCTTCTTCCAAAATTTCAAAATGATTGGTGCAGACATTGGATTCCCGCACCACTACACTTCTTGGCGTAGCTTCTACCACCAGCGTCTTTCCGCTTTCGTCCAAAACAATATAGCTGAACGAATGCCGGTGGGGAATATCCTTCAATAGATCCACGGCCTCGTCCACAGTGGCACAGGTTTCCAGAACCATGCGGCCGATCATATTGCAGATGAATCCATCTCCCGGCTTCTTTCGGTGCATGAAATTATATCCAAGTGCAAGGCCTTTCTCATTCATTCCATCCATCCGGCCGGTCGTTCGCTGGGAGGGGCCGATAATGGCATATCCCTGGTCATCCGGCTGATAGAATGTATAACGTCCATCATATGTTTTTGGATGATAGTCATAGTTGCGAACCATATAATCCGTCCCCGTGAAGATGGAACAGCCGCTCTTTTTATACTCCAGCCGGTAGCCGCCGAACTCCTGCAGTACATCCGCCATGCTCCATTCCATGGCATCCCTTATTCCAAGCAGCTCCTCCCACACACCGGGCGCGTAGGCAGTAATTGCCTTTTTGGCATCCTGCTGATCAATCTGAAAGCGCGGCCTCCTAATCTTCCATTCCTTTTTGCGATTCCTGACCGTATGGGAATCCTTCAAACGCTTCCCCTGCATATAGCCGAAATCATAATGGCTCCCGCGGAACTGGATGACCTCATTATATACTTGCTGCATCAACTCATCCTTTATGTCATAGTCTCTGTAAAACTTTCCGGTATATGTGTTTTTTTTCATTTATGCAACTAAAATCATCTTTTATTATCTGAAAACCAAACACATTGTACTCTTATTTTTCATCATTGTAAAATAGTTCCATTAGAAAGAGGGAATACGGCAAGAACTTGTCGAAAAAAGCGATGAGCAAATGCTGCCATCCGTTGGGCAAGCCACTCCAGATGCGGATTCAACCACCCATCCTCCATGAAAAAATAGGCCGCCAGTCCGGCGCCTCATTTCTCACTTCAACTATTCATTTCTTCCATCATCAGTGACAGTTCTTCCCAGCGTTCCATTTTGGCTTCCAGTTCCGCTTCGGTCTTTTGCTGTTCCGCAAACAGCTCCTGGACTTTCTGTGAATTGCTGCCTGCTTCTGCCACTTCTTCCTGCAGCTCCTCTATCCTGCTCTCCAGCCCCATAATATCGTCCTCAATGGTTTCCCATTCTTTCTTTTCATTATAGGAAAGCTTCTTCTTTTTCTTTTTTTCTGGAGCTTTGGAAACAGGTTTTTCCTGTTTCTTCGGAGCCTCGGCTTTTTGTTTATTTTCATCCAGATACTCACTGTAATTGCCGTAAAAGCTTCTGGTACGTCCGTCTCCTTCAAACACAATCAGCTGCTCGACAACACGATCGAGGAAATAGCGGTCGTGAGAGACGGTGATGACCACGCCTGGAAATTGATCCAGGTATTCCTCTAGCACGCCGAGTGTCTGGGTGTCGAGGTCATTGGTAGGCTCGTCGAGGAACAGCACATTCGGCTCCCGCATCAATACTTTCAACAGGTATAACCTGCGCCTCTCCCCACCGGAAAGCTTACGGATATATGTCCATTGTTCCGCCCTCGTGAACAGGAAGCGCTCCAGCATCTGTTCTGCAGTGATGACTTCCCCGTCCTTCGTATGAATGACTTCCGCTACATCTTTGATATATTCAATGATCCGTTGGTCGTCATCGAGCTCTTCATCACCCTGAGTATAATAGCCGATTTTCACCGTTTCCCCGATGTCAATCTCTCCCCGATCAGGACTTATCCGCCCTGCCATAATATTCAACAGGGTCGTTTTGCCGGTGCCGTTCGGTCCAATAATGCCGATACGGTCCCCGGGAGCGATCAGCCGGCTGAAATCACGAAGAATCTGCTGGTCTCCGTATTTTTTGCTAATGTCTTTCAGTTCAATGACCTTTTTCCCAAGTCTGGTTGAGCCTACTTGAAATTCCAGATTTTCTGTCTTCGTATCGAAGGTCTTTTCCTTCATTTCATGCACGCGTTCGACCCGGGCCCGCTGCTTGGTTGACCTTGCCTTTGCACCGCGTTTCAGCCAGGCGAGCTCCCACCGCAATGTATTCTGATGCTTCAGCTCATTGCTGCGTTTCAGTGCTTCCCGCTCCGCCTTCTTCTCCAGAAATACTTCATAATTGCCTTCATAAATATATAGATTCCCTTTATCCAGTTCATAGATCCGGTTGGTCACACGGTTCAGAAAATATCTGTCGTGTGTGACCAGCAGCAAGGAGCCTTTGTAGGACTCTAAATACTTCTCCAGCCATTCAACCGTTTCATTGTCCAAGTGGTTGGTAGGCTCATCGAGGATGAGAAGGTCTGCCGGCTGGATCAATGCTTTAGCAATCGCCACCCGCTTCTTTTGCCCGCCGGACAGGTCCGTTACCTTCTTATTGAAGTCGGTGATGCCCAATTTAGTAAGTACTGTCTTCGCTGCTGTATTTGCTTCCCATGCATCATATTGATCCATCAGCTGCTGTGTCTTCATTACGGCAGTCTGCGCCTCTTCACTTTCAGGACGTTCATTCAACTTCGCAAGGGCCCGCTCGTACTCACGCATCACCCGCATCATATCGGTTTCTCCGTAATAGATCTGTTCAATAACCGTCCGATCAGCATCCATCACAGGATCTTGGGCCAGGTATTCTATATGATAATCCTTGGGATGTTTGATTGTTCCCTGTTCTGGTGATTCCAGACCGGCTATGGTCTTCAGGAAGGTGGATTTTCCCGTTCCATTCACCCCGATCAAACCGATTCTTTCCCGATCGATGATGGTACAGGTGATGTCATTGAACAATACCTTTTCTCCATAGGATTTCGTTAAGTTCTCAATTGTAAGCATAATAATCCTTCCTCGCACTTAAGTATGGCAGCTATTGCCTCCGTTGTTTTCTTTCCTTCAGCAGTCCCTTGATGATCATGACAATCAAAAACAGCATCCAGGACGTAACAAGATGGAAGATGAATTGGCTGGCGGATGACATCTCCGTATAGAAAACTGCCATCCCGGACCAGACGACTGCAATGACCACAAGCTGTAAAATTAATAGCTTGGTATTGATGGTGATCCCCTCCGATAGTTTCATTCTACTCTCTAGTTTAGCTCAACAATTGCCGATTTTCCAGAGCAAAAGCTGCTACCCTCCTGCCGGTCACACCTTCCCATTGAAACAGTGACCAGTGCTAAGGCTAAACCCGTCAACGATAAGCCCCTTGAGTTTCACCATTTCCTCCAAAACAAAAAGCCCGAAAACACGGTCATCTGCCGCATTTCCGGTTGTGGGAATAGATAAAAGGTATTAGTTTTCCAGTTGTTTTAGCAGGTTGGCCATCTCAATCGCTGAAACTGCAGCTTCTGCCCCTTTGTTCCCTGCTTTTGTTCCGGCACGCTCGATCGCCTGTTCAATCGTATCGGTCGTGATAACACCGAAGATAACCGGCTTGCCGGATTGGCTGGATGCTTGGGATACCCCTTTTGCCGCTTCATTGCAGACATAATCAAAATGTGGGGTAGAGCCGCGAATGACGGTTCCGAGCGTAATCACTGCATCATACTTTCCTACAGCCATTTTTTGCGCGGCCAACGGAATTTCAAATGCACCCGGGACCCAAGCCACCTCTACGTTTTCCTCTGGCACTCCATGCCTCTTCAGCGTGTCGACCGCCCCGTCCAGCAGTTTACTGGTGATGAAGTCGTTGAACCTTGCTACAACAATACCAACTCTAAGATCGCTTCCTACCAAATTACCTTCATATGTTTTTGTCATCCCTATTATCTCCCTTCCTTGACCATAAGTCTGTTTAGTTCTGTATCTTTTTTGCGGTAGGCAATTAAGTCCTCGATGGTAATCATTTTCAATTCGAACCTTTCCGCCATTGCTTCCAGGTCATCCCGGCGGGCCATTGTTCCATCCTGTTTAATGATTTCGCAAATGATCCCGGATGGGAATGCACCGCTGAGCAATGCCAGATCTACTGCCGCTTCTGTGTGCCCTGGACGGGCGAGCACCCCTCCCTCTCTAGCAATGAGCGGAAATACGTGGCCGGGCCGCTTAAAGTCTTCCGGCGCTGTGTTCGCCTCTGTCAGGGCTTTGATGGTTCGAGCCCGTTCTGCCGCACTGATTCCGGTCGTCGTATCCTGATGGTCAATGGAAACGGTGAATGCTGTCCCCAATGGATCCGTACTTTGATCGGTCATCATGGGAAAATTCAAATCTTCCGCCAACTGCTTCTGGATCGGCGTACAGACAAGCCCTTTTGCATGGGTAATCATAAAGTTGATCATTTCCGGTGTCGCCAATTCAGAGAGAGCGACCAAGTCCCCCTCATTTTCCCTGTCCTGGTCATCCACTACAATGATCGGCTTCCCTTGTTTCAGTTCCTTTACAGCTTCCTCGATTGTATGAAACATTCCGTTTCCTCCTTTACATGAATCCGTTATTCTGCAGGAAATCGCGATCGATATCTTTCTTCTCCTGCCCGGATTCTCCTGTCAGCATATTTCGAACATATTTTGCCAGCATATCACACTCGATATTGACAATATCCCCTGTGCCCTTGCCGCCTAAAACTGTTTCCTCCACCGTGTGCGGGATGAGGGAAATGGTGAACACATTGCCTTCCACCCCAAAGATGGTAAGACTGGTGCCATCCACCGCAATGGACCCCTTATGCATTAAATACCCGCTTAACTCTTCATCAATTTCTATATCATAATAAATGGCATTTTCCTGTTTCTGTTTGCTGATAATTTTCCCGGTTCCATCCACGTGGCCGGAAACGAAATGGCCGCCGAACCTTCCATTTGCCGACATGGCCCGCTCCAAATTGACCCGGGATCCGGCAGAAAGTGTTTTCAAGGACGTTGCCTGGATGGTCTCCGGCATTGCATCCACTTTGAATTCAGTGGCGGAAAAATCGGTAACTGTCAAACAGATGCCGTTAATGGCAATACTGTCGCCTAGCTTCATATCGCCCATGATGGTTTTTGCTTCAATGGTCATTTCTACAGCCTGCTCCGAAACCTGCCGGGTATTCTTAATTGTTCCCTTTTCTTCAATAATTCCTGTGAACATTCATGTTTTCCTCCCTGCGTTTCCGCAAGCATTCCTTCCCGCCGGCCACCGGCCAATCGAGCCGCACCGGCATAGGAAAAGGCCCCTGAAAAAACTTCAGGGGCCTGCTGGTCGAATTTTACAAGCTAACAGGATACATTTATAAAACGCCGGCAAAATGTCTGCCTTGTAAATGGAGACAGTCCTGCCGTAACGTAAACGATCCATGTGCCGAAAATTCCTTCTCCCATCCAGACTTTAACTGTCGGCTCTGGAATCTCACCAGATCCACCGCTTGGCAACAATGCTGCCGCACGGGTCACGGACTTAGAAGCTCCCGCTTCCTCACCGCCGGTTGGGAATTACACCCGACCCCGAAGGAATATTGCGTATTAATTTTTTATAGTATAACACTCTCCCTGTCAGAATACAACAGGGTAGACTTATACTTGCAATATATCTGAAAGTAAACAGCCCTTTCCCGGATTGGTAAATCCGGGAAAGGGCTGCTCTCTAAAAATTATACGGTTACACTCTCTTGCTTTTTCTCTTTAGCCAGGTCCTGGGCCACCCCGATGATCCAGTCTTCCTGACCGCCGACTGCACCCATTTCAGCTATTTTCGTTAAAATATCACGCGGGTCTACGCCATATTCCTGCCCTGCCCGTTCTGCGAAAAGAAGGAAGCTGGAGTATACGCCGGTATATCCCAATGTCAGGCTGAGGCGATCGATCTGTACCGGACGCTTCATCATCGGCTTCATGATATTTTCAGCAGCATCCATGGCTTTATATAGGTCAACCGAATGAGGGATCTCCATCTTGTTCATGACAGCTACCAGCTGCTCTGTAGCAGTATTCCCTGCACCTGCTCCCATTCCGGCGAGACTGGTATCGATGCGGCCTGCACCCTCTTCCAGTGCCGCAATGGAATTAGCCACACCAAGCGACAAGTTATTATGGCCGTGGAAGCCTATCTCTGTGCTCAGGTTCTCTTTGAACAAAGCAATTCTTCTTCTCGTATCATCCATGGTCAGAGCCCCTGCAGAATCGACCACATAAATGGTGCTTGCACCGTAGGACTCCATTTTCTTTGCTTCTTCCAACAGTTGTTCAGGCTCGGTGCGGTGCGACATCATCAGGAAGCCGACCGTATCCATTCCAAGGTCGCCGGCTGCCTTGATATGCTGTTCAGATACATCTGCTTCTGTACAATGTGTCGCGACACGGACGACAGATGCTCCCCATTCCCTTGCCTGTTTCAAATGATCGATGGTTCCGATCCCAGGCAACAGCAGAACACCGACCTTGGCATTCTTCGCATTTTTCACAGCAGTGGTGATGATATCCTTTTCGGTTTCTTTGGAGAATCCGTACTGGATGGAGCTTCCACCCAAGCCATCGCCATGGGTTGCCTCGATGATATCCACCCCGGTATCATCCAGAACCCTGGTAAGCTCAGCGATCTGTTCGGTCGAATATTGGTGGGAAATCGCATGCATGCCGTCACGTAATGTTACATCGTTGAAAATAACTTTCTTTTGGTCTGTCATTTTGCCGCCCCCTCTTTTTGTAGATGCTCTGCCATGATTTCTCCTGTCTTCAATGCTGCAGATGTAATGATATCAAGGTTTCCTGCATATGTCGGCAGGAAGTCTCCCATTCCTTCCACTTCTACAGATACCGTTACAATATCACCTTTTACAACCGGATCTGCTTTATAACGGTAGCCTGGAACATATCCTTGGACCGTTTCCACCATCGCATCCAACGACTTAAGAATCTCTTCTTTCTTCTCTTCGGCGGATCCTTCTGTTTGGACATGGATCGTATTTCTCATCAGGATCGGAGGCTCTGCCGGGTTAAGGGTGATGATGGCTTTCCCTTCCCGTGCACCGCCCACCTGCTTCAATGCTTCTGCAGTGGTCACTGTGAATTCATCAATATTCTGCCTTGTACCAGGACCGGCACTTTTACTGGCAATAGAAGCGACAATCTCTGCATAGTCCACCTTCACTACATCGGAAATCGCTTTCACAATCGGTACAGTGGCCTGGCCGCCGCAAGTAACCATGTTCACATTATCCAGTTCAGCAACTTTGTCTTCCTGCAGGTTCACGGATGGAACCAGGAATGGCCCTACTGCTGCCGGTGTCAGATCAATCGCTTTTTTGCCCATTTCCTTCAAAATCGGTGCATTATGTGCGTGTGCCTTTGCAGACGTAGCTTCATAGACGATATCTGCTAGTTCCGGCTGCTCCACCAATCCGTCAATCCCGTTGTAGATTGGAGTCAATCCCTTTTCCTTGGCGAGTGCCAGTCCTTTAGATGCACGGTCAATACCAATCATGGACGTCAATTCAAGCTTGTCACTCCGCAACAGCTTGTACATCAGGTCTGTACCTATATTCCCCGATCCTATAATGGCACACTTAATTTTTTGTGGTGACATCTTCATCTCTCCCTGTGAGTAAATTTTTTCCCCTGCAATAATAAAGGGATGCTTCCTTCAAATGATGGGCCAGTATTTTCTGAGCCTCTTGCACTTCCCCGGCTTCCAATGCGTCGACAATCTTACTATGGTAGCCAATGACCTCTCCCTGGCTTGATTCAGAAACTTCACTGGTGATATCAATCAGCGTCCGGAAAATGCCCTGCAGCGAGGACCAAAGCTGTACCAGTGTTTGGTTGTTGGACATCTTCACCAAAAGGCCATGAAATGCCAAATCGGAATCAATGTCCCTCACACCGGCATCATGTGCTTCATGCATTTGTTCGATATACAGCCGCATCAGGCGCAGATTCTTTTCCAGTGCAGCCTTATCAATCTGGGTAAGTGCATGGTTTTCCAGTAAAAGCCTGCTGTCATACAGATTGATGATATCCTCGGTGTCGAACTTCTTTACAACTGTCCTGCCATTAGAATGCCTTTCCACTAAATTCTCGGCCTCCAGCTTGGCAATCGCTTCACGTATCGGGCCCCTGCTGACCTCAAGGTCCTTGGAAAGCCGTGCCTCTGCTAGTCGGTCGCCTTCCTTCCATTCATGCAAAATGATTTTTTTTCTGAGATGTTCTAAAACCTGGTCACTTATGTTTTGTTTTTCAATCCTCAATGGAAGTACTCCCTTTAATTTTCTGAAAAGTTAACAGTTAACAATTACTTACGATTATAGAAGACAATGATCTATCTGTCAACGGTTTTTGCTAAATAGTTTGGCAATTCTGGAAGGGGTTGTTCAAGACAGGCTGCGGGTCTACATTTCTACAGTCGATAGGAATGGGAATAAGTAATGGGTTTAGTGCCGGCATGGTTCTGCTATAATATAACCGACAGAGTAAAGGAGAATTGCCATGCCATTACCAAAAGGAAATAACAACTGTATTACAGATGTTCAAGGAGTCCAAGTCGGACATGTGACCTTGTATGAGAAAGTGGATGAGGAAAACACCGTATGCACTGGCGTGACAGCCATCCTCCCCCATGACGGCAACCTATTCCGCGAAAAAACCACAGCAGGGAGTGCGGTCATCAATGGATTCGGCAAAACCACCGGCCTGGTGCAGCTGGAAGAGCTGGGACTGCTGGAATCGCCGATCATGCTGACGAATACTTTCAGTGTCGGAGCAATTGCCGACGGAACACTAGCATATATGCTGGACCAGACGCCGGAGATCGGTGATACTACCGGAACCATCAATATCGTCGTCGGTGAGTGCAATGATGGCTATCTCAACTCCATACGGCGACAGACCATTGAACCGCGCCATGCCATCCAGGCGATTGAGAATGCCAAGGCGGCACCTGTTGAAGAAGGGGCAGTAGGCGCCGGGAAAGGAATGGTCTGCTTTGGACATAAAGGGGGAATTGGCACCTCTTCCCGTACGGTTACAGAAGCAGGGCGGGCATTCACTCTTGGCTGCCTGGTGTTGAGCAATTTTGGCAGCCCGGAAGAAGCCCTGTTTGCGGACCTTGCCAGCACAAATACGGATACACCGGATGGGTCCATCATGATCATCCTCGCAACAGACGCGCCGTTGTCAGACCGGCAGCTGAGACGGCTCGCCAGGCGGTCTTCAGCAGGCTTAGGGCGGACGGGCAGCCATATCGCACATGGCAGCGGGGATATTGCCATCGCCTTTACTACGGCACACAGTTATCCGCATCAGTCGAACAATCTTACAGAGTTCCGCGAGTACGTGCGGGATGACCATCCCATCATGAACCGGCTGTTCCAGGCAGTAGTAGAAACAACAGAGGAAGCAGTCATCCGCTCCCTCCAGCAGGCAGAAACCACTGAAGGAAGAAAAGGTCGTATAGTGAAAAAAGCTCCGATTTAGTGTGGGGGGCGTGGGCGGCGCCCGAGTGCGACGGGTCGCGGCCCGAGTTGTGGTGCGTGGCGCCCGAGTTGCCAGCACAAAACAAAGCAAGGATGGGCAGCACACAGCTGCCCATCCTTGCTTTAGTATTAACGGGATTTTTTATAAAATATTTTTGGTACATCCGCTTCGAAGCGCATCATCTTCCCTGTGGCGGGATGCTTGAAGGAAAGGACCTTGGCGTGCAGGCCGAGGCGGCCGATTTTATTTCCTTTGGAGCCGTATTTCTTGTCGCCGATGACAGGATGGCCGATGTCCTGCATATGGACACGGATCTGGTTCTTCCTTCCCGTCTCCAATTCCACTTCCAGCAGGGAATAGTCTTGGTTGGACTGAAGCACTTTATAGTGAGTGACTGCATGCAGCCCGTCATCCTTGGTATGGCTGGAATACATGAGGTGGGTCTTGCTCTCCCTCAGCCACGATTCGATGCTGCCTTCTTCCTTCTCCATTTTCCCTTCCACCAGTGCGATATAAGTGCGTTCCCGCACCATCGACTTCCAGGCATTTTGCAGCTTATGCTTCATATGCTCGCTTTTAGCGAACATCATCAAACCTGAGGTATCTTTATCCAAGCGGTGGACAACGAATATCCTATTCTGCGGGTCTTCCTGTCTGACATATTCCATCAGCTGATGGTGTGCTGTCTGTTTCCTTTCCTTTTGACTGGCAATGGAAAGCAGGCCAGCTTCCTTATTGATAACGATCAGATGTTCATCCTCATAGACAATCGACATTCCGATCAGCGCTATTTTTTTGACGGCTGCTTTATTTTTCAGGATGGAAATGGACTGCCCGGGCTTCAACGGATAATTATGTTTGGTCTCGATGTGGTCATCGACCGTCACTTGGCCGCGGGTCAGTATGGACTTCACCGAATTCCTGCTGCGGTTCGGCATGGCCTCCAATAGAAATGGCAGGAGCTCCGTTTTTTCGCGGACCGTGTACTGCAGTGTGTTTGCTGGTTTCTTTGAAGTTTGGTGCTTTTTCGCCATAAAATAAACTCCTTTATATGGACGCTTTAATCTTCGTCCTTTACATCAATGTCTTCCGGTATCGGCTCATTCAAGTACTCCTGGATCATTTGCCGATACTTTTCTACTTGGTCCAAATGGGTAGTGAATTGCTGCTTATTGACCAGGAACTGTTCTCCGTCATGGACGGAACGGATTCTTCCCTGCAGGACGAGCGCCCGCACTGCCGCTTCGTCCATGGACAGGTACTCCGCTGTCTCTTCTACAGAAAGATACATGCAAATCACCCCTTTCCTTCCTATTCCCTTCCTATTATGTGAAAAATCAGGATATCCCTTGCAGAGAAATCCTGATTTTCCGTACAGCTATTTTTGTTCTATGAGTACATCGTGAAATTCCGGTGTCTTTTCCATTTTACTTTTGGCGTACGGACAAAGAGGCAGCACCTTCCTGTCCTTCTCCCTGGCCAATTCGACAACTTTTTCCACCAGTTGCCCTGCAATCCCCTGGCCGCGCAAGTCACCGGAAACGAAGGTATGATCAATAACTAGCTTACCGCCGCCATTTTGGATAAATGTGATTTCTGCCAATGGATCCCTTATATCATCTCCGACATAAAACTTATTTTCACCCTTATTGATTTTTGTCATAAAATAAGGCCTCCAAAATAAATGATTTTCATATGTAGCTAGATAACACCTACTCTTTATCTTACCATTTTACATACACTTTACACAATATGTCTTGTTCGCAAAATTGTTAAAATGTTTTCCATATTTTGGGGAGTCCTTCCCATTAAATAAGGAAAAGACATGAAATGGACAAAAAATTACCGCCTTTTGGCTCGGGAAATTCGGTATATTAGCCAGTGAAGGACAAAAAGTTTACAATTGCCGTGAAAGGAGCACAACGATGATGAACAACTATCAACTGCCTGAAGAGATCAGGCATTTACTAGAACAAAGCAACAGCCGGCAACCAGAAGAATTCACAGACTTGATCAGGGAAGGCGGATATATACCGCCCGATAATGAACTATTAATAGATGCAATAACCGCCCTAAGCATGGGGAAAAATGTCCTGTTGAAAGGGCCGACCGGTGCTGGGAAAACCCGGTTTGCGGAAACACTGTCCAACCTGTTCAATCAGCCGATGTTCAGTGTGAACTGCTCCGTGGATCTGGATGCAGAAAGCCTGCTTGGCTTCAAGACACTCGCCTATCAGGGAGAAAAGCAGGTGATTGAATTTGTTCCGGGCCCGGTGACCAATTCCATGAATTATGGCACCTTCCTTTATATCGATGAAATCAATATGGCCAAACCGGAGACACTGCCACTGATCAATGGAGTGCTTGATTACCGCAGGACGATCACCAACCCGTTTACCGAAGAAATCATTCAGGCGCGAGAAGGCTTCGGTGTAGTGGCTGCTATTAATGAAGGATATGTAGGTACAGTGCCGCTGAATGAGGCATTGAAAAACCGGTTCGTCGTGATCGATATCCCTTATCTCCAAGGCGACCAGCTGAAACAGCTGATCAAGGACAGCACCGCACTGGATGATGATCGCACGATTGACTTGTTTGTCCGATTGTCCGGTGACCTGATTCAGGCCGTCTCCCAAGGCAAGCTCTCGGAAGATGCCGCCTCCATCCGGGCATTACTTGATGCATGTGATCTCAGCTCACTTATCCCGGCAAAACGGGCCATACTCCGATCCATCATCGATAAACTGGACGAAGACAGGGAGCGGGATTTTGTCCGAAACCTGACGGAAACCTTATTCGGATAGGAGGAGACAGATGTTTCGTTTTCGTGAAACCAATGTGGACACCCACCTGTTTCTACAACTGCAGGACCTGGCCGCCGTCCTCTCTGGCATCCCTGGCCTGAAGTTCGATTATGCCTACGGATCGGCGATCGACATAAATGAATATAAAGTAACCGCAAGTTCTAACTGGGGCATCGGCAATGAACAAGCAAGGGAAGCCGGGCTGAAGACAGACATCCTGCTGCGGACCATCGGAACCCTCCGCCATTCCAATATCCCGGTGATGAAGGAGTATATGGAAAGCATTTCCGAGTCCTCTCTCCAAAAATTTGCTGTTCAATTGTTTACCGTATTCGAGGATATCCGCCTGGAGGAAATAGTGAAGAAGGAGCGGCCGGGGACGATCGGCCTGTTCAACATCCGCAGGGAATATCTGAAGCAATACTTCACCCAGCAATTAAAGGCCAATGTGACCAGAAGCTTTGCCCTGGATGAGCTCTACTGCCTGATTTACCTGCTGATCCAGTCGGACTCGCCGGACCCTTCCTTTCCTGGAGCAAATGAAAAACAGACCAGCATGTTAGATGCATTAAAATCGTCCCTGTTCCAGCTTTTTGAAGCATCGAGCACCAGGGAAGTCGCACGTGCGGCTGAACAAGTAGTGTTCAGGCTGGAGACAGATTATCAGGATACCATTAATGAATATTTCATCTTCCCGATCGCCGACCTTTCCAGCTACACGGAAACGAATGCTTTCGATGAACTGACAAGGACAGACCCCCTGGCAAATGACGACCAGGAAGATATCAAAGAGGAAGATAATGAAGTATTCCAAGAGAAATTCTCTACCTGGCATGGGCAAAATGAAAATGAAGACAGGAAGCAGAACTTCCTTGAATTTGAGCTTGAGCAGGGGACTAAAACAAGCTTGATGGGGGACGGAGCTCGGGAAACAGAGGAAGGCGATCAGGCTATGGCGTCAATCCAGGGTGCTTCCGGCGAGAGTGAACAGAATGACTATTCCAGCATGGAAGCCATGCAGAAAAAAGAGGCCGGCCAGGGTGAGGAATCAGCCGGCGGAGCATATGGCGAGGAGAACAAGTATGCTGTAAAAGTGGTGAAACATGCCGAGAGGCCATCAGCGGAAGAGGAAGATCTCTACCGCCAATATGCCGCGGAAATTGCTCCCTTTGAGCGAAAGCTTTCCAAAACGATCGAAAAAATGCTGGAGCACCGGCAGAACGCACCGCGCCGCGACCTGATTGCCGGCCGCCTGTCCAAAAAACTGCTCCAGGTAGTGACCGAGGAATATCCGCGCCTCTTCTATAAGAAGAATCAGGAATCCAGGGAAATGGATGCATCCTTCACTCTCCTTGTGGACTGCTCAGCTTCCATGCTCAATAAAATGGAGGAAACGAAAAGAGGGATCGTCCTTTTCCATGAAGTGCTGAAATACTTGAAAATTCCTCATTCCATTATCGGCTTCTGGGAAGAGGCAACAGAAGTAAAGGATGAATACCAGCCGAATTATTTCCATGTCATCCATTCCTTCAACGATTCACTTTATCAGGATAATGGGGCTAAGATTATGCAGCTGGAAGCCCAGGAGGATAATCGGGACGGCTTCAGCATCCGCATCGCCGCCGAAGAGTTGGAAGCGCGCAAGGACAAAAACCGTTTCCTCCTCGTATTCTCAGATGGTGAGCCCGCTGCTTCCGATTACAATGAAAATGGCATTGTTGACACGAACCTTGCCGTCTCCGAAGCACGCAAGAAAGGTATTGACGTTGTCGGCATGTTCCTCGCAGAAGGAGAAATCGGCGAGCAGGAAGACAGTTTGATGCGAAACATCTATGGCAAAGAACGCATTATGGTGCCCACTGTCGCCGAGCTGCCCGAACACTTTTCTCCATTGTTGAAAAAACTGCTGTTGAAGGCACTTTAAACAGATGAATTGCTGGCTGACCAGGACGGATTATGTCCAGGCTTGCCAGCTTTATTTTTTGAAAAAATCGCCCTCTCCACCCTAAATTCCTGCTGACAGACTGCTGTTTTCTAAAAATTATGATATGATGGGCAAATATACAGGAAGGAGGGGAAATATGGGAGTATTAGTTGAGGCAGTCCTGCCTATATTTGCGGTTATACTTTGCGGTTTTCTTGCCGGAAGACTTTCCTTGCTGCCCTACAGCGGCACCTCCTCTTTGAATTACTTTGTATACTATTTTGCACTCCCCGCCTTGCTGTTTTCTTCCCTGGCACAAGCGCCGGTGGAGCAGCTCGCAAACAGGAATTTCATACTGGCCAACCTATTCATCCTACTGGGATGCTTCATCTTGACCATTCTCATCTTCCGGTTCATTTTCCAAAAGAGTTTCCCTGACGTTGCCATGTACGGCATGATTACGACGTACGGGAACACAGGCTTTCTCGGCATCCCATTATTGGTTGCTGTGTTTGGTCAGGACGCTGCTGTACCAGCTGCCATTGTGACATTCATCTATGACCTGACCATTATCACCCTCATCGTTATCACCTTTGAATCGGCAAGGAAACTCACCGACGGCCAGAAGAGTGGAATGACGCCAATGTTCCGCTCGATCACAGCATCTGTCCTGCTCAATCCGATCAATGCTTCTCTACTCGCAGGAATTTTTGTCGCCGTTTTAGGAATATCAGTCCCCGGCCCCATATTCGCCTTCACGGATATCCTCGGCCCTGCCGCAGGACCGGCCGCCCTTTTTTCTCTGGGACTGGGCCTATCGGCTGAAAGGCATGTACTTAAAAACAAGCATTACCACGTCGGCGAATTCATCACACTGCTGAGCCTAAAACTACTGGGGCTGCCACTGTTGGCTGTTGCGGCCGTCTATTTCATATTTCCCGTTTCCGATCCCCAGTGGGCAGCATCCGTCGTGATCCTCTCTGCCCTCCCGACAGGTGCGGTCGTCTATGTCTTTGCCGAGAAATATGACACATTGGTCAAGCAGGTCCCCTTTTACACATTGGCCACTACCGCTGTTTCCATTATAAGCATCTCCATTTTCCTGATGCTGCTCATTGGCTAGGACTGAAAACAGCAGGGCCGGCAGGAGCTTCCGGCCCGCTTCCCCTTTACCTTTCTATTAAACCTTCCACTTTTTAAGAAAAACGAAGGAATTCGACGTAAACGTAAGAAAAAAGGAGATACATCCGTTTACATCTCCGTTGTTCCCGTTTTCATGGAAAATGTTCCCGTTTTCACGCGCATTGTGATTTTTTTCCTTTTCCCCGATAATAAAAGTATCAAAGATAAGGGAGATGAAAACATGAAAAAACTAATTGAAAAACTCGTTAAAGAACCAATGGATTTGTATGTAGATGCTTATGCTAGACTTAACCGCAAATAGATTCACCCAAATACTGGAGGTGCATAAATTGTTTAGACAACCACTAAAAAAACTCGATAGACATTTTAAAGCAAATGCCGAGATTTATGGTAAAATCTTCTGGCAACACTAAAAAACAAAATAGTAAGGATGTTAATATGATTTACAACTTTTATCAAAGCGACCCCAAAAGCCGATTCTAAAAAGGAAAATAGAATCGGTTTTTAATTTGCCATTTTTTAACGGCGCTCCGCTGTGCTGCTAATTAAATAGCTCTCCTGACGATTCCCCGCGTCTACTGCTGATAAATCCGCGGTGCTGCCGATTCATCCGATCACCTGCTGATACCTCCGCTGTGCTACTGATTTATCCCACCTCCCGCTGATACCCTCGCTGTGCTGCCGATTTATCCGGCCTCCCGCTGATATCCCCGCTCTCCCGCCGATTCCCCCGCGGCACACTCAAAAAACCACAGATGGCTTACACCTGTGGTTCATCATTTTTTTCGTCTTCAACTCTCTCTTCTTCCTGTTTGCGTTTTTGTTCAAATTTATGATGATAAATTTCTCTCACGCTCGACAGGGACTTTTTATCAATGAAATAGGCAATCGCTGCTTCGCTGAGCGCGTATGTCCCGCTGGAAGCAATGACGCCGGAAATCACACTGCCTGCTCCCGGGAATATCCGTACAAGCTGACGGGCAACTTGGCGGAAAGCGAAACCAGCCGCTACGTTCAATCCCAAGGCACTGAGGAATTCTTTCAGGTCCTTCTTATTCAGCCGCTTTCCTCCCAGCAGGCCAATTGTACTGATCATTGCCATTTGGAGTCCGGTAATAACCGGAAGATCTGCCATCGGGATAGGATTTGCCCCAATCAGCCCAGTGATCCCTGAAATATTCCTCCCGACTTTTCGTGCCAATTTCTTCTGGACAGATTTAACTTTGGCCAGCTTGGCAAGGATCATTTGGGCATCATTGGGCAACTGTTCAATCAGATAGTCCACCAGTGTGTCTATATTCCATCTGGTGTCATAGACGATCTGATCCCCTTCCATTTCAAAATAAGCGGAAACGGGGATGATTTTCACTGGGTTTTCCGCCACTTCTGTCAGTTTCTCCGCAAGTACTGCCTCAGCATCTGCGATATTCTTTTGCTTTGCCTCATGATCAAATGGCGGCTTGTCCACCGATTTCGGACTGAGTTCATCCACCTGGGTGACCACACCGATGACAGGTATATGGTAGTCATGATGCTGCATCACCGACTGCTTCAGCTCCCTTAGCTGCCGGATGTCTTCATCAATGCGGGAGCTCACCTCTTTCGCTTTGCTTAAGAACAGAATAGCATCCGGACATTTTTCCTGGATGGAGGCCTGCACCTCCTCCATCGCCGTCCTTTCCATGAAAGCTTCTTCCGGCTGATCTGCTTCACCCAGCCCCCTGGTATCCAATATCTCCAATGTACCCGCTTCAGAGGAATATGCATGCCATTTCCCCGCACCGGTGCGAGCCTTTACATCACCGACTTCCGCCCGCATCTCGCCGAAAATCGCATTGATCAGACTGGACTTGCCTGCTCCCCTCCTGCCGACTATAGCAATCCTTGCCGGCCGGGCATCAAGAACGAACTTCCTTAACTCATCCAATTCTTCGACAATCAACCCTTTTGCTTTCGGCGGAATTTTTGCTTTGTCCAGTCCCTCATCGATGAACTTCAACAAATCCTGTATCTGGCGGTAATTATCTTTTGCGTGTTCACTCATGATTTTCGTCTCCCATTGAATGACATATTTGTTACGTATACTATACCAAAACCGGCGGATGTATTTCATTCCGTAACTGCGCTGCGATCTTCATCGGCTCTCCTCCCCACCAAAAGAGATGTCCAGCAGCCCGGTTACAACTGCAATCATCCCTCGCCAAGTACCCGCATGTTGACATGGTGATTTATAATAGACTTATAGTACATATACAGAAAGGTCGTTTTTTTATGAAAAAAACCAATGATATAAAACTTACCTCACTCTCTTCCAAAGGGGGCTGCGGGTGTAAAATCGGACCGGCCGATTTGTCCCAGGTTTTGAGAGACTTGCCGCAGACGGAGCCCCACCCAAATCTATTAGTCGGGCTGGATACCAGTGATGATGCTGGTGTGTATAAATTGAATGATGAAATGGCAATGGTCCAGACGTTGGACTTTTTCACACCAATCGTCGATGACCCTTATTCGTTCGGACAGGTCGCAGCAGCTAATGCGATCAGCGACGTATACGCGATGGGCGGCAAGCCGCTGACTGCATTGAATATCGTTGCCTTTCCAATTCACACCTTGGAAAAAGAGATACTGACGGAAATTCTCCGTGGTGCTGGGGATAAAGTGAAAGAAGCCGGTGCTACCCTGGTCGGCGGGCATTCGATCGACGACAAAGAACCAAAATTCGGTTTGGCGGTGACAGGACTTGTCCATCCTGATAAAGTCCGTACCAATACCGGAGCGAAGCCGGGAGACAAACTGATCCTGACAAAGCCGATTGGAGTAGGCATCTCCACCACCTCTATTAAACGGGACCTGCTTACAGATGAAGAGATTGCTAATGTCACCAAAGTCATGGCGACGTTGAACAAGACAGCTTCCGAAAAAATGGAAACCTATCAAGTCCACGCCTGTACTGATGTAACCGGATTCGGACTGCTCGGCCATGCCTCTGAAATGGCAAAGGGCAGTAAGGCCGGTTTGTCTATCTATCAAAGCCAGGTTCCAACCCTGCCACGCGTAAGAGAACTTGCAGAAGGAGGAGCAGTGCCTGGTGGGACCAAGAGTAACTTCGCCCACCTGGAAGGAGATGTCACCTTCCCGGAAACGATGGATCAAATTGATCAATGGATCCTATGTGATGCCGTAACTTCCGGGGGTCTGTTGATTGCAGTGGACGGCAGTGAAGCGGATGAACTGCTGGCAGATCTTACCGGATCCGGTGTAGAAGCAGCAATAATCGGTGAGGTTACCGAAGAAAATCCAGGACATATAACCGTCATATAATCGCGTAAATATATTTCTATATTTGCATTCTAGAAAGGTGGCAACCACGTGATTCAGGATATATCTATTGATGAACTACTTGCTTTGAAAGATAAAGGGGAACTCACCATCATTGATGTGAGATCACCATCTGAATATAAAGATGCTACCATTCCCGGAAGCTTGAACATCCCTTTTTTCAGCGATGAAGAACGGGCAGAAGTAGGAACACTTTACAAGCAGGTGAGCCAGCAGGCTGCAAAGGAACGAGGTTTGGAAATCGTCTCTGCCAAACTGCCTGCTTTCGTAAGTGAGTTTAGCAGCATAAGGGGCAAAAAAGCGGTATTCTGCTGGCGCGGCGGCATGAGAAGCCGCACCTCAGCTACCGTCCTTGATTTGATGGGCATCAAAGCCCTTCGCCTGGAAGGAGGCTACCGCTCCTATCGCAACCGGGTTGTAGAAGAGCTCGGCAGGATGGAACTTCGCCAGGAAGCCCTTGTCCTAAATGGCTATACTGGCACCGGAAAAACAGCCATCCTGCACCGGCTCCGGGAAGAGGGTTTCCCTGTGATCGACCTGGAGGGGTTGTCCAATCACCGCGGGTCGATTTTCGGGCAAATCGGACGTGAACCGTATAATCAAAAAACATTCGACTCCTTGCTGTTAGAGGACCTGCAAAGGCTGCAGAGCTCTCCAACCCTCCTGTTCGAAGGAGAAAGCAAACGAATCGGGAAAGTAATGGTCCCCGACTTCCTGATGGAGAAGAAGGAGCAGGGCACCCAGTTATTCATCGAAATGCCGATGGAGGAAAGGGTTATGCATATTCTGGATGACTACCAGCCATGGGAGCATCAGCAGGAATGCCTGGAAGCTTTCAGCCGCATTAAGAAACGCATTCATACACCAATTGCCAAGCAGATTGAAAAGGACTTACAAGCAGAGAACTATTCTTCTGCTGTGAAACTGCTGCTTGCCTATTACTATGATCCTTTATATGAACAGTCAACAGGGCGCTATCCCGATTCTCAAAAGATCATTCTTCAAGTAAATAATATCGACGAGGCAGTCGAGGCCATCCGTGACTATGCAGGTGCTAAACAGGCCCACTAGTCAGAGGGGAATGCTCCTAGAAACCTAGAGCATTCCCCTCTTTTAACATCTATTCCCCATCATTCCCTAGACATAATCCTTGGTGTATATAAAAAACCGACTATCTTTTGAACGTCGTGTATTTCAAGACAAATCTCTTAAACTCCTCAAATGAGGAAAAATAGCTTCTCCGCTGATGATACCATTTGCGGATGGTCTCCAAAAGCCAGAACGGCACGGGCCTGCCATCCATCAGATGATAGTATTCATCATAGGCATTTTTCAGATGTTCCCAGCGGAGATCGTCCCCTGGCAGAACATATTCCGAAACATCGATGATCCTGGCCCTTCCATCTTGAAACAGAATATTCTTCAAGTGGATATCACGGGGATTCAGTCCTCTTTCCCGTACATACTCTCTCGCCTCTTCCACGTCATCAATAACCTGTTGTGGAATATGTATGCCCTGAAGCAGGCAGTCGAAAAGGGTTGGCCCTTCCTCATAGCTGAGAACGAGATAATGCTCTGTCACAGCAAAGCACCTGGAAAAGTAGGGTGATTCCTCCAGTAATTCATATACCCCTGCTTCTGTCTTGATTTTCGATGCTTTATCTTCCGCATAGACCTTAAAGGCATAAGACGGGGCCAGCACGGATTGAAACACGGCTGCGTCCGTTCCCACTCCCACACACCTCAGCCCCTCTGATCCGCCAAATATAGTAACCGGTTCATTTTTGGGATTCGATACCACTTTAACCTTGGAAAGGGATTCCCTTGCTGATTCCCAGTCATTTTTCATGTACTATCTCCTTTTTTTAAAGACAATTCCTCGGGCAGCCGGCTATGTTGACGCATCCACTCTCACCAGCTCACCTAGAAAGTTTCATAACATTACAGATTCCCCTAGCCGTAGGAGGCTAAACCCATCCAAGCCATTCAATGCCATAGGCTGCAGCTGCTGTAATAAGCACTGTCCAAAGCACCAAGCTGATCGTACTCCAAAAGAATACATCCTGCTTGCTTGCACCAAGGGCCATAGCTGCCACAGCTGCTATATGCGAACCGATTAATAGCGGGCCGGATAAAGTCAAGCCTGGCAGGCCGTATTTCCTCCATAGTTTCACCGCCCTGTCATGTCTTCTGGACGGTCGGCTATTCCCTTTTTTCCTTCTTTTCCGCCACTCCTGGAATTTTTCAAAGTAGATGATAACTAAATAAACGGTAGCGAGATTCCCCGCCAGGGCAACGCTGCCGACCAGCAGAGGATTCATCCCATAAAGAATTGCCAGTGGGATGACTAACGCGACTTCCGCCCATGGAATCCCCGCAAGGACAAACACCACGATATATTTCCATACAGCTGATAAAACGGCCATTTCCTCTTCATCCTCACCATTAATCTATCAACATACGTCCACTTCCATTGTACTCGACTTTCCCCCGTCCGAACCATAATTATTCCTTATGGAGATGAATCATGCATGTACATGTGAAATAGCAAGCAAAGATTTCCATGTTATGGCTTCAACTCCCTTTATTGCATAGCAGGAAAAGATGGCATAGAATGGTCTTGAATGAAAGGTGGTATCCTTTTATGGGCATCTATCGATTCAAAGACATGAAATCTCACAATCAGATACTGCTGATCGCAGCAGTTATTATAATTGCCTTCAACCTGCGCCCCGCCATTACCTCTGTCGGCCCATTGGTCGGGAGGATAGAAGCAGAACTCGGGCTCCCCAACTGGAGCCTCGGCATCCTGACCAGTCTTCCCCTGCTCGGGTTTGCCGTCATGTCTCCGATTGCGCCTAAATTGGGGAGCAAATACTCCAACGAAAAAGTGCTGATTGCAGGTATGGTGGCACTTTCAGCAGGCATCCTGCTGCGTTCGGTCCCGGTGATTGCCTGCCTGTTTGGGGGGACATTGCTTATAGGCGCAGGCATTGCTGTTGCCAATGTCCTCCTTCCCGGTATATTGAAGGAACGCTTTCCAGACAAAGTGCCATTGATGACGAGTGTGTATTCGACAGCAATGGGATTGATGGCCGCACTTGCCTCCGGAATCAGTGTCCCTTTAGCAGAATTAGGCAATGTCGGGTGGGAGCTGTCCCTTGCCATCTGGGTCTTACCAGCTCTTTTAGGCATTGGGATTTGGGTTTATTTCGTAAAGCATCGGCAATCCGCCAATGAAGTCCGGGTGCAATATATGGGGGCTAATGAAGCGCGGATGTGGAAATCTCGCCTCGCATGGGATGTCTCCGTATTCTTGGGATTACAGGCATTTGTATATTATGTAGTCATTGCGTGGCTGCCGGAGATCCTGCAAGCAAATGGCGCATCCGGAGAAACTGCCGGATGGCTTTTGTCCTATGCGCAGTTCATCGGACTTCCTGTCGGCTTCTTTCTGCCGGTGGTCGCAGGAAAATTGAAGTCACAGAGTTATTTGACCGTCGGCATTTCCCTGCTGGCACTGTTCGGCAGTGCCGGACTTCTGGCAGGGGACTCTTATCTCATCACATTTCTCAGTGTGACATTGTTAGGGATAGCGACAGGCGGCCTGTTTCCACTTGCGCTCGCCTTCCTGGGCATGCGTACCAGCAACCCCCGCCATGCCGCAGAGCTCTCCGGCATGGCCCAGGCTCTCGGTTATTTCCTTGCTGCCGTCGGGCCGATTATCATGGGGCTTCTCAGCGATCTGACCTCTGACTGGGATCTGCCGCTTATGGTGCTGATCATTGTCATACTTGCCATGGCCTTCGTTGGCTATGGGGCCGGCAGAGACCGTACGATATCTGATGAGTATGATGATATGTCTATGAGTGGGAAACATGGGTGAAAACTTTCCCAGCTTCCCCTCAGTTTCCTTCCGAGTAGTTTGTAATCAGTATATGCCAGTGGGTAAACATTAAAAGGCTGGGACAAAAATGTTTTACCCTAATATAAACTGAACTAACTAGAGAATTTGATGAGCGGAGAAAAAACCGCTGTGGAAATATGCTTCGCTAGTTCGGTCCATTGTTCGTCTGTAGGATTCAACATTTTAATGATGTCCCAGCCTCTTCACCATTTTATAAAGAAGTCCTTGCCTTCGAAGCAATCTCTATTTCGCCTGCTGCACCTTCTGCTTTCTTCCTTGCTTCATCTGTATCGGCACCTTTTGCCAGTACCACGCCCATCCGGCGGCCTGCCTTGGTTTCAGGCTTTCCGAATAATCGAAGCTGGATGCCTGGCACCGCCAAAGCTTTTTCCACTCCGGTCATATAATAATCTGCACTTTCGTCAGATGCTTTCAAAGCTCTGCTCGCTCCCGGAGACATCAGCTCAATCTCAGGGATAGGCAGACCAAGCACAGCCCGAACATGGAGGGCAAATTCGGACAATTCCTGAGTGGCCATGGTTACCATACCCGTATCATGCGGCCGGGGAGAAACCTCACTGAAGATTACTCCATCCTTTGTGAGGAACAACTCGACACCGAAGACACCGTACCCGCCAATTTCATCAGTAACTGCTTTAGCAATCTCTTCCGCCTCTTTGATCTGTTCCCCATTCATCACATGTGGCTGCCAGGACACGATATAATCCCCATCCTGCTGCAGATGGCCGATTGGCGGGCAGAATGATGTACCGGATACGGAACGTACCGTCAGCAGTGTAATCTCAGATTCGAATTCAACCAACTCCTCCACAATCACTCGTTGGGAGTTCGCCCTGCCCTCGGCCATTGCCTGTTTCCAGGATTTCTCTATATCTTCCTCCACCCGACAGACACTCTGTCCCTTCCCTGAAGAGCTCATAATCGGCTTAATGACACATGGCATCCCGATTTTATGTACGGCTGCTTCCAACTCCTCCAGAGAATCAGCAAATTCGTATGTAGCGGTCGGCAAGCCAAGCTGCTCACTCGCCAGCCTGCGGATCCCCTCTCTATCCATCGTCAGCTTTGTCGCATAAGCAGTCGGAATGATATTATACCCTCTGCTCTCCAAATCCAACAATGTCGCAGTGGAAATCGCTTCTATTTCCGGTACAATATAATCCGGCTTTTCTGCCTCAATCACGTCCCGCAACTCTTCATCATCCAACATATCAATGACGTGGAAGCGGTGAGCCGCCTGCATGGCCGGTGCCCCCTCATAACGGTCGACGGCAATCGTCTCGACTCCCAGCCGCTGTGCCTCGATGACCACTTCTTTCCCTAATTCACCAGATCCAAGCAACAGCATCTTCCTCGCATATTCTCCCATAGGTGCACCAAACATATTTCCATCCTCCTGAACGTTTGCATTTACACCAATTTTACCCTTAAACAAACTTGTTTATCAAGCATTATTGCAATAAAACAAAACAATATATAATGTAATTTGTTATTTTGTTCGTTTTTAAAGGTGAATGGAATAAAAAAAGCCTCCCCATTTAAAATGCCCTGTAAAAGGATCCATTTTAAATCTAGGGAGGCCTTTCTTCTTGGCTATGCTAACTAGCCTGAAACTTCCATATGAATCAGATATCCATATTCCAGCGCTCTTGTTCCGTATCTTTCATCTGCTTCTCCGTCTTCTCTGGATATGCAGTACGGAACTTATGATGATCAGCCGGAATGACTTCCACCATTTTCTCGATCATATCTTCCGGATCAAATTGGTTTTCAAGCCCTTTTTCCTTCTCCTTCAAATCTTCTTTCTTCGTAAAGTTTTTCTCTTCGTCATACCATTTCCACAGTTCATCCGCAGCACGGTCATTGAACCCGGTAGCAAATGGACCTGGATTAATGGTTGCCACCTGCACCCCGAAGCCTTCCAGCTCCTTCTGCAGGCTGGATGCCATTGCTTCCACCGCATGCTTGGTCGCAGCATATGGCCCGCCGTACGGAGCAGCCATGATTCCTGCCATCGAACTCATGAATACAATCTTTCCGCTGCCTTTTTCCACGAACTTCCGTGCAGCTGCCTGGACCGTTTCCAGCGTGGAGAACACATTCACTTCGAAAATAGTCCGGAACCGATCCATCGGCACTTCCCCAAGCGGCCCTCTCTCATTGATGGCTGCATTGGCCACAAACACATCGAAATCATACTTTTCAATCTGTGCCCGGTCCCGCTCATTCGTAATATCGAGTTTAAATACATCTATATCCAAGTTCTGTTCACGTGCCTCCCGCATTAGATCTGTCTTCTGTGAAGTCAGTTCTGTCGTCGCTATTACATGATGCCCCTTCTTCGCCATACCGATGGAGGCTCCTCTGCCTAATCCGCTTCCGGCACCTGTAATAAAGATTGTTTTTGTCATGTCCCATACCTCCTGTGTGAACTCTCTATAGTCTCCATTTTCCCATCGGCTGAAAAACAGAAACCTCCCGCCTGAGCTTCACTGCGAAAGGAAGATTAACGTCCAAATAACCAAATAACGAAAAAAGATGATCTCTGCACGATACAGGGATCATCTTTTAAAGAATTATGGATTATGAACTGTGTTAGCAGAGCATATTTCCGCAGCGGCCTCCACTAAAACAAGATGTTTGATTCGTTGGGATTTTTCCTAAACGCTTTTTTCCCAGCCTGGAAAGCGCAGCTATACTGCTTCATTGTTCGCTTGGCCGGCTGACGCATTGTCTGCTTTCAGCCGGTCAAAGCTGCCGTATTTCTCCTGAACCAGCAGGAAGGCTATACCGCCGATGACACTCGGGATGGCAAACACCATAAACGCATTCTGTGGTGCAATGCTGGTGGCGAGTACCAAACCGATAATGGTAGGTGCAAGAAAAGCACCAATCCTCCCTACTCCGACAGTAACACCGACACCTGTCGTGCTGATTTCCCTCGGGTAGAATTCAGAGATATACGGATTCACCAGATTCTGGGTTCCGACCGTACATGCTCCGCCGATCGCAATCAATACATACAGCAGGATCAGGCTGGAAGTCATACTGAGTGAGATGAAACAGAACGCCCCGAGTCAAGAACATCGAAACAAGTACTTTCCGGTGTCCCAGTCTGTCCACCAAGTATCCACCCAGCAAAGATCCCCCGATTTGCCCAATTCCAAGCACAAGCGTAAAGGAAAGGCTGGAAGTAATTCCATACCCGGAATCCTGCATGATTTTCGGCAACCAGGTATTCAAGCCATAAATCATCAGCAGGCAGCTGAATACAGCGACCCAGAAAGCGATGGTACTGACCGCCCGGTGATCTTGGAACAATTTTTTGACAGGAAATCCTTTCGCTTTTTCCTTGGTGCTTGCATACTCGTAATCATCGGTTTCCTGATAATTCCCCGCAGGGTCGACCCTGTTAAGTATACCCGCAATCTTTCCTCCCTGTTTCCGGAGTATGTAATAGGATAAGGATTCCGGAAACTGTTTGAGAAAGAAAGGGAGTGCAAACAGCGGGATAATCCCGAGGATGTACAGCAGCCTCCATCCAAAGCTTTCCATCAGATACATACCGATCAGAGAAGCAGCTATACCGCCGATCGAGTACCCGCAGTACATCGTAGCAACGATAAGTGCCCGGTTCTTCTTGGGAGAGTATTCTGTCATCAGGGAAATCACCGCTGGCATAAGGCCACCCATTCCGAGTGCCGCGATAAATCGCATAATAGTAAATATGAGTGCATTTGGAGCAAGCCCTGCCAACAGGGTGAACACACTGAATAACAAAATACAGATGACCAATACATTTTTACGGCCCAGCAGATCGGAAAGCGAACCGAGCAGGAATGCGCCAATCATCATTCCTATTAATGCATAGCTTCCGATGGTCCCTGCCTCCACCGTTGTCAATCCGTAATCTTCCATCATTAATGGCAATCCAACACCATACATCGCAATGTCGAATCCGTCAAAAGCAATTAAAAAAGCACACCAGAGAAATACCAATAGATGAAACTTGTTGAACTTACTGTCTGCAATAACCTGTGAAGTATTAACCGTACGCATATGTCGTCTCCCTTGTTCGTTTTTATGTTGTATGTATCTTATCATGGAAGAGCTGATATAACGTAATGGTTATTGTTATTAGCCAGCTATAGCTTTGGGCTATATCAAGAGGAATAAACATCGATAATCTGCTTCAATTCCTCCAAATACACCCTTGCCATCCGGGTCAGCTGTGTCTTCTTATGCACCACCCATCCGACAGAAATGGTCTCATCTTCATCCAGAGGGACGGAAACGATATTGGAATCATTCAAATCCAAGCTTAAAATGCCTGTAGAAATGGTATAGCCGTTCACTCCCCTAAGCAAATTGAATAGTGTCGCCCGGTCGCTGACCTGTATACTCTTTTTACTTGGAATCGTGCTGAAAATTTCCTCGGAATAATAAAAGGAGTTGAATTCCCCCTGCTCAAAAGAAAGGCGCGGGTAATCCTCCAGATCTTCCAGGGTAACGGATTCCCTATCTGCCAGCGGATTCTGGCTGCTCACAAAGATATGCGGCCTTGATTCGAACAGCAGATGAAATTCCATACCCTCATCTCTCAGCATCTGCCTCATCACTTTCTCATTGAATGAGCTCAGATAAAGGATGCCGATCTCACTACGAAGGTTTTTGACATCTTCAATAATTTCATAGGTTCTTGTTTCCCTTAAGGTAAATTGGTACTCAAGGCTCCCATGCTTCTTGATCATTTCCACAAATGCATTCACCGCAAAGGCATAATGTTGTGTAGATACACTGAACATCTGCTGCGAAGGCGTGGTGTTAAAGTACCGATGCTCCAGCAGTTCTGCCTGCTCTACTACCTGCCGGGCATACCCTAGAAACTCCGCCCCATCTGGAGAGAGAGTAATGCCCCGAGAATTGCGGGTGAAGATGGTAATCCCCAATTCTTTCTCCAATTCCTTGATTGCCTTCGATAGACTGGGCTGTGTGATATAAAGCCGGCGGGCAGCTTCATTGATCGACCCGCACATTACAACCTCTATCACATATTTCAACTGTTCCAACCTCATATTATTTCCTCCTCTGCAGTACCTAAGATGTATAATGGCCGATGGAAAAGTCTGATGTTTCAAATTATATCATGTTTGCCGCTAAACAAAAGCTTTTAAGCGTTGGAAAACCCATAAAACTTGATCGTTTCCTATGTATCTTTCCAATTGGAAAATCGAGAGCTGTTCTCCCTCACGCCAGGCAATATGCCAGCCCTGCTGCCGACGATTAATATCCCCATATACCGGGTAGTAGATTTATGTAATCGGATGATCCCGCAACTATTTTATATTCATTCTCGACCGCTTCTGGATAAATTTTAATTGAAGCGATTGAAAACAGGGAGGCGAGTTGAGATGGCAAAAAGATATTTAAACCAATATGAGGTGGCGGCCGATCATGTATTGCTGTTCATCTCCGGCTTAAAACACGAAGCCACCGTAAAAATCGAAAAAGACGACTATGAGTTGATCTCCAACAAGCATTGGGGACTGATGGCTGTAGGTAAAAAGGGAAACGAAAAAATTATTCCCTACACCACAGTCAACAGAGCTTCCGTTCCATTGGGAAGGTGGCTGCTGGACATCCATCACCCTGAAAAGAAGGTAGAGCATTTTGACCGGGACAACCATAATTTTTTGAGGAACAACCTGTATGTCACAGATAAATCCGATTACCGTCTGCGCCATTCCCTGAAGGATAATGGGAAGGTATGCGGCGTATTCGAAATAAAGCGGGACGGACGTGTGACAGGATATAAAGTGGAATACAAGGAGCCAGAAACCGCCAAAAAGAAATTCAAGTGTTTTACGGCCAGAAAATGCAACGGTCTGACGGAAGCAAAAAAAGAAGCCTTCGAATTCCGTATGGATGTCCTGAAAAACAAAGACAGGGAAATTGCCTGTTAGAAAAGCCATCCGGCGCAGGATGGCTTTTCCTATGGAGAGACAAAAAAATCTTACGCCCACCTACTATGGGTGCCGTAAGATTTTTTGTCAGGCTGCTATCTATTTTTCCCCTACAACCGTAAACCTTTCGTTTACATGTTGCGCACTTTCAACCTCATCGACCACGGCAATGGCAAAGTCAGCATAGCTGATGTAGCTCTCACCTTCTGTATTCACCAGCAGGACATCACTTCCTGTTTCATAGGAACCTGTTCTTCTTCCTTCTGGGTCAAATACGGCAGAAGGGCTGATAAACGTCCATGTTACATCAGTTGTTTGCATCAATTCTTCTAAATTGCGTCCTTGGCCTTTACCTGTTGGTTTTACAATGTCTGGAAATTCAGGTGTATCGATCAACTTAACACTTTTTTCCTCATCCACATAAAGACTACCGGCTCCTCCGACGACGATTAGCCTCGTATCAGTTCCTCTGAGGGCCTCAATCAACGTATGCCCTGCATCCACGTGGGCTTGTTCTTCACCAAGTGGTGCTCCAAATGCATTAACGACTACATCAAATTGGCTTAGGTCATCTGTGTTAAGATCAAAAATGTTTTTTTCAATGACAGGGACATTCTCATCTTTCACTTTCGATGCATCCCTTACAATTGCTGTCACCTGGTGATTTCGGCCAACTGCTTCCTTCAAGATTAAATTCCCTGCTTTTCCACTTGCCCCGATAATTGCAATCTTCATTAAATCTATCCCTCCATTTTAAAACAAATATACCTGGCTTTTTTCCTTACTCGCGTACTTTCCTGATACTTCCTTCTGTTTCCAGCCCACTTAAAGTGCTTCTACCTTCTTCTTACGGCCGATTGCTTTCTTGAGCATAGGCACAACCTCAGTTGCCAGTAAATCAATGTTTTTCTCGACCTTGTGAAACGGCACGCCGCCAATATCGACTTGTGCTAAAAAGCGTGTATGCCCAAACAATTCATGTTGATGCAGAATCTTCTCCACCACATCTTCTGGACTGCCTACAAACAGTGCGGTTTGTGGGCCGGCTGCTCGTTCAAACTCATCTCTAGACATTTTCCTGCCCATCCCGCGTTGGCGATTGACATAGTTCCAATAATTGGCGTAATAAGGATAAAATTCATCCTTTGCCTCTTCTGTCGTTTTTGCAAGATACCCATGTCCAGTGACACCGACAGGTAATTTATCCAGTGAATGCCCTGCCTCCAGCCCTGCACGATGATATATATCAACAAGCGGCTTGAATCTCGTTGGATCGCCGCCCAGTATCGCTAAGGCCATACCGACTCCCAATCTACCTGCACGAGCAGCACTTTCTGGTGTCCCGCCAACGCCAATCCAAATGGGCAGCTGCTCTTGTACAGGCCGGGGAGAGATTTCCGCAGCATTCAACGAAGGACGGAACTTTCCATCCCAGGAAACAACTTCATTTTCATTCAGCTTTAACAGTAAATCCATGTGCTCACTAAAAAGCTCATCATAATCCTTCGTGCTGTACCCAAAAAGAGGAAAAGACTCAATAAAAGCTCCTCGGCCAGCCGAAATCTCGGCACGCCCGCCTGAAATCAGATCTAATGTAGCAAAATCTTCATATACTCGAACCGGGTCAAGTGTGCTCAAAACACTTGTTGCGCTGGTTAATTTAATATGTTTCGTTGCTTGAGCAATGGCGGATAATGCCACTGCCGGAGAGGATACAGCATAACCCAGCCGGTGATGTTCCCCTACCCCAAATACATCGAGGCCTGCTTTATCCGCAAGTTTTGCCGCCTCAATGATCTCATCCATTCTCTGCTTGCTGCTTATCGTTTTTCCAGTAAAAGGATCTGGACCTATATCTGCAAGTGTGTATATTCCTACTTCGATGCCATTCTCGTTTCGTGTAGACAATCCTATCTCTCCCTCTTAGACGACTAACTCAATACGGTTTCCAGAAGGATCATACGTGATGAGCCGTCCAGCTTCTTCTGTTGCGGATACTCCAATATTTTGCAAGTTATCGATCGTTTCTTTAATTGCTTCTTCACTAGGCAAAATGAGAGTGAAAGATTCCATACCAACACTATTTTCTGGCGGTTTTGGTGCCCCCACTCCATTCCACGTGTTCACCCCGATATGATGATGATATTTTCCTGTAGAAAGGAATAATGCCTGGGCCCCAAAGCGGTTGACCACGTCAAATCCGAGACCTTTCACATAAAATTCTTCTGTTTTTATCAGTTCGGAAACATGTAAATGAATATGCCCCATAATCGTACCTTCAGGCAATCCTTTCCAAGCGTTCCCTGGCTCCGTATTCTTTAGCAGCCTGTCGAAATCTAACGGATCGACTGCCATGGCCACTTCTCCTTCATTCCATTTCCATTCAGAAGGATCACGGTCGATATAAATTTCGATCTCATTCCCATCCGGATCATGTAAATACAATGCTTCACTGACAAGATGGTCAGAAGAACCGAAGCGGATGCCCTTGTTTACTAGATGAACCACGATATTAGCTAAATCTCTTTTCTCCGGCAAAAGAAGAGCAAAATGATATAAGCCAGTCGTTCTTCCTTGTTTGGGAATTACATTTTCAGGCTGCTCCAATGATAAGATGCTTGTCTTCCCATCTGTTGTAAGCTTTGCCGTCGATGAAGTTTTTTCTAAAATATCAAATCCGATTACTTCTTGATAATACTGTAAAGACCTTTGTAAATCCTCTACCTTTATATTGACATGACTAACAAATGTCGTCGGTTTACTGTGGAATCCCATATTATTCCTCCTAGTTATTGGCCTGGGTAACTAAATAGTATCTCCAATTAACTCCATAGGCAGCAACTGCATAAGTATTTATTCTCTAGTTACTTAATGTAACTAAGTTTATTATCATTATAAAACATTGTCAAGTAAGTGGGTTTATATTTATAAATAAGTAACGTATTATGTTATCCTAGGGATAAGAGAGGTGAAGTAAGTGGTTCAGCCAACTATATGTCCGAAATTCGAAAAAGCCATCTCGCTGCTAAGTCAGAAATGGACCGCATTAGTTATTTATCAATTATTGCTGGGTAAACAACGTTTCAGTGAAATTCAATCATCTATTGGTATAAGTGGAAAAGTATTATCGGAGCGTTTAAAGGAATTAGAACGTCAAGATATAGTGAAACGGGAAGTGATACCCGAGACACCAGTCATTATCGAATACTCCTTAACAAAAAAAGGACATGCGATGGAACCAATTTTAAGAACAATAGAAAGCTGGTCCCAAGGCTGGGTCAAAGAGTCTGAGTTATCTTCAGACTAGTCCCCAAGGATCGTATACAAAAGAAGGGTTGCCACAAAAGCCGTTTTCACAGACTTAAGGACAACCCTTTTTCATCGTATTATTTCACATTATTTATATATATTCACTTGAAAATCTGTTAAAAAGTTATGGATTCTCGAACTCGTGCTCTTCTATTTCTTCTCCAACAGCGCCACACACTCCACGTGATTCGTCTGTGGGAACATATCCACCGGCTGTACTTCCTTCGTTTCATAGCCGCCGTCTTCGAGAATGCGCAGGTCCCTGGCCAGTGTGGATGGGTTGCAGGATACATAGACGATCCGGTTCGGCTCCATGTCGATCATTGCCTGCAGAAAGTCCACCTCGCAGCCCTTTCTCGGCGGGTCGACAACGATGACGTCCGGATTGAGTCCCTGCCGCTTCCATTCGGGCATGACGGTTTCTGCCTGGCCGACATGGAATTCGACGTTGGTGATGCCGTTCAGTTGGGCATTCTTTTTGGCGTCTTCGATAGCTTGCGGGACTACTTCGATTCCGTAGACTTTCTTCGCACGCTGGGCGAGGAACAGTGATATCGTACCGATTCCGCAATAGGCATCAATGACCGTATCCTCGTTGTTGACCTGTGCATAATCAAGCGCCTTTTGATACAGCATGTCTGTCTGCTGCGGATTTATCTGGTAGAAGGACTTTGGAGAAATGGCAAATTTGATATCGCCGATCGTATCATGGATATATTCCTCTCCCCAGATGATCTTTGTCTTCCTTCCAAGAATGACATTGGTCCGCTGCTTATTGATATTATGGACAATCGACTTTACATGTGGGAAGGTTTCCGTCATCTCGCGAATCAGTTCCTTTTCATATGGCAGTTCTTCCGTACGGGTAATCAGCACAATCATCGTCTCATTCGTCTCTCTGCCTGTCCGCACCATGATATGACGGAGAACGCCTTTATCTTTCTTCTCATCATATGCTTCAATGCCGAGTCGGTTCGCAATCCGGCGTACGGCATGGACGGAGCGGTCATTCAACTCGTCCTGGATGACACAGGTTTCCATATCCTTGATAATTTCATGGCTGCGCATGCGGTAAAATCCGGTGATCAGCTCGCCATCATTCTCGCCTACCGGGATTTGCACCTTATTGCGGTATCTCCATGGGTCTTCCATTCCGATAGTGGGATGTACCGGCACATGGTCGAGGTGGGCGATTTTCTTCATGACATTCTTCACTTGGTTCTGTTTCATCTCCAGCTGCAGATCATAGCTCATATGCTGGAGCTGGCAGCCGCCGCATTTATAAAATACATTGCAAGGCGGTTCCACCCGCTGGTCGCTTGACTGCTTCACCTCGATCAATTTTCCGAAGCCGAAGTTCTTGTTTGCCTTGACGACTTTGACTTCCGCTTCTTCCCCCGGCAGGCCGTATGGGACAAACAGCGGATAGCCATCCACTTTGGCCACACCGTTTCCCTCATGGGTTAGATCCTCGAACGTGAGTGTAAGCTTCTCATTCTTTTTCACAGGAGCTTTCTGTTTCGCCATTTATCTATCTTCCTTTTCGATTTATTTCCAATTTACCGTTGTACTACAGCTATAAGCATCTTATCATATGTTTTGCAGAAAAAGCATTTCTTACCAACAAAAAAGAAGACTACTGAATCAGTAATCTTCCCTATTGATGAATACTTCCGGTACAGCAAACTCGATATGCTGCTTCAAATTGGTGAATTCGCCTGGCAGCATTCCGCCGTATTCACCGTCAATATTCAGCTGCATCTTTTCGTCCGTGGTGACTTTTATATGGTTCGCCTGAGTATAGAGAATGCGTTCATCCTCCAGGTGCGCCCCCCTCATGGCCAGGGAGACCAACCGGATGAATTCCGCCAGATTCATCTTTTTCAGGATAAGCAGGTCAAATTGGCCATCATTCATTTTCGCCGACGGTGCGAGCTTCTCAAACCCGCCGACGGAATTGGTATTGGATAGAAGGAAAAGCATGATATCTTCATCCAGGACTTCTCCATCATATTCGATCCTTGCCCGGGTCGGTTTCAAAGACGGGAGCATTTCCACTCCCTTAATATAGTAGGCCATCTGGCCAAGCATTGTCTTCAATTTACTCGGAACATCATAGGTGAGCTCCGTGAGTTTGCCTCCGCCGGCAATATTCATGAAATACCTGTCATCATCCACTCTTCCGATGTCGAGTAGCATGGATTTGCCGTCAACGATGACATCTACGGCCCTTTTTATATCACGCGGGATATGGAGTGCCCGTGCAAAGTCATTGGTCGTACCGACTGGTATGATCCCCAGTTTCGGCCGGTGACTTTGTTCAGCCATCCCATTGATCACTTCATTGATTGTTCCATCACCGCCGGCGGCAATGATCAGATCATACCCTCTCTCCACCGCAGTTTTTGCCGCCTCTGTGGCATCCCCTGCACAAGTGGTTGCATGGGCAGATGTTTCATAGCCGGCAACTTCCAGCCTTTCCAGTACGGTCGGCAGCTCTTTCTTGAAAGCTTCCCGGCCAGATGTCGGGTTATAGATGATCCTGGCTTTTTTCATAGAATTTTCCTCCCCATTATCTCCAGCTGCAGGGCCGCTTGGCAGCTCATCATTCAACTGCGTCCAACCAATATCATAGCCCTTTTTTCCTTATTTGAAAAGGGGGCATGATTTCGGCCGGTAGCGGCTCCGACAGACAGACTGCCGCCATATGCATGACGGCAGTCTTTTACCTCGAGCAGGTTTGGAGATAATTACCTGTTATCCAATTCTTCCTTCAGGATTTTATTGACCATTGGCGGGTTGGCCTGTCCTTTGGTCGCCTTCATGACTTGGCCGACCAGATATCCCATTGCCTTACCCTTACCACTCTTATAGTCGGTAATGGATTGTTCATTCTCATCCAGCACTTTGGTGATAACCTCTTTCAGCTGGCCTTCGTCAGAAATTTGGACAAGTCCTTTTTCCTTGACGATTTTCTCTGGGTCACCGCCATTCTCCACCAGTTCGGCAAAGACTTTCTTGGCGATTTTGGAAGAAATTGTGCCGTCTTCAATCAGCTGGATCATCTTAGCCAGACCATCCGGCGTGATGGCCAGATCACTAAGATCCTTCTGATGCTTGTTCATATAGGCGGAAACCTCACCCATCAGCCAGTTGGAGACATGCTTCTTATCTGCACCCTGGTCGGTTGCTTCCTCAAAGAAGTCCGCCATTTCCTTGGAGCTGGTCAGTACATCAGCATCGTATTCCGGCAGGCCGAGTTCCTCTACATAGCGCTTCTTCCGTGCATCAGGAAGCTCAGGAATTTCCGCACGTATACGCTCTTTCCAATCTTCGTCGATGTACAGCGGAACAAGATCCGGTTCAGGGAAATAACGGTAATCATCTGAACCTTCTTTGACACGCATCAGGATAGTTTCCTTGGTCTTCTCATCATAGCGGCGGGTTTCCTGCAGAATTTCACCGCCGGCCAGCAGTTCTTTCTCCTGGCGCTTCTCTTCAAATTCCAGACCTTTTTGGACAAAGTTGAAAGAGTTCAGGTTCTTCAATTCTGTCTTGGTTCCGAATTCTTCCTGGCCGATCGGGCGCAGGGAGATATTCGCATCACATCTCAGGGAACCTTCCTCCATTTTCACATCGGAAACACCCGTATACTGGATGATGTTCTTCAGTTTTTCCAAATAAGCATAGGCCTCTTCCGGTGAACGCATATCGGGCTCGGAAACAATTTCAATCAATGGTGTGCCCTGACGATTGAAATCGATAAGGGAATGTCCATCATCACCGTGGGTCAGCTTACCGGCATCCTCTTCCATGTGCAGGCGGGTAATGCCAATGCGCTTCTTCTTGCCGTTCACTTCGATTTCAATCCAGCCATTTTCCCCGATCGGCTGATCAAACTGGGAAATCTGGTATGCTTTCGGGTTATCCGGATAGAAATAGTTCTTCCGGTCAAACTTTGTATTGGTTGCGATATCACAGTTCAAGGCCATTGCCGCCTTCATCGCAAAATTCACCGCTTCCTCGTTCAATACAGGCAGTACACCTGGGTAGCCGAGGTCAATCGGGTTGATGTTCGTGTTTGGTTCCGTGCCGAATGCATTCACACTCGGGCTGAATATCTTGGTATTTGTTTTTAATTCGACATGGACTTCCAGGCCGATAATCGTTTCAAAGTTCATTATTTGGCACCTCCAACTTGAGGTCGTTTCAAGTGATAATCCGTTGCTTGTTCAAATGCATGTGCTGCGCGGTATACTCTCTCTTCATCAAAATGCTGTCCAATGATCTGCAGCCCTACCGGCAGGCCGTTCTCCCCGAATCCGCATGGGATGGAAATGCCGGGAACCCCTGCCAGATTGACCGGGATAGTGAGAATATCATTGGCATACATGGTCATAGGATCCTCTGTTTTCTCGCCGACACGAAAAGCAGGTGTAGGAGCGGTCGGTCCAACCACTACATCATAAGATGCGAAAATTTCATCAAAGTCCTGTTTGATCAGCGTGCGGACTTTCTGAGCCTTTTTATAATACGCATCATAATAACCGGAGCTTAACGCAAAAGTCCCAAGCATGATCCGGCGCTTCACTTCATCTCCGAAACCTTCACTGCGCGATTTCTTGAACATATCGATCATATTCTCCGCATTTTCGGAACGGACGCCATAGCGGACACCGTCAAAACGGGCCAGATTGGCAGATGCTTCCGAGGAAGCAATCAGGTAATAGGCTGACAGTGCGTATTTGGAATGCGGCAGGGATACTTCTTCCCAGGTCGCACCAAGGGATTCATATACCTTCAAGGCATTCATGATGCTTTCTTTCACCTCAGGGGCGACCCCTTCAGCGAGATACTCTTTTGGCACGGCAATCTTCATGCCTTTTACATCACCGGTCAATGCTTCTGTAAATTTAGGCACTTCGACAGCGGCACTGGTAGAATCCTTCACATCATGCCCGGCAATCACTTCCATGACGCGTGCATTGTCTTCTACATTGCGGGTCAGAGGGCCGATCTGGTCTAGGGAGGAAGCAAAGGCAACCAGGCCGAAACGAGATACACGTCCATATGTAGGCTTCATCCCGACTACCCCGCAGTAAGCGGCAGGCTGACGGATGGAACCGCCGGTATCGGATCCTAAGGAAAACAGCACTTCTCCGGCAGCTACGGAAGCCGCAGAGCCGCCGCTGGAACCGCCTGGTACATAATCCGTATTCCATGGATTACGGGTTGACTCATAGCTTGAGTTTTCATTGGATGACCCCATCGCAAATTCATCCATGTTCAATTTCCCGATATTGACGACTTTTGCCTCATTCAATTTATCCATGACAGTTGCATCATACAAAGGGTCCTCGAAGTTATCGAGGAACTGGCTCGCACAAGTTGTACGGAGCCCTTTGGTCACGATATTATCTTTGATTCCTGCAGGCATGCCGAATAACGCTTGAGACTTGTCCTCCAGCTTATCCAGCTCCCGCGCCTGGGCAAGAGCCTCTTCTTCATTCAATGTCAGGAAAGCTTTCACATCTCCATCAACTTTCCGGATCTGTTCATAGGAGGTTTTCACGAGATCTTCGACGGTAACCTCATTATTATGTAGCATTTCTTCCAATTCTTTTATCGTATGATCAAATAATGACATCTTCTGTCCTCCCTACTCCAAAATAGATGGTACTTTGAATTGACCTGCTTCATGATCCGGAGCATTCTTCAGCGCATCCTCCTGGCTGATCCACTCTTTCGGCTCATCCTTGCGCAGCACATTCTTCAAGTCAATGACATGTGTGGTCGCTTCGATATGGTCGGTGTCCACTTCATTCAGTTGATTGGCATGCTCGATAATTTCAGCCAAGTGTTCGGTGAACATCTCTGTTTCTTCTTCGGTGATTTCCAGCCTTGCCAGATTGGCGACATGTTTCACTTGATCCTTTGTAATCTCTGCCATTAATTTCACCCTCCAATATGCATTTCTACATTTTTCATCTATGTGTCCTAATATTATACCTTAATTGTCAACACTATTGATAATAGCAGAGTTGGAGGGGGTGCCGCAACTGACAGGTTGCCGCAATAATCGGCTAAGCACCCCCGGCGCAGTGGGGTGGACAGTAATAGAGCCGAATAGGTAATTTCTTGCCCATGAAAATAACCCACCTCCAGCATAAAGGCGAAGGTGGGTGACTATTAATACTCTTTTAATTTCTCTGTGGCGGCAGTAAATTCTGCTTCTATTTCCTTGTTCGGCTTTCCTAACAAGCTGACAACAATTGTGACAATCAAGTTCAATACGAAACCTGGCAGCAGTTCGTACAAGTCGAACAGCCCGCCTTCCAGCATGCCTCCCCAGACAAGGACAACAACTGCACCTGTAAGGATACCGGCGAAGGCACCGTTTCTGGTAATTCCCTTCCAGAACAAGGACAGAATAATGATCGGCCCGAATGCGGCACCAAACCCTGCCCATGCATAGCTGACCAGTTCAAGTACACTGCTTTCCGGATTCATCGCAATCAAGGTAGCGATCAAGGCGATGATCACGGTAGCAATCCGCCCGATCCAGACGAGCTCTTTAGAGCTGGCCTTCTTGCGGAAAATAGCTTTATAGAAGTCCTCTGCTACAGCGGAGGAAGATACCAGCAGCTGGGAGTCAATGGTACTCATGATTGCTGATAGAATAGCAGCCAGAAGAATACCCGAAATCACAGGGTGGAACAACAGCTGGGAAAAGGCGATGAAGATAGTTTCCGGGTTACCCAGCATTTGTATTCCGTCTTCGGTAACCACATTGATGCCGAACTCATCCAGCAGGGAAACATCCTGTGTGCTGATGAAGGCAAGCCCCATAAAACCAGTGAAGATAGCACCATATAGCCCGAGAATCATCCACCATGTTCCAATCAGACGCGCCTTTGGTACATCCTTAGGCGAACGCAGGGCCATGAACCTTACAATGATATGAGGCTGGCCGAAGTAACCCAGCCCCCAGGCCAGTGAAGAAACAATGGCCAATAGACCGACACCCTCTACCATATTCAAATGGCTTGGATTGATTTCTCCGACAGCTTGTACAGCAGCATCCCAACCGCCCATTTGCGTCAAAGCGACAATCGGAACGGCAATCAATGCCAGAAACATTAAAATCCCCTGGAAAAAGTCAGTCCAGGCAACCGCGAGAAATCCCCCTAGCAGGGTATAGGATACGACTACAATCGCACCAATCCATAAGGCTGCCTGATAAGACAGTCCGAATGAGGCCTCAAACAATGTTGCTCCGGCAACCATCCCGGAAGAAGTGTAAAACGTAAAGAATAATAAAATGACTAACGCAGATACGACCCGCAAAATATGGGATTTATCTTTGAATCTATTTTCCAGAAAATCCGGTATAGTAATAGAGTCATCGGCTACTTCCGTATAAACACGCAGCCTTTTGGCGACAAACTGCCAATTCAGATAGGCACCGACCGCGAGACCGATCGCCATCCATGCTTCTGACATCCCGGCAGCATAAATAGCTCCAGGCAGCCCAAGCAGCAGCCAACCGCTCATATCCGAAGCACCCGCACTTAATGCAGCCACTCCTGGTGTTAAATTCCGTCCGCCCAATACATAATCGGACAGGTTATTGGTACGGCGGTACATGATCACACCAATGACCAGCATACCTATCAAGTAAACGATAAAAGTTAATAATGTCGTCAAACCCATGGCCTATTTTCTCCTCCCTGTAAAAAACGTAATCAATGATAGCAGGAGGACAATGGGCATTGGTACAAAAAGCCAAAACCATGTAGCTCCCTGTATAGCATATTCCATATTCGAATCCCCTTTCCGAATCTTGACGCGATTATGAATTCCGCGTCACACACAATTTATATACTTTCACATAATGCGTTTTTTTTCAAGCGTTTTTATAAGCATAAAGTCGCATTCCACCGCCATTGTAAGCGCAATCAAGTCTGAAATGGGCACAATTGGCCGGATTATGTATGATATAACAGCATATGATGAGCAGAGTGGTTGAATCTTTCATTAATCTGCCTATTTTTGACGTTTATCTCGAACATTCTCCCAGATTAAACGAATAAAATTTTTTTTCTTTACTAACCGATGACCTTCCACATAAATAAAGCGCTTCCATTATCTGGGATGAAATAAAAAAAATCCCGGAACGGTTTCCACACCAATCCGGGAAAGTCCATCTTATGTTAATAGGTTCAAATAGTGTTCCTGACTGAGACACTAAGACTTAGTAGAATGATTTAGGCTTTTCCACTGAAAAAATAGTCGGCTCCACTTCAATAGCCAAGTCCTGAGGCTGATTGTCCTGAGCGAACAGGAAGCCAGCAACAAGGACTCCACCCAAAGCCAATGATGCAATGATCTTTTTCATATTTTCTCCCCTCCTTTAAAGGTTGATTAACTCCTCATAGGTTGAATTTGCAAGTTTATAGTATTTCACTGAGTCTTTGTACTTTCCAATAGACTCAAAGTGAGCAGCTAACATGTTTGAATATACAACTAAATTGGCATAATCCTTTTGCTCTTTTAAGTAAGGGATGAACTCCTCTATCACTAGTGACCTGAATTTTTCATATTCTCCCTTAGTAGCATAGTTGTAGGTATGGATCATATAGTAGAACAGTTTATAACTCATCTCATCTTTTACTGTTTCAGCTATTTCAAAGGCCTTTGTAATAGTTTCTTCCATTTCCTCGTGGGAATTACTATCCTCATAGTACTCTTTAATTAATGAAGTAATAGCAGCCAGTCGCTGATAACGGGATACTTCCTCATCCTCGCTGACTTCCATGAAATATTGGATAGCTTCCCGTGAGTTCCCAATGGCAGAGTGAAGGTATCCTAGATTAAGGTTGGTCAATTGGATGACACTTTTGTCCTTATTAAGTTCACCTAGGTGTCGTGCCAAATTATAATTCTTAATCGCTTTTTCATACATTTTTATCCGGCGATAGGAGATACCAAGCACAATATGACTTTGGGCGCATCTTCGGAAATTATATTCCTTCATATAGATTTCCAATGCCTTCTCGGCAAAATCGATGACTTCCAGTGTATTACGAAGCTTGCTGTGGGTGACTGCCATTATGTAGTGAAGATCGGCTATTTCCGCTTCTTCGATATCCACCTTGTTGACTTTCTCCTCGGCCAGCTTGTAAAGTTTGATCGCCTGATTGAATTCCCCTATGGTCGAATTGTAATTCCCTCTGAATTTGTACCAGTAATACTGCTGAAGATGATCAAAGGAATCCGCCATTTCATTCAGCTCATTAATCTTATCCAGCGCTGCATCCTGCTCACCCAATACAAGGTGATACCTGATTTTATGGATCTCGAACATCAGCAGGTTCTCCGACAGGTTACTGTTCATTAGTTCCTGGATTTCTTGGTATGTCGCAATGATTTTTTCTTTGTCTGTGGATTCAAACAGTATGCTGTACCATTCTTTGCATTTTTCCTGGATGGTCATATCCAGGTCATTGTTCAGTTGGACACCAAGCCTGGTACAGAGCATTTGAATGATTTCAGGGCTGGCCTCTGTCTTCTTGTTTTCGATTTTTGATAAATAGGACAATGAAACAATTCCTTTTGCCAGTTCCCCTTGTGTCATATCTTTTTTTGTACGTTGTAGTTTGATAAAGGAACCTATATCTATCAATATGCCCACCCTAACATCAGCTTGTATTTCCTTAACTTGGTATATTTATATTATAGCATAGATTCAGATAATTCATATTGGGAAAATCAATAGAAAAACGGGCAGTTTTTCATCAAAAACGCCCTGAAAATATTCTCGATTTTCCTCAAACAGGAAAATCAGCCCTATTTTTCCTCAAAATGGGCTGATTTTCGATAATATGACTATTGTCATAGGTTGATGTTTTCCTTTTTTCTCTATAGTAGCTCAGAAGGGTCTTCTGTACCATATAAATCCCATTTAATGGAAAATATGTACAGTCGGCTCCTCTTCTCCTGACTCACGGTAAATGAGGCTCTCCATCTTCGTGCTGGACTCTACTTTAATTTCAAGGTCATAGTAGTCAGGGAACATTTCTTGGACCAGCCCGTAAATATACTGGCTGAATCCAATGACTTCCGCTTTGCCGTAAAAATCAAGCGGAATTTCAATGGTAAGCTTCTGCAGCTCCTCGTTTACATAGAAGCCTTCCCCAACAATTCCGACATAGTTTGGGAAGAACTCCGCAATCTCATTACCGAAGCTTGTCACAAGTTCCTGATCCTCATAGTACTTTTCCCTGCCTTCCGAAGACGGAAATAGGATATATTCTTCGTTTAAATCCTGCCAACTGCCGATAGAGCTGCTGTCACCTGATACATTTGTCGTCGCTACAAAGCTTCCAGGCACGGGTGAATTCTGCTCGGCTTCCCGGTAGATAGCAAACATGACAGGAACGTTCTCCAGTCCCTCAATCTGTCTGATACGTTCCAGCACATCCTGGGCTATCTCATCAGCTTTCTTCATCATTTCCTCTTCGGAAATATCCTCGTAATAGTCCGGCCCACCGCTTTCCTCTTGGAACCGATAGACGGATTTCATTGCCAGGCCAATGGAAATCCCCGCGAGATTCACTGCATTATCCTCTCCCTGCACAAGGTAATTCTGCTCGAGGATATGGGAGAGATAACGCGGGTTATCACGATGGAACTCTTCACCGGCGCCTTCTTCCACTTTCGGATTCAAATCATCAATCCATTCATATGTCATTGACTCCGTTATATACTGGCCTTCTTGGAAAAAATATCTGTCCGGGTCATAGACCTCCTTGGAATGCCTCCTCAATCCCTGTTCAAACTCATCGATATCCACACGATTTGCGACCTGTCTGTTGATTACCCCTCTGGCAGCACTTGTCTTATACGGGAGAATCATGCGGTAATTCTCCTCTTCCAGCTTGGCGCTCGGGACGATAGAGGTCTCCTCTCCGGAATCCTCTTCCTGAACCACTTCATCCTCATTATTGTTAGGTGCACAGGCCACAAGGAAAAGAAGAATGACCATCAGGCAGCCGTTTAATTTCTTCATATGGCAGACGTCCTCCTCACCTTTCCAATGCTTCTTTCAACTGCTGTTCTTCCCAAATCGTCACTCCCAATTCATTTGCTTTATCATACTTGGAACCGGCGTCTTCTCCAGCAATCAGGAGGTCGGTCTTTTTGCTTACACTGCCGGTGACAGAGCCGCCCAAGGCCTCGATAGCCTGCTTTGCTTCTTTGCGGCTGAAGCTCTCCATCTTCCCGGTAAGCACCACCGTCTTCCCGGAAAAGAAATGATCCTCCGCTGCCTCTTCCTTCTTCGGCCCTTTATACTCCATATTCACACCGAGTTCCCGCAGCTCATCCAACAGCACTGTCACCTTTTCTTCGGAAAAGTACTGGACAATGGAATCAGCCATTTTGTCACCAATTTCGTTGACCGCTGTCAATTCCTCATAAGTTGCCTGCTGCAGCCTCTCCATGGTTTCGAATTCCGCAGCAATTGTTCTGGCCGCCTTTGAACCGATGAAGCGGATGCCAAGGCCGAAGAGCAGCTTTTCCAGAGAGTTTCCCTTGGAGACCTCAATGGCCTTCAGCAGGTTGTCTGCCGACTTTTCCCCCATACGCTCCAGTTCCAACAGCTGGCCTTTTTCCAGGCGGTAGAGGTCTGAGATGGTGTAGACCAGATTCTCACGGAACAGCTGAATGATCACCTTTTCCCCCAGTCCGTCAATATTCATCGCATCACGGGAAACAAAGTGGATCAGCCCTTCCTTTAGCTGAGCCGGGCAGTTTGGGTTGATGCACCTTAGCGCCACCTCTTCCTCCAGCCGGACGAGCTCACTGCCGCAGTCCGGGCATGAATCCGGCATATGGTACTCCTCTTCATTACCTGTCCGTTTATCATGCAGGACACGGACCACTTCCGGAATGATGTCTCCGGCCTTTTTGACGACTACTGTATCACCGATCCGGATATCCTTCTCCCGAATCAGGTCCTCATTATGAAGGGAAGCTCGTTGAACGGTTGTACCGGCAACTTTCACTGGGGTAAGTATCGCTGTTGGAGTAATCACGCCCGTCCTTCCGACGCTCAGTTCTATGTCTGTCAGTTCCGTGACAACTTCCTCTGCCGGGAATTTATAGGCAATAGCCCAGCGCGGGCTTTTCGCTGTATAGCCCAGCTCTTCCTGCTGGTCCAAATCATCGACCTTGATGACGATACCGTCTATCTCATAGTTGAGGTTTGGCCGTTCGTTGGTCCAATACTCGACATATTCCATGACTTCTTCGATGGTGTCGCATTTCTTCCATTCCGGGTTCGTCTTAAAGCCGAGTTCTTCCAGCTTCTTCAAACGCTCGCTGTGGGAGGTAAGTTCACTATTCTCCCACTCTCCGACACCATACAGGAAAATATCCAGATTGCGCCTGGCCGCAATTTTCGGATCCAGCTGCCTCAAAGACCCTGCAGCAGCATTTCTAGGATTGGCAAAGGGTTCCTCTCCCCGCTCTTCCCTCGCCTTGTTCAAAGAAAGGAAGGATTTATGCGGCATGAATGCTTCCCCGCGAATTTCCAAAGTCTCTGTCTCCTTAATGGTTAGCGGCATGCTGCGGATGGTCCTCAAGTTACTTGTGATATCTTCTCCTGTGGTACCGTCCCCGCGGGTCGCCCCCCGGACAAATTTCCCGTTTTCATAGGTGAGAGACACAGCCAGTCCATCGATCTTCAACTCACAGACAAATGAGACAGGATCATCTGTCCCTTCCGCCGCTCTTCGCGCAAAGTCACGCAGGTCCTGTTCATTGAAGGCATTGCCAAGACTGAGCATCGGAATGTTGTGCTGCACCTTCTCAAAAGCATCAAGCGGCTCCCCGCCGACACGCTGGGTCGGGGAGTCCGGGGTGACAAGGTCCGGATATTCCGCTTCCAGCTTTTGCAGCTCCTGCAGCTTCTGATCATATTCCGCATCCGGGACGCTGGGCTTGTCGAGGACATAATACTCATAGCCATATTGATTCAGCAATTCTCTTAGTGCATTTATCTGTTCCTGTGCCTGCTTGCGATCCACAGCCAAGCACCTCCTGTTCTACTCTTTCGTGATCGGGGCAAATTTGGCAAGTACCCGCTTGACGCCGACAGGGGCTGGAAATGCAATATCCAATTCCATCGCCTCCCCGTTGCCTTGAACTTTTACCACGGTACCTGTACCCCACTTTTTATGGCTTGCTTTATCACCGGGTGCCCATGTCTCACTTTCAGCCCCGGTCGTCTTCTGGATCCTTTCCGCTTTGCGTTTGGCCGGTGCAGGACGGTCTTTCTTCGGCTTGGCCATACCTCCCCCGAACATCTGCTGTTTCGTATCTTCCATTCCATCGATCAAGTCATCAGGAATTTCATTGATGAAACGACTGACTGGATTCATGTTCGTCCGGCCGTATAAAGTACGCATCTTCGCATGGGTAAGGTAAAGCTCCTGTTCTGCCCGGGTGATGCCGACATAGGCGAGCCGGCGCTCTTCCTGCATTTCTTCTTCATCGAACATGGTTCTGCTGTGCGGGAAGACATTTTCCTCCATACCGATAAGGAAAACGACTGGAAACTCAAGACCTTTGGCCGCATGAAGGGTCATCAGGGTAATCTTAGGCTCTTGATCTTCTTCCTCATCATCCATATTATCAATATCTGCGACAAGGGCAAGATCGGTCAAGAAGGCAATCAATGTCTTATCTTCTGCTGTTTCTTCAAAGTCCTTCGTTACTGTCATGAACTCTTCCAAGTTCTCTAAGCGGCTCTGTGCTTCAATGGTCCGTTCATTCTTCAGCATCTCCACGTAGCCCGTCCGCTCAAGCACAGCCTCCACCATATCGGTAGCGGTCAGGAATTCCTGCTGCTTGCTCAATGTCTCAATCAAATTTCCAAAGCCTGCCAGGGCATTGGCCGCTTTTTTGGAGACACCAGTGAAGTCCACTTCTTTGACCGCCTCGTTAAAGGAGATATCATGCTCAGCTGCATACGCCCGCAACCGGTCAATCGAGGTTTTCCCGATTCCGCGTTTCGGCACATTGACGACACGTTCGAAGCTCAAATCATCATCGGGATTGGTGATCAGACGCAGATAGGCAATCATATCCTTGATCTCTTTCCTGTCATAGAACTTCGTACCGCCGACCATCTGATAGGCGATATTTGACTTCATCAACGTGTCCTCCATCGCACGGGACTGGGCATTCGTCCGGTAGAGGATGGCAATGTCATTCGCGGAGTAGCCTTCCTCCCTCGTCAGCTCCTGGATTTTATCGGTAACGAACAGTGCTTCCTCCTGTTCTGTTGCGCCTTGATAATAATGAATATTCTTGCCATCAGGGTTTTCCGTCCAGAGGTTCTTCGGCTTTCTTCCCGGGTTATTTTGGATCACTTGGTTCGCCGCAGACAAGATAGACTTCGTAGACCGGTAGTTCTGCTCCAAAAACACCGTCTTGGCCGTCGGATAATCATTTTCAAAGGAGAGGATATTGGTGATATCCGCCCCTCGCCAGCGATAGATCGACTGATCAGAGTCGCCGACAACGCAGAGGTTCTGATAACGGCTTGCCAGCTGTTTCACCAGCGTATACTGGGCATGGTTCGTATCTTGATACTCATCTACATGAATGTACTGGAATCGGCGCTGATAGTATTCGAGCACTTCCGGCACCCGCTGAAACAGGTGAATGGTCTGCATAATCAAGTCATCAAAATCAAGCGACTGATTTTTCTGCAGACGCTTCTGATAAGCTTCAAATACCTGGGAAACCTGCCTGTCATAGAAGTTCCCGGCATTTTTGCTGAATTCCTCGGGCGTGATCAGTTCATTTTTGGCAGAACTGATCTGCCCCAGCATTGCCCGGGGATCAAATTTCTTTGGGTCGATATTCAAATCTTTGAGAATCTGTTTGATGACGGACAGCTGATCACTGCTGTCCAAAATACTAAAATTACTGCTGTAGCCGATCCGGTCAATATCCCTTCTGAGGATCCGGACACACATGGAGTGGAAGGTGGAGACCCACATTTTCATACTTTCTGGGCCGACCAGCCTGCGTACCCGCTCTTTCATTTCACGGGCGGCCTTATTGGTGAAAGTGATGGCCAGAATATTATGGGGCGCTACATCCTTCTCATGGAGCAGGTAAGCAATGCGGTGGGTCAGAACACGTGTCTTCCCACTTCCCGCCCCTGCCATAATCAGCAATGGTCCCTCTGTATGTTTTACCGCTTCCTGCTGCTCCTTATTCAACCCTTTTACTAAGTCACCCATTGTTTGACTCATTTTTACACCGCCTTGTATTACTTATCTTTTATTGCACGCACCGTTTTCAGCGCCTTTTTGATATCCTCGTAAATCACATTGCCGACAATGACTGCGTCCGCATGCTGTTTCATTTCCAGTGCCTGTTCTTTAGTTTCAATGCCGCCGCCATAAAACAGCTTTGTCTCCTTCAGTTGGCCCTTAACCTTTTCAACCAAGGCCGGGTCACCATATTTCCCGCTGTATTCCATGTAGAATATCGGCAGATGGAACACCTTGTCCGCCATATAGGCATAGGCAATGACATCCTTATCATCCGGCAGATAGCTGTTCGTATATGTGAATGCCTTGGCATCCTCGTTCAAAATACAGTAGCCTTCAAAGAAAGTCTCACTGTACTCCATCATGTCAATATATTGTTTGATCGCCTGATGCTGGACATCCATCATCCACTTTTTCTCTTTGGAATTCAGCACCATCGGAATCAAATAGTAGTCAAACCCTGGTGTGAGTGCCTCCATTTCCGACACTTCCAGTACAACCGGCACCATATGCTTGCGGCGGATCCGTGACAAAAGATCCAGTACCCCGTCCAATGTGACATCATCCGTGCCGCCGACAATTACTGCATCCGTACCAGATTCACAAACCATATCCAGATGCTCATCGGATATTTCCTTAGCAGGGTCAAGTTTGAATATATGCTTCCATTCATTCATTGTAGTATACAACTTTGTAATCCTCCATCATCATATTCGATTAGTTTATTATACCAAAAAACATGTTGGGAATTTAGGGATATGGGCGGGTTTTTTAAAGAGGACTATAGCGAAGTTGATACACAGGTGCTTCGGGCGGATTCCCGCGTGGGTGCTGGCGATAAAATAGCGCTACTGCTGATTCCCTGAGTGTGCTGCCGATAAATTCCAGCTACTGCTGATTCCCCACGCATGCTGCCGATAAATCCGCGCTGCTGCTGGTTCTCCCGGCGTGCTCTGATTCCGCGAACCCCTCCCCAAACCTGACCAAACAAAAACCGCTCCCCGGTTTTCAGGCAGCGGCTGCTGTTATTTCTGTTGATCTTCCATCAAGCGGTCCAGCACCATTTTGTACCCGTCGCTTCCGTAATTGATGCAGCGGCGTACTCTGGAGATGGTCGCAGTTGATGCGTTGGTCTTTTTTTCGATGGCATTATATGTACTTCCCTCTGTCAGCATTTTTGCGACCTGCAGACGTTGGGAAATGGAATGGATCTCCGACATTGTCGCAATGTCATCGAAAAAGCGATAGCATTCTTCGCGATCCTTCAATGAAAGGATCGCGTCGAATAATTGGTCTAATTGCTCTCCACGTAATTTATCTATTTGCACGACGAGACCTCCTGCGTTTACGAGATTAATGGGAAAGGTGAACTGATTCGCTGATTCCCGGATTGGCCGGCACAACATTAATCCAAGTGTTGCCTGGAACGAAGGCTAGAGGGCTGCCGTCTAGGACAGGAATGATCCGGCCATTTCTGTTCTCCCACTGCACCTGTTGCATTCTCCCTTTCTGCAGCAGGTAGGCAACCCCCCCTGAGGTCAGGTCTACCGCACGGCGCCCCTGGTCATCAATGATTTGGTGGCTTGCCTCTACAATGAAGACATTTTCCACCTCTACAGGTTCACCAGATTCCAGTTCCACTGTCTGCTCACGATCATTGTACCTTTTATATGCTTCCGTACTTTCATCATAGTAGAACTCCACGATTTCCATGGGATTGGTGCCATAGGTGATCTCTGCATAGCTGACATCCTCGCCGCCAAGTTTCACTAATTCCTGATCGGTCAGAAAAGGGAGCGGATCATATTCAGCCTGCATGTCATAGCCTTTCCTTTCAGCTGCCGGGCGCACTCCTTCTGTCAGCAGATAAGAGTTATGCGGCGCCTGGCGGAAATTCTCCCGTGTAAATAGTGTACCATTATCATCATACATTGCGCCGTCCAGGTGTTCAATTCCGCGGCTTGCAATCATCTCATTGATAAACCCGGCCGCTCCATGGTAGACATATAGTGCACCGTAGCTCTCTGCCAACTCAAAATAGTATTCCCTTGCACTCCGTACGGGACCTATTTTCTCCGGCAATTCGCTTTGGTAGATAGCAAGCAGTCTAGTAATATTCCCTTCTGCCAGGATTTCAAACACCATGTCGGCGTCAGTCAAGCCAGACTGCGGCCTGGCTTTTGAATGATTATTGATCATAACTGCTACCATACGATGATCCGTTTCTCTATTTGTTCCAAGTCCAGTTAGCGGATATTTGTCCGAATATTCCTTTTCTTCGCCTTTCCCTTCCTCTTCTCCGGCAGGCGGTTCGCTCTGCTTACTCTGCTCTTTTTCGGCATCTTCCTGCGCGCCACCCGCTTCTTCAGAACACGCTCCCAGCAGCAAACCCGCCGCAATGAGAACATACAGGTATTTCCTCATTCCCCCACACCTTTTCTAAAAAGTCTCTTTATCTAATAGTATATGTTAACACATTGTGGCAGGGAAAAGTATTTCTCTTTTCTTTACGTCCACAATACCCTGCGGTGTGATCCTTACATACGGAAGATGGGTAGATGACAGGAAAAAGATCGAGTAGACCGGGTCGCCGAAAGTGTATCCATACTCCTGCAGGCAGCTCTTCAATTTTTTCTCTTTTTCAATCAGGGCTTCCATTGGCCCGTCGAACATGAACCCGCTCAAGGAAAGAGGTATTTCCAGGATTATTTCCCCCTCGTGAACCAGAACGATTCCTCCTCCTATTTCTTTCAGGCGCTCCCAGGCAAGCAGTATATCCTGCTTGCTTTTGCCAATGAACACCAAATCACCTGTCGTCGAATAGGAACTGGCCAGTGCACCGAGCCGCTGTGTAAAACCTTTAATGGTGGTGTTCACCCGCCATTTCCCTTTCCGGTCCAAAAGAAGCAGAAAGGCATCGGGACGGTTGTCAGGAATCTTATCCAATGTGATGTCCGTATCGATTGCATAGGGATTCATAATGACGTCATTATCCATCCTTAAGCCTACCGGCGTGGAGAACTGCAGCTCATCCTCTGTCAAATCCCAGTCGAATTCCAGAGAGTTGAATCCATACCGCTTCCAGTCAATTGTTGTCTGTATATCCTGGATCTCTCCTTTCTTCACAATCCACTTCCCCTTGGCCAGCACGCTTTCCGGGATCGGCTCCTGTTTATCACTCAGTATGTTGATGTGGGCGAGCCTTCCCGGAGCTATGCTTCCTAGCTGTTCATCCATACCGATATGTTTGGCTGCATTATAGCTGGCCATCCGGTATGCTTCCTCCACCGGTGCCCCTTTTTCAATCGCAATTTCCACACATTGATTCATCATGCCATGCTCATAAAATGCCGGGGTCGATCCATCTGTATTCATGGTCAGATTATCATATGCATGAAGCCCTGATTCCACAATTTCCTCCATCAGCCGAGGCAGATCCGGCCTGATGGAAGAATGCCGCAGCCCGACCTGATAGCCAAGCTGGAGCCGTCTGACCACCTCATCCCCCGTCATGGATTCATGGTCGGCATCCACACCCAGAAGCTTCATTTTTGTGAGCGTTTTTTCAGATGCTCCCGGGAAATGGCCTTCCACCGGCTTGCCATGGCGCTTCGTCTCTTGGATCCAATAGAGGAGCCGGTCATCACCTGCCAAAAGGCTCGGCCAGGAAGTCAGTTCCCCGCCTTGCACAACAGCGGGATGGGAAATCCAATCCAGGATATCCTGTGTATTGAACAGTTCCTCTTCACTCTGGGACATTGTCTGTGAATCAAACCTGGCCCACCAGAACATGGACACCGGATGATTGCAGAATTCCTCCAATAAAGAAAACGCTTTCTTTTTATCTAAAGAAAAAAGCCAAAGCATATTATCATTGACCAGTGTGGTTGTTCCATATCTGGCAGCATGGTGAGCCAGCACGTCTGGATTATACAGTTGGAAGGGATGGGCATGCGGTTCCACATATCCGGGCACCAGATATTTATCCGTACAATCCACAACCTCTGTCCGGTCAAGATTTTCCGGCAGTTTATCCCCCACATATACAATGCGGTCATCCACTATCCATATATTTGCGGAAAGCCATTGCTTTGTAAACATATTCAAATAGGTTCCGTTCTTCAATATCATTGTCGGTGGCTCTTCGCCATCAACGACTCTGACATGCCTGCGGATTTCGCGGTTTCTCCAATAGGTACCATTCTCCAGCATATATGTCTCTCTCCACTCTTTAACATTAGTTTTTATTATTTTATCACATTTGTCGCTTTATTGCAGTGAAGTTTCTGTAAATTCTTTTACATTTGTGAAATAATATTCAATCCAAGCCCGCCACCATTGGAAACGGTTACTTTATTTTTTTCAAAAAAGCATGAAACCATTAAATGGTCTCATGCTTCTTAAGATGGGCCCCGATATCTTTCCGGTAAAAATACCCTGGGGTGGAGCCCGCGGATTTCAGGAGCTGATACACAAGTTCTCCTGCTTCTGTCATAGTTTGTGCTGTTGCACCGGCCAAAAGCACCCGGCCGCCGTCGGAAACAAGCCTGCTGCCGTCCTGCTTGGTACCCGCATGGACAATATATGCGCCAGCGACGGAATCGAACTCAGGGATTTGCACTCCTTTTTGATAGGAGCCCGGATACCCTTCCGATGCGACCACCACACCAAGGCAGGCCTTATCCTCCCATTCGAGTCCCGGATCTTTTCCGTCTAGGACATCTGTCAGCACTTGCACCAGATCGTTTTTCAGTAATGGAAGCACGACCTGTGTCTCCGGATCGCCGAATCTGGTGTTAAACTCGATCACCTTAGGGCCTTCATCCGTCATGATAAGGCCAGCATACAGGATGCCTGTAAAGGAACGGCCCTCCTGCAGCATGCCGTCAGCTGTCTTCTGCAGGATTTCCCTCTCAGAGAAAGCGAGCTGCTCTTCGCTGATATCATCAGCAGGAGCAAATGCTCCCATGCCGCCTGTATTTGGACCTGCATCCCCATCGTATGCCCGCTTATGATCTCTTGCTGTAACCATGGGGTGGACATTTTTACCATTCACAAAGGCCATCAGTGAAAATTCACGTCCCTCGAGGAACTCTTCGATGACAATTTTTGTACCGGCATCGGCAAAAGATTTATTGATCAGCATTTCATCAATGGCTCCGGTTGCCTGTTCGGTCGTTTCCGCCACGATGACTCCTTTTCCCGCTGCCAGGCCGTCAGCCTTTACAACGATCGGCGCGCCCTTGGCCATTACATATGCTTTCGCTTCCTCTGCATCTGTAAATGTTTCATAGAGTGCTGTTGGTATGTCATATTTTTTCATGAACTCCTTGGCAAAACTTTTGCTTCCTTCCAGAAGTGCTGCCTCTTTTGTCGGAGCGAAGACTGTCAGTCCTTCTTCCTGAAACCGATTGGCAATGCCGGCATTGAGCGGGTTCTCCGGCCCGACGATGGTCAGGTCGACCTCCTTCTCCCGCGCAAGGTTCACCAAGCCCTCGACATCCATTTCATCTACCGATATACATTCCGCCTGCTCCTGTATTCCTCCGTTGCCGGGCGCAGCATAGAGATTTGCCACTTTCCCGCTTTCCGCAAGTTTCTTTACAATACTATGTTCACGACCACCGCGGCCTACAACCAAAATGTTCATCGAAAAAGCTCCTCCCCCTTCATTCTCTATTAATGTTTGAAATGGCGCATTCCTGTATAAACCATGGCAATTCCATGTTCATCACATACATCGATGGAATCCTGGTCACGCTTGGATCCCCCTGGCTGGATAATTGCTGTGATTCCTGCTTCCACCGCAGCCTGTACTGTATCAGGCATCGGGAAAAATGCATCAGATGCCAGCACTGCACCTTTCGCCTTGTCTCCAGCCTGGTCAATGGCAATCTTTGCAGAACCGATACGATTCATCTGTCCGGCACCTACACCGACAGTCTGGTCATCTTTGCCAAGCACAATCGCATTGGATTTCACATGCTTGACCGCTTTCCATGCAAACAGCAGGTCGGCCAACTCTTGCTCATTCGGCTTTCTCTTTGTTGCCACTTGGAGGTCCTCTACACTGACTTCCCCGGCGTCATTGTGCTGGATCAATACCCCGCCTTTTACTGTGGTCAGCTTATGGTACGCTTCCTCTTCATCCTTCATATCCAGCTTGAGAAGACGGATGTTTTTCTTACGTGTCAAGATTTCCAATGCCTCGTCTGTAAAGGCCGGAGCGATGACGATTTCCAGGAAGATTTCGCTCAGTTTCTCTGCTGTATCTGCTTCGATTTCGCGATTCACTGCGACAATACCGCCAAAGATAGAAATTGGATCAGCATCATACGCTTTTCCAAACGCCTTGAACAAATTCTCACCGACTCCGATTCCGCATGGATTCATATGCTTGACGGCAACCGCACTTGGCTGCTTGTACTCTGCCAGGATTTCCAGTGCAGCATTGGCATCCTGGATATTATTATAGGAAAGCTCTTTTCCGTGCAACTGCTCTGCGTCGGCAAGGCTCATCCCTTTGCTGAGAGGATTTTTGTAGAAGGCCGCATCCTGATGCGGATTCTCCCCATACCGCAGCGTTTGTACCTTTTCATATGTAACCGTATAGTTCTCAGGGATTTCATCTCCTGTCTGGCCGGAGAAGTAATTGGCGATCATGGCATCGTAATTTGCTGTGTGACGGAACACTTTGGCAGCAAGGCTCTTGCGTTTTTGTGTATCCAGGCTGTTCTCCTTCAGGCCTACCAATACATCGGAATAATCAGCTGGGTCCACGACCACGGTGACATCCTCAAAATTCTTGGCTGCAGATCGAAGCAGGGACGGGCCGCCTATATCGATATTTTCAATGATATCTTCTTCGGAGACTCCCTCTTTCTCCAGTGTCTGCTTAAATGGATAGAGATTGACAACGACAATATCTATCGGAGAGATGCCGTTTTCTTCCATTTGTGCTATATGGCTTTTATTGGATCGTTTACCAAGCAATCCGCCATGGACTTTTGGGTGCAGGGTCTTTACACGGCCATCCATGATCTCCGGAAATCCAGTGACATCATCAATCGGTGTAGCTGGAATCCCCGCCTCCTTTATGGCTTTAAGGGTACCGCCGGTGGAGATGATCTCTACATCCAGTTCGGACAGTCCTTTCGCAAATTCTTCGATGTTTTCTTTATTGGAAACACTGATTAATGCACGTTTCGGCATGAATATCCCTCACTTTGTTAAAATTAGCTCATTGATGGTTGCCGGGTACAGCTGATGTTCCACGGCTTGTATCCTCTTTTTTAGTGTTTCTTCCGAATCGCCTGGCATGACTGGAACTTCCTGCTGGGCAATGATTGGCCCTGTATCGATTCCTTCATCAATATAGTGGACGGTTACCCCGGTGATGTCCGCCTTGGCTTTAAAAGCCTGGCCGATTGCATCTTTCCCTGGGAAATCAGGCAGCAGGGACGGATGGATATTTACGATACGTTCCTTAAAAGCGCGCAGTAAAGTCGGTCCGCAGATTCGCATATAGCCGGCAAGAAAAATCCATTCCACTCCATCTTTCTTCAGCCAGGAAACAATCTCCTGCTCATAATGTTCTTTGGATGAAAAGTCTTTTGCACGGAAGGAAAACACCGGCACTCCATATGCTTCTGCCTTCTCGATAACCGTCGCGCCAGGCTGGTCACAGACGAGTACAGCTATCTCGCAGGCCATGCTCTCCGCCTCTATGATTGCCTGGAAATTACTCCCCGTACCCGAGGCAAAAACGGCTGCTTTTACTTTTTTCATTTCAGGAAATGCACCCCTTCTTCACCTGTTACCATGCCAATAATGGAAGCCTGCTCGCCATTCTGCTTCAAGATGCGAATCACATCTTCTGCCTCGGCTTCGTCGACGGCCAGCACCATGCCGATTCCCATATTGAAGACACCGTACATTTCATCAAGCGGAAGATTCCCCTGTTCCTGTAAAAAGGTAAAGATTTCAGGCACTTCCCAACTGCGGGGATCAAGCTCGACACCCAATCCTTCTGGAAGCATCCGTGGGAGGTTCTCATAAAAGCCGCCGCCCGTGATATGGGAGATCCCCTTTACATCATAGTCCTTCTGCAATTCCGCCATGGCCTTGGCATAAATCTTAGTAGGTGTCAACAGCACCTCGCCTAATGGTGCGGATAACCCTTCATACGTTTTTTCCAAATCCAGGTCTGCAACAACCTTCCGGACAAGCGAATAGCCGTTGGAATGGATACCGCTTGACGGGAGACCGACCAGGACATCTCCCGGCCGGATGGTTTCCCCGGTAATTAGCTTCGACTTTTCAGCAATCCCCACCGTAAAACCTGCCAGATCATACTCATTTTCCTGATACATCCCCGGCATTTCTGCCGTCTCTCCGCCGATCAAGGCAGCACCGGCGCTGGCACAGCCATTGGAAATTCCTGCAACAATCTGTTCGATCATGGACGGATCATTTTTTCCGCAGGCAATATAATCAAGGAAGAACAGCGGCTGGGCTCCTTGTGCCGCAATATCATTCACACACATGGCAACCAAGTCCTCACCTACTGTATCATGTTTATCAAGTTCGAAGGCAAGTTTCAGCTTCGTGCCCACACCGTCTGTGCCGGATACGAGAACCGGCTCCTTAAATGTGAATGGGGTCAGATCGAACAGACCGGCAAATGCGCCGATTCCGCCAAGCACTTCAGGTCTGGCAGTTTTTGCAATATGCTTCTTCATGCGCTCAACGGCTTCATAGCCCCTTTCCACATCCACACCGGCATCTTTATATATGTTCGACATCATGGACCCACCTTTTCTGTAATTTTGTCGGGTAGTAATATTGTTCATTATAGGTTGAAGAGTGCAGGCAGGAAGAGCATGAAAGCCTTCCCGACGAGGGTTCAAAAACTCTTATATCCAGTGGACTTCGCCATTTCTTAAAGCTGAACCCACTCTTCAAAGGCTCTCCACTCTCCCGCCCGCTGCTCCTCATCAGGAGTTGGTATGGGACATTTCCTTGTTATTTCCCTCTTTCACCGGATATTTCCCGGTCATGCAGGCAGTACAGATCCCCTGGCTGAGGGTGTCGTCTTTAACTATTGCCTTTTCAAGTCCTGCTTCGGATAGATAGGAAACGCTGTCCGCACCGATGATGTCACTGATTTCTTCCGGTGTGTTATTGGCAGCAATCAGTTCGTCCCTCGTTGACATATCGATTCCATAATAGCAAGGATGCTGGATGGAGGGGGATGCAATACGCACATGCACTTCTGCAGCTCCAGCTTCTTTCAGCATCTGAACGATACGCCGGCTGGTTGTACCCCGGACAATCGAGTCATCAATCATGACAATGCTTTTTCCTTCAACAATACCTCTGACTGGTGAAAGTTTCATCCGGACGCCTTGTTCCCTGAGTTCCTGGGAAGGCTGGATAAACGTACGGCCGACATAGCGGTTTTTAATGATTCCCATCTCATACGGAAGACCGGTTTCCTCGGCATAACCGATGGCTGCTGAGATGCTGGAATCTGGAACACCGACGACGATATCCGCATCCGCCGGCGCTTCCTTGGCCAGCTCCTTGCCCATCTGCTTCCTTGAGGCATGGACATTCACCAGATTGACATTGCTGTCGGGCCTGGACAGATACACATATTCCATGGCACACAAATTACGCTGTCTCGGCATAGCAAACTGGGTGGATTCGATGCCTTCATCACTGATGGTCACGAGCTCACCCGGCAGCACTTCCCTTTCAAAGGTGGCGCCGACCTGATCCAATGCACATGTTTCCGAGGCTACTATATATGCACTTCCAAGACGTCCGATAGAAAGCGGGCGGATACCTACAGGATCCAGTGCTGCATACATCTTATCCTCTTTCAAAATCAGGTAGGCATAGGCACCCTTAATGCGCGTCAAGGCGCTGGAGATGGATGTTTCTGTAGTTTCCATTCCGCTCCTTTTAATTAAATGTGCGAGTACTTCGGTGTCGGATGACGTCTGCAGAATGCTCCCCTGCAATTCCAGTTCTCCGCGCAGCTGATGGGCATTGACGAGGTTCCCATTATGGGCAAGTGCCATACTTCCTGCCTGGGAATGGAACAGCAGCGGCTGGACATTCTCAATTCCTTTGCCGCCCTGGGTGGAGTATCGCACATGGCCGACAGCTGCACGGCCCTTCAGCTCCTCGAACTTGGCATGCTTGAATACGTCGTTGACCAGCCCTAATCCTTTATGGGCCTTAATCTCTTGTCCATCGGTGACAGCCACGCCAGCCCCTTCCTGGCCACGGTGCTGCATGGAATGCAGTCCGTAATAAGCCAGTTCAGCCGCCTTGTCATGCCCCCATATTCCAAATACGCCACATTCCTCGTTTATGCCCTTGAGTTCAGCAAGCATGGGATAGCTCCTTTCCAGATTTCTTTTAATTTATCCGTGTCTTCCTTCACTGCCTGCTTCTCTCCCACTTTCACAGAACAGATGCCGTCTGCAGTAACTGCACCAATCAGCTTCGCATCTTTTACCATCTTTTCAAAGTCTTCTTTCTTCTCAGGCTGTACAGAAACCAAGAAACGGGACTGGGTTTCACTGAATAATGCGGTGGTTGCGTCCCCAACCACTTCCACATCGGCGCCGAGTCCATCCTTAGCAAACAAACTCTCTGCCAGCGCTACGGCCAGTCCTCCTTCAGCGAGATCATGTGCCGACTGGACGGTCCCCTGTTTAATTGCCTCGAGAAGCTGGCTCTGCCTTTCTGCTTCCAGTTCCATATCGATTCGAGGTGCTTTGCCCTCATATTTCCCATGAACAACTTGCTGCAATTCACTGCCGCCAAACTCTGCCTCTGCTTCGCCGATTTGGTAGATCAGATCACCTGCTGCCTGGAAATGACTCGGAGTGATATGGTCCAAGCTTTCATGCATGCCGACCATCCCGACAATCGGCGTCGGGAAAATTGCCTTGCCTTTGGATTGATTATAAAGGGAGACATTGCCTCCAATAACCGGTGTACCAAGGGCGGTACATGCTTCACTCATGCCGTCCACACTTTTTTCCATCTGCCAGAAGACTTCCGGGTTGGTAGGATTTCCGAAATTAAGTCCATCGGTGATTCCTAGAGGTTTGGCACCGGAGCAGACAATATTCCTAGCTGCTTCTGCCACAGCAATCTTTCCGCCTGTTTCCGGATCCAAATACATGTAGCGTGAGTTGCAATCCGTGGTGATTGCCAATGCTTTATCTGTCCCCTTCACACGAATAACGGCTGAATCTGAACCAGGTGTAAACACCGTGTTGGTCTGGACCATGGAATCGTATTGGTCATAGACCCATTCCTTGCTGGCGATTGTCGGCTGCTTAAGCAGCGTTTTCAACATTTCTGTATGATCGTCCACTTTCGGCTTGGATACTTCCATCTGCTGAAATTCCTGATAGTACTTCGCCTCTTCGGATGGCAGGTGGAAGATAGGTGCCTCTTCAGCCAAAGCATCAACCGGAATATCTGCCTTTACTTCTCCGTGCTGTTTAATCCGGAACACCTTTTCCTCGATGACCTTCCCGACAGCTACTGCTTCAAGACCGTATTTTTCGAATACTGAGATAATTTCTTGTTCACGGCCCTTTTCTGCTACAAGCAGCATACGCTCTTGTGATTCGGAAAGCATCATTTCATATGCACTCATATTTTGTTCCCGCTGTGGTACTGCGTCCAGGTCCATCTCCATTCCGGTACCCGCTTTACTTGCCATTTCACTGGCGGAAGAAGTAAGTCCCGCAGCGCCCATGTCCTGCATACCAACCAATGCTTCACAATGAATAACTTCCAAGGATGCTTCGATCAGCAGTTTTTCCATAAAAGGATCACCGACTTGTACGGAAGGGCGGTCCTTGTCAGAATCCTCTCCCAGGTCATCCGAAGCGAAAGTGGCTCCATGGATGCCGTCTCTTCCAGTAGGAGCTCCTGCGTAGATGACCGTGTTGCCGACGCCGGACGCAAGCCCTTTCTGGATGTCATCATGATTGATCAATCCAATTGCCATTGCATTAACCAATGGGTTGTCCTCGTAGCTCTCATCAAACTGGACTTCCCCGCCTACTGTCGGAACACCGACACAGTTTCCATAGCCGGCAATGCCGTTTACTACTTCACTGAACAAATACTTCACACGATCCGTGGTCAAATTACCGAACCTTAATGAATTCATCAATGCTACCGGCCGTGCTCCCATGGAAAATACGTCACGGAGAATGCCTCCGACACCTGTAGCTGCACCCTGATACGGTTCAACGGCCGATGGGTGGTTATGGCTCTCTATTTTGAAGACGACTGCCTGGTTGTCTCCGATGTCAATGACACCTGCACCCTCTCCCGGACCTTGAAGGACATGTGGAGCCTTAGTCGGAAACCTCTTCAGGAGCGGCTTGGATGTTTTGTAGCTGCAATGCTCCGACCACATTACCGAGAAAATTCCAGTTTCCGTGAAATTCGGGCGCCTCTTCAATATATTTTTAACCATCTCGTACTCTTGGTCGCTTAATCCCATTTCCCTATAGAGCTTATCCTGTTCAACTTGTTCCGGGCTGATCTCAGACGTTTGCAGCATAGGTGTACCCCCACTTCTTTATCATCGATTGAAATAGTTTCAGTCCGTCATCGCTGCCGAGCAGTTTCTCCACTGCACGCTCTGGATGTGGCATCATTCCAAAAACATTCCCCTCTTTATTGACAATCCCGGCAATATCGGCAACCGAGCCGTTAGGGTTGTTCTGATAGGTGAAGACGATTTGATCATTTTCCTTCAGCTCTTCCAGTGTTGCTTCATCACAGAAGTAGTTCCCTTCCCCGTGGGCGATCGGAAATCTTACTGTTTCTCCCCGCTCATAGCCGGATGTAAAGGCTGTCTGATTATTCTCGACCACCAATGTTTCCTGATGGCACATAAAGGAAAGATTCTTATTGCGCATAAGTGCACCTGGCAGCAGACCGGATTCGGTCAGCACCTGAAAACCGTTGCAGATGCCGAGTACCGGTTTTCCTTTGGCTGCATGTTCCTTAATTTGCTGGACTACATCCGAAGCAGACGCAACAGCTCCTGATCTTAGATAGTCCCCATAGGAGAAACCTCCAGGAAGCAGGATGGCATCATAGTCTTCTAGATTGCTATTTTGATACCAGACCAAATCTGCATCCATTCCCAGCACTTCTTTCACGGCATGATACATATCCCTGTCACAATTGGACCCCGGGAAAACGATGACAGCAAACTTCACGAGCGAACAGCCCCCTCTACCTCTATCCGATAGTCTTCCATCACAGGATTGGCGAGGAGTTTTTTGCACATTTCCTCCACTCGCGCTTCCAAGTCCGGGCCTTCTTCTACCATCAGTTCAATTGATTTGCCTACCCTTGCATCTTCCACTTCCGCGTATCCCAGCGAATTCAAGGAATCCTTGATTGCCTTCCCTTGTGGATCCAAAACACCTTGACGCAATGTTACATGTACCGTTACCTTTACCATGACAGTCCCTCCAGACGCCTTAGAATTTCTTCATATACTTCAATCAGATTACCGGTCCCTTGCCGGAATACATCTTTATCCAGTTTTTGTTCCGTTTCCAAATCCCATAGCCTGCACGTATCGGGGGAAATTTCGTCGGAGAGCACAATGGTGCCGTCTGCCTTCCTTCCGAATTCAAGCTTGAAATCCACCAGTTTGATGCCGATGGAAGCAAACAGGCTGCTCAGACGATCATTGACAATAAGTGCCTTTTCCTTTACCTGATTCAACTCCAGGTCGGTGATATCCGACAACAGCTTGGCATGATCATCATTGATGAGCGGATCACCCAAGTCATCATTTTTATAGAAAAGTTCAACCAACGGCGGCTCGAACAATGTTTTCTCCCTGAAACCGAGCCTTTTCGTAATGCTGCCTGTGGCCAAGTTGCGTACCACAACTTCCAAAGGAATGATTTCTGTCTCATGTACCAGCTGCTCTGTTTCATTCAGCCTTTCAATGAAATGGGACTCGACACCTCTGGATTGAAGGGAGGTGAAGATGCGGGCTGAAATTTCATTATTCAGCCTCCCCTTCCCTTCAAAGTTGGCCTTTTTCTCTCCATTGAATGCTGTTGCATCATTCTTATAGGACAACACAAGCTGTCCGGGCTTTCCTTTTGCTTGAAAGACCTGCTTCGCCTTCCCCTCATATAAAAGAGCATCCTTCATATTATTCACCCTTCTTCAGTCCGATTCGGTCAAAGATTCCATCCACGTTTTTCAGGTGGTAGGTATAATCGAAACAATCATCAATTTCTGCCTGGGTCAGCTTGGAGGTCACCTGTTCATCTGCTTCCACCAGCTCCTTGAAATGAGTGCCTGTTTCCCATGCCTGCATCGCCTTCGGCTGTACAAGGTCATAAGCGGCTTCACGGGCCATCCCTTTGTCAATTAGGGAGAGCAGGACACGCTGGGAGAAAATGACTCCGTGCGTTTTATCAATATTCCGTTTCATATTTTCCGGGAATACCGTAAGATTTTTCACGATATTGCTAAACCGGTTCAACATATAATTGACAGCAATCGTAGCATCCGGCAGAATGACACGCTCTGCGGAAGAGTGGGAAATATCCCGTTCATGCCATAGGGATACATTCTCATAAGCTGTCATCATGTATCCGCGCACCACCCGAGCCATACCCGTCATATTCTCGGAACCAATCGGGTTGCGTTTATGCGGCATCGCCGAGGAACCTTTCTGGCCTTTGGCAAAACGCTCTTCCACTTCCCTTGTTTCCGTCTTCTGCAGGCCGCGGATTTCCGTCGCAAACTTCTCAATGGACGTGGCAACCAGTGCCAATGCCGACATATAGGCTGCATGGCGATCACGTTGCAATGTCTGGGTGGAAACCGGTGCAGGTGTCGTACCAAGCTTTTCACATACATACTGTTCAACAAACGGATCTATATTTGCATAAGTCCCCACTGCGCCAGAAAGCTTTCCGAATTCGACATTCTTTGCGGCCTGTTCGAACCTTTCGATATTCCGCTTCATTTCTTCATACCATAGAGCCATCTTCAGCCCGAAGGTAGTAGGCTCGGCATGGACCCCATGTGTCCGGCCCATCATAACGGTATGCTGGTGTTCGACAGCTTTCTCGCCCAAGATGGTCAGGAAGTTATTCAAATCTTTGCGGATGATGTCATTTGCCTGTTTAAGCAGGTAGGAAAGTGCAGTATCCACCACATCTGTGGAGGTCAGCCCATAATGGACCCATTTCCGTTCTTCCCCGAGCGTTTCAGACACGGCTCTGGTGAATGCCACCACATCATGCCTGGTCTCCTGCTCAATTTCATAAATGCGTTCTATATCGAAGGAGGCATTTTCGCGCAGCTTTTTTACATCCTCTTTCGGAATGACTCCAAGCTCGCTCCAGGCTTCACAGGCCAGAATCTCCACTTCCAGCCAAGCCTTGAACTTGTTCTCCTCTGTCCAGATGCTGCCCATTTCTTCCCGTGTATAACGTCCAATCATCGTTTTGCCTCCTCAAATGTCTTTATCTGCTGTTCTATGTCCTCTTGTGTATCTCCAATAAAAGTGATATGCCCCATCTTGCGCTTCACCTTGGCCTCTGCTTTTCCATAAAGATGGACAAATCCCTCCGGCGCTTCACCCATTGCCTTCAACGTGCCTTCCATATCTTCACCAAGCACATTGATCATTACTGCCGGATTGAGCAGCCGCACTTCTGAGAGCGGAAGGCCGCAGATAGCACGGATATGCTGGCCGAATTGAGAAATGCTGCATGCCTCAATCGAGTAATGGCCTGAATTATGCGGCCGCGGCGCCATTTCATTGAGGAACACCTCATCGCCTTTCACGAACATTTCTATGGCAAAGGTTCCGACGATGCCCATATTTTCAGCAAGCTTTTCAGCCGCATCGTATGCCTTGGCCTCCAAATTCTTATCCACGTTTGCCGGCACCGTAGTCTTAAAGAGGACATGATCTTTATGTTCATTTTCTGACAGTGGAAAGAAGGAGATTTTCCCGTTCAGGGATCTGGTGAATACGACCGATATTTCCTTATCGAATGCCAGCCACTCCTCAATGATGCAATGCCCCTGCTTTTCGGCAAAGTCGATGGCATCCTGTGCATCCTTCCGGGATTCCAGTTTGATTTGCCCTTTCCCATCGTAACCGCCGCTGCAAGTTTTAATCACAGCCGGGTAAGAGAAATCCGCCAATGCCTCTTCGCATTCCGCTCCATTCCGGACAATCCGGAATTCTGGTATAGGAAGGCCGGCATCCCGCATGGTGACTTTCTCCTTCTCCCTGTTCTGAGTGATCTCCAGAGCGAGGGCCCCTTGTGGCAGCTTCCCCTGTTCTTCGATGTAGCGGGCAGCAGTGAGATCCACATTTTCAAACTCGTAAGTAACTGCTTCACTGATCTCCGTTAGTTCTTTAATGGCGTCCATATCATCGTAGGCGGCGGCTATTTGGCGGTCTGCCACCTGTGCTGTCGGGCAGTTCGGTGTCGGATCAAGAACGGCTACCTGGTATCCCATATATTTGGCGGCAATAGCCATCATGCGGCCAAGCTGTCCGCCGCCGATGATTCCGATCATTGCTGGTGGTAGTAATACACTATTTCTGCTCAAGTTCATCCCTCATTTCTCCAACCTTTTCCTGCATGTTTTTTCGGTAATTTTTTAGATTCTCTGCAACCACCCCATCAAAAGCGCCGATCATCTGTGCAGCAAGAATGCCAGCGTTTGTGGCACCTGCTTTTCCAATGGCGACAGTTGCCGTCGGTACACCGCCAGGCATCTGGACAATCGAGAGCAGTGAGTCCAGCCCATCCAACGCCTTGCTCTGCACCGGAACGCCAATCACTGGCAATGTGGTCTGTGATGCAACCATACCAGGCAGATGTGCAGCTCCTCCCGCACCGGCGATGATCACTTTCAGTCCGCGTTCCCTGGCCGACTTTGCATATGCAAACATTTCATCAGGTGTGCGATGTGCCGAAATCACTTCTTTCTCATAGGGTACCTCCAATTCATCCAGTGCCCTGCACGTATGCTGCATCGTTTCCCAATCAGATATACTTCCCATGATTACGCCTACTTGCATGATCAAAACCCTCTCTATCTATTGTTCTATTATCTACCGGTATATAAAAAGCCTGTTCTTTCCCCCATAATATGAGAGAAGATGAACAGGCCCCTGGTATGTCCGGACAGACATTCAAACGGATCATTGCCATACACAATGATTCATCTCCCCTCATAGTCCGGCATTTACGGTGCCGGGTAGAGACTTCTGGGCCATATTCCCAATGATATATGAGGTTCCGTATTAATTTGTGCCTTAAGCATATCAAAATGGAGAGTAAAAATCAATAAAATATCGAACAATTAAAAATAAAAATCAAGTAATGTTCGGTTTTTACCATAGAACAAAGTTAGATTTGCTAAATTTCAGTCACTTATAACAAAAGATATAACAAAATGGCTTGGACTGGATCCAAGCCATTCTGCTCATTACTCATATCGATTAAGTTGAATAAATGAAATATCTCTGCTAAGTATCCAACCGAAATAAGGCCTAATCTTTCCCTTTATTTCCACTCTGATCTTCTGGGTTCATGCTTACCATCGGCTGTTCTGTCGGTGTCACATTAGCAGCTGCTTTGCTTTTCCTCGGGTTCATCAGCCTGCCTCTGCGCACCTGCTTCACCCAGAATCCCCCATGGATCTGCTTTGGCTCATATGAAATGATAAAGGCTTTCTGATCAATTTCCTGTATGGTCTGATAAAGCTGCAGCTCATACTTTCTCGGAGTAAGTATCTGCATGGAGAGTCTGTCACCGTCCATTCCATATGAATACCAGCTTGTCACACCATATCCCCTATCCCTTAATTTACGGGTGAACTCAATATCCGGATTAGATGAAACGACATTTACGGTGATATAGCCCAGTGCCAATTTCTCTTCAATCTTGGTCCCGATAATAACACCAAGCCCAAAACCGACCGCATATGCAATCAAATTCTGAATCTGGTCCAGATTATCAAGCACCAACCCCAGACCAACTACATAAATGACGATTTCAAACATACTAACGAAGGCCGCTATATACCTCCGCCCCTTTAACGTCAAAATCATCCGCACCGTGGATAATGAGACATAAACGATATTGATGACCAAAATGATGCTTACCATGACTACTGCATTTTCCAGCAAAGCGAACCCCCCTATTATCACTGTTCCTATAGAATACAATATAATCTAATGATATGAAAATTATTTGGAATCATGTAAAGGCTCTAAACTTTAAAACCCCCGAACCCTTTTAGTCAGTGCCTTCTTCCAGCTGTCCCCCAGAGGTTCACAGGCCATCAGAGCCTCCGCCCGGCGAAGATCTTCCTTCCTCACATGCATTACTTCATTACAAGCCGCCACAGACCATTCGGGATAGTAACGCTCCATAAGTTCCATATCAGACGATGAATATGCCTCTCCCTCCTCTATTACCCTGAAATACCAACCTGTACGGCCGCTCTTCTGGATTTTCCGGGAAAAATCGATATGACGGAACGGAGTAGCGGCATCAAGATAGGCGAGCCCTGGCTGGGAAACCTGTATAACAGCATTTCCTAATCGAAAGACATCACCGATGCATACGGTATATTCGTCCATTTCCAATACAGAGAGCTGCTCACCCATCGCCCCATAGGAAATGCCTTCGTACTGCATTTCCTCCTGCCAAGATATATAATGTCTGATCGGATAGGCAAACAATGCCTTGTCCAAAGTACGGTATCCACCGTTCTTGTTCTCTATTCCCCTTTTATGGATTCTCGCACTCTCCATTTCCAAAGTTTCTTTCATGGTATGTCTCCAAGGATTCTGCATGTCCTTCTGCCGCACGATTCCGCTGAAAATTTTATGTACAAAGGGTTCATCCATTATGCCACCAGCCTTCATTTTATGATATATTTATACTATTCTTTATTCCCGGCAGCAACAAACATTGACTGCAACAGGAGGCATTCATATGACAACGACTGAAAAAGCAACATTTGCCGGTGGCTGTTTCTGGTGCATGGTTAAGCCATTCGATCAATGGGACGGCGTCCATAGCGTGGTATCCGGCTACACTGGCGGACACCTGGAAAATCCGACCTATGAAGACGTGAAAAGCGGCAGCTCCGGCCATTATGAAGCTGTTGAAATAACATACGATCCAAGCATTATGAGCTACCAGGAAATCCTGGATATATACTGGCAGCAGATAGATCCTACCGATGACGGAGGGCAATTCCATGACCGGGGCGATTCTTACCGTGCTGCCATCTTCTACCACAATGAAGGACAGAAAAAGGCGGCCGAAACTTCCCGGGAGAAACTTGCCAACAGCGGCAGATTCACTAAACCGATTGTAACGAAAATCCTGCCGGCCGCCGCCTTTCACCCCGCCGAAGATTACCACCAGGATTTCTATAAGAAAAACGAACAGGAATACCAGGAAGACAGGGCCAAATCAGGCAGGGACGAATTCATTGAAACGGTTTGGAAATAATATCGAAGGGAAACGTGTGCAGATGGCCCACGTTTTTCTTTTAGTGGATATTAAAGTTCAAAGGCACGCCCACTTGTAACACCTCCGACTGCTGCCGTTTCTTCAGTTTCTTGACCAGCGGCAACTTCCACATATCAGCAAGCAATGGGCAGGATGCCAGTTCCTCCAGCAAGCCTCGATCAGGCTCTTTTGCATACATTAATTCATTACAGACTGCAATGGACCATTTCGGATGTGGACGCTCCCTTAATGCCAGAGAGTCCCCGCTCCCTACTCGGCCTTCCTGCAGCACACGAAAATACCAGCCCGTACGCCCCGTCTCCTGGATTCTCCAAGCGAAGTCCTTTCTGCCAAAACGCCGTCCAGGCTTCCAACAAGGTTTCCGCGGCTGGGAAACTTGGACATCTGCTTCACCCAATTCAAAGATATCCCCGATACAGACGCTTGTTTCATCCAACCCCTTCACTGCAAGGTTCTCCCCCATAGCACCGGGTTTCATCCCATAATAAAGATCCAACTCACTTTCCCAATACCCATAATGGTCACATGGATAGGCAAACACAGCCTTCTCAGGACCACCGTGGTTTTTCTTATCAGCAACCTCGTCCCCTTGCAAACCAGCCTTTTCCAGCAATATCCTATGATTGCTTTCTTCTTTGAACATCCCGCTCTTCCACGATCTGTTCCCAGGCTTTTCCGCCTCTGGATCGTCGACCTTCTTCACGCGGCCAATCAACAGCCCTTCCACCCATGCTTCCATTCTTCATATCCCCCTATTAATTTTTCTTTATTTCAACTGAAAAGTCGTTGTTTTGGAGAATCATTATCTTCCTAAAAAAGCAGCCGTACGCTTGGAGCATACGGCTATTTTTTCGCACATTCTTCCATAAAGGCTTCATAGATTTCCAATGATGCTTGGTCGCCCCTTTCTGCCATAGCCTCTGGGTGCCATTGAAGTCCCAAAGCAAATCGATGGCTTTTGCTCTCAACCGCTTCTACCACCCCATCCGTCGCGGTGCCGCTGATTTGAAAATCTCCGGAGACATTACGGTTGGCTTGATGATGCAGGCTGTTAACCTTCAGTTGAACCGAACCGGTCAACCGATGAAGCAGCGACCCTTCCAAGACATTGACAAAGTGGGAAGCATGACTGAATGGTGCCTTCTGGGAGTGCTGAAGCAGCTCTTTATCCATCTGTGTATAAATATCCTGATACATATCCCCACCGGTAGCTATATTCAAAATCTGCGCCCCACGGCAGACACCCAGCACCGGCTTTCCTGTTTCCAGCATTTTTTTGATGACAGCCATTTCGGACTGATCCCGTTCAGGTATAATGGTGCCAAGCTCCCGATGCGGCTCCTCCCCGAAGATGGTCGGGTCGATATCATATCCCCCTGTGGCATATAATCCATCAATTTTATCAGCAATCTCTTTTACATCTTCATCATCCAGAAAATACGGCAAAATGACGGGCAGCCCTCCCGCCCGGATGATTGCTTTGATATTGCGTTGTGTTACCGAATAATGCGATTGATCCACTTCCATAGAGGAAGTGACCCCTATAACTGGCTTCATGACCTGATTCCCCCTATCCTTTCCCATCATTCCAGCATATGATTTTGTTACAGTTTAATTGACTGCCGACTGGATGTCCAGACCCTTTGTATTTACCATGATAAATGGGTGAAATAATGATATAGTGGAGTAATCAGCTGTTTTACAGTCAACACGAAAAAGAGGTGCCGCCAACATGTTGTTCAAAAGTGAATCATTGATTCCATTAAAAATGCTCTTATTCAGTTTTCACGCATCCAATACCATTATCCTTAGCTTTCTTCCGCTATATCTGCAGTTCAAGGGGCTGGATGGAACAGAGATCGGATGGGTGCTCGCCATCGGCCCGCTTGCATCTATCTTCGCCCAGCCATTTTGGGGCTATTTGAGTGATAAATTCAAGACGGTGAAATGGGTGCTGCTGGTTTGTGTGATCGGCTTGATCATTGGCAGTACATTGTTCTTCCAAATGAATACCCTTATTTCCATCATTTTGATGGGGGCCGTCTTCTACTTTTTCACCACTCCCATCGGTGCATTGGGAGACAGCCTTGCCCAGCGCAGGGCAGATGAACTAAGCATCCCATTTGGAACCATCCGTACTTGGGGCTCCATCGGTTTCGCCATTTCTTCCCTGCTCATCGGGGCGGCGCTCGACATTGTCGGTGTCCAATATATGATCGTACCCTACCTGTTCTTTGGATTTCTCGCCTTGCTCGTCGTCTTCCAGTTGACAGATGTGAAGATGGATTCCAAACCGGTGCAGTTGCGGGATCTTCGTAAATTAGCAGGAAACAAACCATTTCTTCTGTTTCTTGGAATAATGCTGTGCATCACCATCAGCCATCGTGCCAATGACAGCTATATCGGTCTGTATATCACCGAGCTCGGCGGTTCAGAAGGACTGGTCGGTACAGCCTGGTTCATCGGCGTTCTTACCGAAGCATTGGTGTTTGCCACTGCCGGGTACTGGTTCCGGAAATTCCATCCGCTCATTTTCATTATCCTGGCAGGTATCCTATATACCATCAGATGGTTCCTTTATTCAGCGGTGGAAGATCCCATTTATGTGCTGGGACTGCAGGTTCTGCATGGATTGACGTTCGGCATCTTCTATTTGTCCGCTTTCGAATATGTTACCAGACTGATCCCCCGCCTGCTCCAAGCTACAGGACATCTAGTCTTTTTCGCCACCTTCTTCGGACTATCAGGGATCATCGGTTCACTCGGAGGCGGTGCCATCATGGAAGCATTCGGCGGCGATGCCCTATACTTCGGTATGGGAGCCTTGGCATTGGCCGGCACGATTTTCCTGACGATCTATCATATTCAGCCATTCGGGAAAAACCCTATAAAGGAAAGGGAATAGCAATATAGCAAAAGCTCTCCGCCGCTGGCGTGAGAGCTTTTATTATGAGTGGGGGGGAACAAGCGATCGGCATTCACCGTTTTATATCAGCTGGAAAATGGCCGTATCAGCAGGTGCCGGCATTTATCGGCAGTTTCCGATATAATTCAGCAGAAGAAAAAATATATCCCCCGCAGAAAAATTTTAACGCCTGCAAACCGGATATATCCGCTGCTAAGAGAATTAATCAGCAGCACACTTCTCTTATCCGTCGAAGTGTCCTCTTATCGCCAGCAGATATGGGCTTATCACCAGGAAGGACTAATCGCTCCGATACTGAAGCAGGACCAAACTGCAGGTTTATAAACGTAAAAATAAGACTTCCGGAATTTCCGGAAGTCTTTCACTTAACTTAAGAAAAGGAAATACAAGACAAAGATGACGAACAGCCCATACATGATCGGATGGATCTCCTTTGCCCGCCCTTTCAGGATCATGGTTATCGGGTAAAAGATAAAGCCGATTGCTATCCCAGTCGCAATGCTGTAGCTCAGCGGCATGGCCAAGATCGTCAGAAAAGCAGGTACGGCAATTTCAAACTGATCCCAATCGATATTTTTCAGAGCAGAGGACATTAAAACTCCGACAATGATCAATGCAGGGGCTGTCACTTCTGCAGTAACTACACTCAACAGCGGGGAGAAGAACAGTGCAAGCAGGAAGAAGCCTGCTGCAACGACCGCAGTAAAACCAGTACGTCCGCCTACACCGACACCGGCCGTCGATTCCACGTAAGAAGTCGTGGTGGAAGTACCCAATGTTGCCCCAACAACTGTGGCTGCCGAATCAGAAAACAATGCTTTACTGGCGCGCGGCAGCTTGTTATCCTTCATCAGCCCAGCCTGGTTGGCAACTGCGACCAATGTTCCTGCTGTGTCAAAAAAGTCAACAAACAGGAAAGTCAGAATAACCACAAGCATCTCGATGGTAAAGATATCTCCAAAATGCAGAAATGCCTGTCCGAATGTCGGCGCCATACTTGGCACCCCGCTCACAACCTCGTTAATTCCGGACGGTACCGGGACTAAACCGAACAACATTCCGACAATCGCTGTAAGAATCATTCCGAAGAAAATGCCAGCTTTCACTCCGACTGTCAATAAAATGACAGAAATAATTAGTCCAAAAACAGTAAGCAGTACAGTTGGTGAAGTGATATCCCCAAGCGCAACCAATGTTGCATCATTGCCTACAACAATGCCGGCATTCTGCATGCCGATGAATGCGATATATAAACCGATCCCTGCACCTACTGCCAATTTGAGGTTGCCGGGAATTGCATTGATAATCCTCTCTCGCAGGCCCGTCAAAGTCAAAATGATAAAGATGATTCCAGACGCAAGTACACCAGCAAGGGCCGTTTCCCACGGGATTCCATAGCCGAGTATAACAGTATAAGAGAAAAAGGCATTAAGTCCCATACCAGGCGCCAGAACGACTGGATATTTCGCCACAAAGCCCATCAGCAGGGAACCAACGGCGGCGGCAATGGCCGTAGCGGCAAATACTGCTTCCTGATCCATACGGGTGACTCCTTCAGGCAGTTCCTCAATACCTACTAGAGCCAGAGTGGCGGGATTGACGAACAAAATGTAAGCCATTGCGAGGAACGTTGTCATCCCGGCGGCAAATTCTGTCCGATAGTTTGTGCCATATTCTTCAAAACCAAAATATTTCTTCATCGTTGCTGATCCCTACCAATCTAATTTTTATTTCATATAATAAAAGCGCCCCTGGGGGATCCCAAGAGCGCTACCGCACAGTTCAGTACACACAGCTCCATGCAAAAAAGAGCTGTGACTGTTCCTGCGTAGTCAGACCATTTACGGCGGTCTGGTAGAAACTCTTGGGCCATATCCCCAGATTATACGCGTTTCATATGACAATATACCCTTATAATACTACTATCAGCAGAAACAGTCAATAAAAACCGAACAAAGTCATTAATTTTTTATATATAATTCGTTTATTCCCATTCAATCGTTGCCGGTGGCTTGCTGGTAACGTCGTACACCACTCGGTTGATATGCTGCACATCATTTACAATGCGAGTGGAGATTTTACCTAGGACATCCCATGGAATACGGGCCCAATCAGATGTCATACCATCAATGGAAGTTACAGCACGGATGCCGATGGTGTAATCGTATGTCCGGGAGTCACCCATGACACCGACACTCTTAATATTCGGCAATACGGTGAAATACTGCCAGATATCCCTGTCCAATCCGGCTGCAGCAATCTCTTCCCGGAGAATGGCATCCGATTCCCGGACGATCTCCAGCTTCTCTTCGGTCACCTCGCCAAGTACGCGGATAGCAAGCCCTGGTCCAGGGAAAGGCTGGCGCCATACAATGTGGTCAGGGATGCCCAGTTGGGTCCCGAGTTCCCGAACTTCATCCTTGAACAGCGTATTCAGCGGCTCAATCAGCTCAAACTGCATATCCTCCGGAAGCCCTCCGACATTGTGGTGAGATTTGATTGTCTGTGCCGTCTCTGTACCACTTTCAATAATATCCGTATAGAGAGTCCCCTGCGCAAGGAAGTCGATATCTTTCAGCTTGCCTGCTTCATCGTCAAAAACGTAGATGAATTCGTTGCCGATGATTTTCCGTTTCTTTTCGGGATCATCCACACCCTGAAGCTTGGAAAGGAAGCGGTCCTTAGCATCTACCTTGATGATGTTCATATTAAAGTCTTCTGCAAATACCTTCATGACATCATCTGCTTCGTTTTTCCGCAGCAGACCATGATCGACAAAGATACAAGTAAGCTGATCACCGATTGCTTTATGGATCAGCGCTGCAACCACGGAAGAATCCACACCGCCGCTCAAGGCACACAGAACTTTGCGGTCCCCTACTTTCTGCTGGATTTTTTCTGTTTCCAGTTCGATGAAATTTTCAATAGTCCAGTCGCCTGTTGTATCACACACATCGTTTACGAACTGTTGCAACAATTGGTTGCCGTATTCCGTGTGGCGCACTTCCGGATGAAATTGTACTCCATATAAATTCTTTTCCTTGTTGCTCATCGCAGCAATAGGAGTAGATGGGCTGGTAGCATCCACCTTGAAGGAGGCTGGCGCTTCCATCACTTTATCTCCATGGCTCATCCATACCGATTGGTTCTCCGGTGCATTCTTGAACAAGGCGGTGTCTGTGTCGGCATCAATCATCGCCTTTCCGTATTCCCTGTTCAATGCCTTTTCCACTTTTCCGCCGTAATGCAATGCCATCAGCTGCATGCCATAACAAATACCGAGAATCGGAATACCCAAATCAAAGATTTCTTTATCGCAGCGGAAGCTGTTTTCGTCATAGACACTATGCGGTCCGCCGGAGAGGATGATCCCTTTAGGATTCATTTTCTTGATCGTTTCCGCTGTCAGCTTATGGGAATGCAATTCACTATAAACGCCGAATTCCCTGATTCGCCTAGTGATTAATTGGTTATACTGGCTGCCGAAATCCAACACCAGAATCATGTCATTTGTTTCCATTTTCCTCTCTCCTAACTGTTGCATAATGGTTATGCATAATAAAACCCGGATAATCGCCTTTTGCACCCGTGCACACAGTCGGGTAACAAAAAGGCAGGTATCCGGGTATACAGGTTCATGAGCTGCCTCCATGAAAAGGGAAGACTGTCATAGACCGATCAGATAACTGCCTTCATAGTCAGAGCATTTACGGTGCCCCGGTAGAAACTTTCGAACCATATTTTCGAGGATATACGAAAGGCAATAGGTGATTTCAGATTTAATATGTTCTAATCATACTAACCGGAACAAACAAGGTCAACCCAATATCCGGTTAATTAAATTTTTCCATAATTGCCTCAGTTCTTCTAAGTGGTCCGGTTCCGCCTCTCCCTTGTAAAGCATCCGTTCATACTGTGCGGTCATTCGGCCCATTTCTCCTGTATCATAATGCTCATCTATCATGGCGGCATACTCCCTTAATGTCTGATCCGGCTTCTTCTGCCATCCTTTGGCTTCCAAAATTTTCATCACATGGAGATATGCCGCTTGGCAGGCTTTTGCATCTCCACCCTGCCGGAGACGCCATTCCAATAAAAGGGTCTGCCATCGGAAACGAGACAGGTATAGCATAAGAACCACCAGGCCGGCCGCTGCAGTTGCTGCTAACAGCTGCCACCATCCAGACGAACTTCCTCCTGTAAAAGATTCATTGCTGGCAAATGCTGGATCTGCCTCTTCTTCCTGCAATTGCTCGTCAGACTGGTCATTGTTCTGTTCCTCATCTTCTTCCGGATTCTGGACCTCATCTTCCGCCCCCGGGTCGCCATCCTCGCCGCCGGTATAGAACTCACTAGGATTGGAAAAGCCCTGGGTAGGCTCAAAAGGAACCCAGCCCGTTTCCGGAAAATAGACTTCGACCCAGGAATGTGCGTTGGAATTGGTCACTTCATATACATGATAATCCTCCCCAAGGGAACTTTCCTGATTATAAAGCCGTTCCCCACCGGTAAAACCTTTCACCCACCGCGCAGGGACATCCAAGGACCTAAGCATAACGACCATGGATGTCGAATAGTTATCACAATAACCTGCCTGGGTGTCAAATAAAAACTGGTCTACATAGTCCTGTCCCTCTCCAGGAACTGGGACGTTGGAAGTCTGATACGCAAATCCGTTAGCCTCACTGAAGTAATTTTCCACTGCTTTTGTCTGGTCGTAACGGTTCCCGAACGGGGCGGTGATCTCTTCCGCCAGCTCCCGCACCCGATCAGGCATCTCTTCCGGAAGCTGGGTGTACCGCTCTGCTATATGTTCCGGATCTTGCCCGGAAGCCTCTCGCAAACGGTTTATTTCAAAGGATGGATACTCATAGGTTAGAGAATATCCATTCAGATTAGCCACTTTTTGATTGATCCTTGTTTGGACAGCTTCCGTCCTATCGTCCAGCAGAAACTGTGCCCCGGGGTGATCAGCCGATTCCACCCCATATGGATAAACAAGCTTCTCCAAGTCCGCATGCTCCTGGAACTTCAATAATGCCGTCCTACTCTCGGTCTCGACGGTATCGGCAAAGGTTTCCAAAGAGATTCTGCCATCTTCCTGCAGCTGATAATCCCTCTCCCCGGAACTCTCCCAACCTTTTCCTGTATAGACATCCTTCGTCTCTATTCTCCAATACTGCCGTTCCGTTGCCTCTGCCTGAAAAACTGGTGTGTAATCCTGCGAAAACGAGCCTCCCAGACGGGAATCATCTTCATCATAGCCTACCTTCTGCACAACAGAACCGCCGCCCGTTTCCGCTCCGTTTGCGGCACTCTGGATAAATGGAACGGGATCCGGCCATTGCGGCGCAGGCTTAGGAGCAGCAAATCCGATGAACGATACGAACAGCACAACTGCAATAACCGGAAGCAGCAAAACAAGGGCCTGCCCAGGGCGTGATAGCTTGATCGATCCATCATTCAATTCCCTCATCAAGTGAGCGATCCCCAACGCAACAAACGAGAAGACAAAAGCCCGGACGATGGCCAGCTCCGCCTGGTACACAGTGAAGGTATCCAGTACTGCAATATATAATATGGTAAGCAGCACAAATAGAAATATCCGCTTGATTACGACAAACCAATAATACAAAAGGTAGCTCATCAGCCAGATCAGTATGAAAAACAATAATGTACGGAACATCGGGGTTAGCGCATCCCATTGCTGTGAAAACATTAATTCGAGGTTAAACAGCACATCTCCTGCCAATGCCTTCAACCACCCCAACATCAGGAAGGCTTCACTGAAATAAAGCAGGTTCATAAAGAAGAACATCCCAGCCGCTTTTAATGGGACGGATATCCACCATTTCATCCGGAACAAGGTGATGATGAAACAATAAAGGGCGAACAAAACGAAAACAGTTATATTGCCAGTATCGGTTAATTCAGCAACCGGATAAAGCCATTCCAAGAAAAGGAAAAAGCCGCTGAGATACAGGATGGTTGCCAATATAAATGCCTGAAAATCCATATGTCCTTTATCCGTCATACGCCCTCCACCTTCACCGGAGATTGCAACAGATGATCCTCTGTTACAGCTATCACTTCAACCCCCTCCATTTTCATCTGATTCGCTAAATTCCTCTCCCTCTCCGACACCCATGCCGAGGCCTGGACAAAGAGGATGACTACCTGTTTCGACCTGGCTTTCATGGGTTGAATCGTTTGTATCCACCCCTCATCCAACTGGGTTGTAATAAATAATATGACGTTTTCTTCCTTCAACCGGAATATCTCTTCCTTCAACTTCCATACAAAGGGGCCGCTTCGTGACGGCTGGATCTTCGCCAGCTGCTGGGCCGCCCTTGATGCCTGCTCTTCCTCATGGACAGGAAAACAGATACTTTCCTCACCTACGATCAACAGACCAGCTTGAGCCGACTCCCGACGGATAAATGCAAGGAGTGATGCAGCCACTTCAACTGCAGCCTCATACGCCAGCATATTCATCCCCTGATGCCAGCAGCTGTTGAGAACCAGCAAAATATCCGTTCCCTTTTCCTGTTCGAATTCCTTTGTCATGATTTCATTCCTGCGGGCCGTCTGCTTCCAGTCAATCCAAGCAACCTTATCCCCCGGAGCATACTCACGGGCTCCGGTGGCAATATTGCTATGATTCCACGTTCTAGAAGAAGCGGCACTCCCTTCCCCCAAGCTGCTCCATTTGTCTGCCAGTTGGATAGGCACCTCAGCCGGGTAGACATTCAACTGATCCTTAACCGGAAAAAGATACTCTTTTCGGACCAATCCGAACAGATCAGCGGTGCGCACTTTCACCCCATTTAAGTCATGCACTCCTCTGGGCAGATCCTTTAGTTCATAGGAAAATTCAAACCTCCGGCGGAAAGAAGGGAAAACCGCCCTTTTCACATCCCTGACCATCCGGGATTTTTGCGGGTGGGCCATGTATCTGTATTTACGCTGCTGCTCGTCTTTCTTATGTAAGCCCTCCGGAAAAACCTCCTCAAAAATGCAATAAAACAGCGGAAAAGGAAAACGGCGTTCGATGCGGACCTTCACGGTAACGGTATCACCGGCCCTGACTGTCTCCGCACTAATATCGCGTTCCAGCTTCCAATGACGTAATGGATAGAACAGAAAAGCCAACTGATAGAGGAAAATAGGCAGGAAACCAAAGAACAGGAACCAACTGGTAAAACCACCCTGAAACATGGCATACGCAAATAAGGCAGCAAAAAGGATGAGGATAAATAGCAGATTCCAGATAAATCTCATGCTGCCTTTCATCAAGGGAATTCCCTCCGTATCGGAATGTGGGTGTTCTTTACGATAGAATCGATTATCTGTTCACTCGTCATCTCACTGTACTTTGCTTCTGCCGTAAGAACGACTCTATGTGACAACACATACGGAGCCAGATATTTCACATCATCCGGGAGAACATAATCCCTTGTCTGAATATATGCATATGCCTTTGCCGCCCGCATCAGTGCTATAGACCCACGCGGGCTTACACCCAGCTTGATGGACGGGTTGCTTCTTGTGTTCGTTACCAGATTAATAATATAGTGCTGGACATTTCTATCAATATATACGTTTCTTACTTCCTCGTGGACGTTCAGTAATTCATCTCGGGTAATCACCGGTTCCACTGTTTCGATCGGATGGTTGGATGATGTTCGCTCCAGCATTTCCAGTTCGTCAGCAAACCCCGGATATCCCATCTTTAGCTTGAAAAGAAACCGGTCCAACTGTGCCTCTGGCAGGGGATAGGTTCCTTTATATTCAATCGGGTTCTGGGTAGCCATGACAAAGAAAGGCTTGCTGAGCGGAATGGTCCTGCCGTCTACTGTGATGTTCTTCTCTTCCATCGCTTCCAGGAGGGATGACTGTGTCTTCGGGGAGGTTCGGTTGATTTCGTCTGCAAGTACGACATTGCCCAAAATAGGGCCGGGGCGGAATTCAAATTCCAATTCTTTCGGATTATAGATGGATACACCTGTTACATCGGAAGGCAGGAGGTCGGGAGTGAATTGGATTCTTCGGAAATCGCAGTCAAGAGAGGTTGCCAAAGCCCGGACAAGCATGGTTTTTCCCACACCCGGCACATCTTCAAGAAGTACATGCCCTTCAGCCAACAAAGCTGTCAGACTAAGAACAGCAATCTCCTCTTTTCCTATCAATACTCTATTTATATTGGTTAATATCTTTTCCACTTTTTCATTATAAGCCATTGTTTCCTGCATAGTAATCTTCTACTCCCTCCGTTAACCTCTATTTCTTACGTTCAAGCATACTATAACTATACTAGAAAAGCCCTTGAAGGAAAAGGACCCGTGCTACTTGACTAGTATGGTCCGCCTGCGTAGATTCTAAACATTCAAGGCCCCCCTCTAAAGTCCTGCATCTATATTTCTCTGAACATAAAAAAACGGAAGGGAGTTGAAGATCCCTTCCGTTTTTCCCAAGTTTTAACTTGAAATTAGGAATTTTTGTTGTTATTATTTTGTTGTTGGCGGCCACGAACGTTTCCGCCTTTTTGACCGATATCTTCATAGAAATCTTGGCCGTGTTCACGAGAAGTGGTCTCCCCACCTTTTTGACCAATTTCTTCGTAGAACTCCTGGTCATGATTTCTTGAAGTGGTTTCTCCGCCTTTTTGGCCGATTTCTTCATAGAATTCCTGGTCATGGTTACGGGATGTTGTTTCCCCGCCTTTTTGACCGATCTCTTCATAGAATTCTTGGTCATGATTGCGGGATGTTGTTTCCCCGCCTTTTTGGCCAATCTCTTCATAGAATTCCTGGTCATGGTTTTGGGCAGTTGTTTCTCCGCCTTTTTTACCAATCTCTTCATAGAATTCCTGATCATGGTTGCGGGCAGTTGTCTTACCGCCTTTACGTCCTGCTTCCTCCAGGGACATGTTTTGGTTATTGTTGCGTCTATTATTATTTTTTGCCATTCTTAACATCTCCTTTCGGTATAGTCAGTAAAGTGTCTTCACTAAGCCTTTTCCACTTTCAGTCCTTCGCAAAACATCCTGAAAAAGCTGTTTCAGTTACTTATTGTTACGGTTTTGACGGGCACGTTCCTTGCCGCCTTTTTCGCCGATTTCTTCATAGAATTCCTGATCGTATTTACGGGAAGTAGTTTCCCCGCCCTTTTGACCGATCTCTTCATAGAATTCCTGGTCATGGTTTTGGGCAGTTGTTTCTCCGCCTTTTTTACCAATCTCTTCATAGAATTCCTGATCATGGTTGCGGGCAGTTGTTTTACCGCCTTTACGTCCTGCTTCCTCCAGGGACATGTTTTGGTTATTGTTGCGTCTATTATTATTTTTTGCCATTCTTAACATCTCCTTTCGGTTAATTCGGCTTCCGCCGTTTCATTAATGTGTTTTCCACATCTTTTTTGTTGTTAAACATATCGGTTTTTGTTAAAATTAGGAATTATTGTTTTTGCTCTGGCGGGCTCTTTCTTCTCCGCCCTTCTTACCAATTTCCTCGAAGAACTCCTGGTCATGGTTGCGGGCAGTCTGCTTACCGCCTTTGCGCCCTGCCTCTTCAAGAGACATGTTCTTCTTATTATTACGTTTATTATTATCAGCCATTTTCAGTCATCTCCTCTCCTGTAAGATTAGGTAATCTCTCGCCTACAGTATTTTATTTTCCACCTCAAATTTTTCTTAAACATAGCATGCTCGGTTTGATAGATTTGTAACTTAATTGAAAAGCACCAGTCCGGATTAGCCAGTGCTGCTGATAAAACCGCTCTGCTAGCGATATAATCTGCCTCCTGCTGATAAAACCGCTATACCAGCGATACAATGCGCTTCCTGCTAATACCACCAAACGCCCGCCGATATACTTCACCCTTCATCGCCGTCCGCTCCGTCAATTAATAAAGCGCCGGTCGCCCGGCGCTTAGCATCTAATTATTTGTATATTTATCATTTAGTTTGTTCAACACTTTTTCAGCTACAGTATCTTTTTCCTGTTTTTCTTGTTCTTCCAAGTCCAAGTCTATCCGGTCTTCTTTCGGCAGTCGAAAAAATGAGTCTGTCTTCGGCTTCTCTTTCCTGGCACCCATGCCTTCCACCCCTTTCCCCCTTTAAAACCGGGAGTTGATCTCCGCATTGACGTAATTCTTGCGTTTCATCCAGATAAAACCGTCACCTTTTGTGATGACTGCCACATCTATTGGCGGACCTACCGATTCAGTTGCCCTGGTTACCCGCCTTTTGAAGGAAGTCAGATTAATCAAGGCTTCCGTCATCTCTGCAAGTTCTTCTTTCGGCAGCGACCTCACCACACCAAGCAGAGGTTCGATATAATTATTTTGCTGGTATTCATCCACTGCTTCTTCAATGGAGTCATATACTTCATTACCCAGATTTTTCAGTTCTGTAACCTGTTCTTCTGAAAAGTTGATATCCAGGTGCTTCTGTATTTGCTCATGATAGCTTGCCAACACGCGGTCAATGATTCCGAAAATGGCTTCTTCCATATTTGGCTCAATCCCACCGATAAAAGAATCCACCATTTCCCGTTGGGCAAAAGCGGTGATGGAGGCTGTTCCATCTGCTTCATCATTGGTGTAGCTGATTTTCCGCTCTTTCAGCAGTTTATATTTCATTTGGCCAAATACAGATCCTTCCAACCGGTAATTCAGCATATGGGGGAAGATCTCCTTCTCCCCGTAGCCACAGATGACCAGGCCGGTGCTGCCCACACTAAAATAATCTTTCCTTAATGCTTCGAAAGCCAATATATAGAGATCTTCTTTCAATTCTTCAGGCACCTCGTAAGTAATCAATTCTTCTTGGATTTCATTCACCACCGATTGAAAAGTGTCTTTGAACTGCTGATAGTCCAACTGGAGGATCTCCTCCTCCTTCTCTCGATACTCCTCTATCCTGCTTCTCACACTGCTCTTCAACCATTCCGTAACGTCTTTGTCCTCCACGTCTTCCGCTTCGTCTATATGGCCTTCCACTTCTCTGACCACCCGCTTTAAAACATCAGAGAATGTCCGGTAGACAATGACGCTCTCCACATCCTTGTTTGTAAACCGCTCATCCCTCTGCAGAAAATCCATCAAATCATCTGCATAATGGGTCAGGTCAGCGAATTTCTTGTTTCCCAGGTAATCCCTGTAAGATTTGATGATCACATCCCATGGCACTTCCATAAAAGAAGCCGCACCATACACCATGATGCCGACAGGATGTTCCCTGGAGAGGGAAAATAATTTGTTTGCCGAATTATATACTTTCTGTATCCCGTCCCTGCCGCTGGTGATGGCGCTGTCTGCGGCAAGGGACATACCCAGTTTATTCATGATTACTACTTCTGCAGTCATGCCGTACCTCCTTCCATTCCTATTTTATATGTATCCTCTGCCAGAGGGACTGAAACAAGAAAGAACAGAGGCGCAACTTTATACCCAGCATAAAAAAAGACAGCACCATTCTCACGAGGGAGAAGGATACTGCCTTTTTTATTTATTAATAATGAAGCGGGCCGTTTGGTCCCAGTGGAATACCGAACAGCAGCCAAATGATAAGCATGATCGTCCATCCGGCTAGGAAATAGATAGAGTAAGGGATCATCGTAGCAACAAGTGTTCCTATCCCCATCTTTTTATCGTACTTCTGTGCGAATGCAATAATAATGGCAAAATACGTCATTAACGGTGAGATGATGTTGGTAGTGGAATCAGCCACACGGTAAGCCATCTGTGTAAGCTCTGGTGAATACCCCAACTGCATCATGATCGGTACAAAGATCGGTGCCATCATCGCCCATTTGGCTGATGCGCTGCCGATGAAAATATTGATGAAGGCGGTGATCAGGATAAACAAGAGAAGCAATGGAATACCTGTCAAATTGACATTGTCCAAGAACTCTGCACCATAGACACCGAGTACAAGACCCATGTTGGACTCGTTGAAATATGCCACAAACTGACCAGCAGTAAAGGCAAGAACAATAAACATCCCCATGGACGCCATGGTGTCGCTCATCTGTGCAGCTACATCCTTATCACTGCGGACCGTCTTCGTTACCAGCCCATATACCAAACCAGGCACAAAGAAGAGAATCGCTATAATTGGAACAAGCGAACTCATGAAAGGAGACTGGATGATCTGGTCCATGGTATTACCTTCTGTCCCACGCAGCGGAGCATCCGGCGGAAGGATCAGCAGAGCTGTCAGGACAAGAGCAACTGCTACAGCAACCCCAGACCAAATAAGGCCTTTTCTTTCAATGGCAGTCAGCCCTTCCAATTCTCCTTCTTCCTTTTCCCCTTTATAGGTTCCAAGCCGTGGCTCAACCACGCGCTCTGTAACCCAAGTACCAATAAATGTCAGCACAAATACGGAAACCGCAATAAAGTACCAGTTCATAGCAATGTTCATCTGGTCCGCGTATGCCGGATCGATAATCGAAGCAGCAGCTATCGTCATCTCACCAAGCATCACGTCTGTTCCAGAGAGTAGCAGGTTGGCACTGAAACCGGCTGATACCCCGGCGAATGCTGCTGCGAGACCAGCCAGCGGATGCCTTCCAAGCGCTGCAAAAATCAACGCACCAAGAGGAGGCAGCACAACATAACCAGCATCAGATGCCACACTGGACATGATACCGGCAAAGACTAGACCGACCGTAATGAACCGGTTTGGGATAGATAATACAAACCCGCGCAAAAGCGCACTGATCAAGCCGGTGCGTTCAGCAACACCGATACCGAGCATCGTTACAAGCACCACACCAAGTGGAGCGAAGCCGATGAAGTTATCCGTCATACTTCCAAATATATACTCAATTCCCTCTGCGTTCAAAAGGTTCTTGATTTCTACCATCGTTCCTTCTTCCCCGGGATGTTCCACACTGATGCCCAATGGCTGGAGGGCTGCGGAGAGCAGCAGAACGAGGAAGGCAAGAATAGCAAACAGCGTTACCGGATGCGGCAGCTTATTACCAACTACTTCTATTCCATCCAAGCTACGCTGAAAGAAGCCTTTATTACCTTTAGCCATTTTTAATACCCCTTCCCTATAACCAAATCTGAAATATTTGAAAATGGTGTTTGGTTTTTATGAGAATTTCATTATATCCAGATTGGAATATAATTTAAATACTAAAATTTAAAATAAAAATAATGAAATATTTCGCAAGAATGGGCCTTAGTGCAATAATAGCGCAGTTCCCTTTCATTAGGAATTGGTCACCAATTCTATCAATTCACTTCCATAGAAGGATGATTTCCAGCATGAATCCATAAATTACTCTGTTCCAGTTGGAAGGCCAGCTGCAGAAGAAGCTCTTCTCTTCCTTTACCAGCCATGACCTGCACCCCAAGCGGAAGCTTTTCATCGGTAAGATGTACGGGAACTGACATGGCGGGCTGTCCCGTCAAGTTCGCCAGCTGTGTAAAAGGGGTATAGGTTAGGCTTGGCAGAAACATATCATAAATAAGCTGCTGCTGTTCTTCGGGTGTGCTCTCCTTGATACCATGCTGTAATTCATCTTGCTTGTCCTCTCCATGGTTCAGCTCGCCCACTTTAGGGGCGGGCCAGGCAGTTGCGGGTGTGATGTATAAATCATACGTCTCGTGTAATGCAGCCATCTGGGCGGCGGCATCATCCCAAGATGCAAGGCTGGCGGAAAATTCTGCGGCCGATACATTCTTTCCTGCCTCATTCAGCAGCCATGCCTCTATTTCCATATCATCTGCGGTCAATTCTCTTCCCATAGACTGTTCCAGCTTCCTGACCACAGAGGAAATTTCCCCACTGTTCATTAGATAATAATTCTTCATTAATTGAATACCATCGACACCATTGCCTTTTTCCTCCACATCATGGCCTTGCATTTCCAGCCAATTTACCGTTTTCTTGACAGCTTGGATCGCTTCATTGGAAACCGGTGTACCGACTGGAGAGGCGGTTGTAAAGGCAATACGCAGCCTACGATGGAGATCCCGCTGTATAAATTCCTGATACTTTCCATCAAACATAGGTATATGGAAGGCCGCTTCCGGCTGGAATACCTGCAGAATATCCAACATGGCTGCACTGTCCCGTACCGTTCTGGAAAGGATAAAATCGATGGAAGCACCTTGCCATTGCCTTCCGGTCCCCGGTCCGACCGGTGTCCGTCCCCTGGTTGGCTTCAGGCCAAATATCCCGCTGAACGATGCGGGGATGCGTATGGAGCCGCCGCCATCACTCGCTCCAGCGACAGGGACAATCCCTGCGGCAACCGCAGCGGCCGACCCGCCACTTGACCCGCCCGGTGAATATGCGGTGTTCCACGGATTCCTGGTTGGTCCGTATTGTACCGGCTCGGTAATATTCTTTAATCCAAATTCCGGTGTGTTCGTATGCCCCATAAACTGAAATCCCGCTTCACGGAGTTTGGCAACCAAATTGGAATCTTCCCGGGCGATCATCCCGTTTAAAAGCGCCGAACCCGAAGTCAATGGCTCTCCTTTCAAGCTTTGCGAAATATTCTTCAATAGAATCGGTACCCCTGCAAACGCAGCTCCCTCCACATTGGCAGACTCCGCTTCCTTTAAAGCCTTCTCTTTCCGTTCATGTACGACAGCGTTCAATAAAGGATTCACTTCTTCCAGCTGACGGAAGCTGATCTCCAAGAGTTCCTTGGGGGATATTTCCTTTTGCTTCAGCAGTTCCGCCAAATCTGTCGCATCCAGCTGTCTGAATGTACGACCATCCATTTTATCAGCCCCTTTCCTTTTACCAAAAGTGTAACAGAATGATGCACCACCGCCCAATGGGAGGTAGGTAATGGTTGGGCCTTGGGTTATAGCCATGCATCTATAATCAGAATGTGGTTTTCTGCCTACATAAAAAAGCAGAACAGCATTATTTCTGCTGCTCCGCTTTCTTCCATGCAGGATCTCCGCTTTCCCGCAGACTCCTATTAACTTTGTATACCGTGTAAGGAATGGCAAAGGCCAGGATGGTGCAAATAAGTTCTATCATCGTTGGCAGCCGTTCCACTATGGTTGCCCACATTTTCTAACCTCCCTCTTCATTCCCTTTTGTCTGGTTGATATTTCCTGGCTGGTAGATTTCACCCTTGACTGTCACTTTGATATCACTGTTGCTGAAAATATTCTTCCCCTTATCCCAATGATCCTCGATCCTTTTCCATAGCTTGTAATGATGTTGCTGCAAGTGGGAGGAAAAATCAAAGGCATCCACCTTTAGCTCTTCCTGCACTTTCGAAATGGTATCTTCTGCTACTTTTTTAACCTCATCCTCCATCACCCGGATAAGGTCCTCACGGTTCTTCCCTTGAAATATATCCTGATTGCTGAATGTTTCCGCAATGGTTCCACCGACAGTTATATCCAAGGAAAATACAAGTTTATCTTCATGTTCTTCTTCCAACGTCAATTTGCTGCCGGCTTTTCCAACATTGATAACCGTTTCTTTGCCATCCCAATCGACGGGAAGGGCTCCTTGCTGATGATCTCCCTTAATAAAATTTAATCCTCTTGTCTCTCTCCCATTGAGGGATCCGACCATTTGAGAAGAATCACCTCGGAACACTGCGACCCCTTCATACTTGATTTCACTTTCTTCCGTAATGGACATACGAGGAAGAATAAAGCTTTTTTCCTTTAGGAGATACTCATGGATATCCCCAGCGGTTACTGCTTCTATAATGGTTGGATTTTTTGCCGAGCTTTCCATGATTGCCTCCATATACTGTGCAGGAAAGTTTTCAATATCCGGTTGTACGTCCAATATCCGCTTTGCTTCTCCTTGGACAATCACTACCTTGATCCCCCTCCTCATATGCTGCTGCCTCAGGAAAACATCCATGACGTCTGCAAACAATTCTTCCTCCTTTGCCACATCCTCTGAAACAGGAATGATGATCAGATGCTGAGGAGACGGCACTCTGCTCGACTTTTCCGTTATTTTGCTGTTGATGTCATAGAGAGAGGTCCCGCTGGCAGAGACATTAATAAATGCTGGTGTCTGTCCACCTGTGCCGCCAGGCGTTCCCAAGCCGGCAGGATTGACGATCTGCTCGGTCATTTCCAACTGATAGCTGCCATTATCCTGCTTTTCCAGCAAATCAACGGCAATCCCTACCAAAAACCCCCTTTCCTCTATTTCCAGACTGTCCCAACATCCGGCAAGCAGAGGAATGACGGACAGAATGAGCAAGAGGATCTTAGTTTTTTTCACCCTGTTTCACCCCCTTGAATTTGGCCGCAATCCAGAGGATCAGTGCGGCAGCAACTGTCAGCAACAGCCCGTAGTGGCTCATGATCGTTCCGAACAGGTCTAATTCATTGTAATTCCTCGGTATTGTGCTGATATAAAAAACAAAAGGTGACAACACAATTACAAACCTTTCCTTCCGTACATTGGGGAAAAGTTGCTTCAACAACAGCAAACCAATATCAAAAGCCATCACGGTCGTATTGAAAATAGCCATAATCCATATGACGAAAAACAATGCTTCAAACCGTTCAAAGAAACCTCCCGGGATTTCCACCGCCTTAGACAACTCAACGGTCGGATAGGTGATATTGGCGGTTGAAACATTGCCGAAAACCGCTATACAGGTAATAAAGAGGAAAATATACAATAGAACAGCCTTGGACAGGCCATAGACTGCCTTTTGCGCCACTGTCCGAGGATTTCTGACAAATGCGATGTAAAAGAACAGGATACCGATCCCAGTATAGGAAAGCACCCCCTCCCTGGTTGCCTGTACATACCCTCTCATATCCGTCTGGAATACAGGCAGCAGATTATCTATATCTATAAACCCGATGGAAAAGAGGATCAGAATGAAAGAAAGGAAGAAAACGATCGGAAGGAAAAGAGCATTCAGCCGAAATATCCCTGCCCTGGAGCCCGCCACTGCATAGATAACAATCAAGAGAAAAGACAGGGCAACAACCTCTACAGGTGTTTCCTCGAACAAATAGCGGTGAGCTGTTCCGGCTATAGCCCTTACCTCGTATGCCGATAAAAGTATACTCTGAATGACAAACAAAAAAAGAAGGATAATGGCCGCCGGCTTCGTTATCAGGGAAGAGGCATACTCAAGGAAGGACTGGCCGGGAAACCGGGATGCCAACTTGGCCACCACCCATACTATGAGCATAGCCATTATCCCGCCTGCCAGGATGGATAACCAGCCGTCCGCAGCTACCGTCTCTTCCGCAATACTTCTCGGCAGCTGCAAGATTCCAATAGCAATCACCACAGAAGGAACGGCAATCATAATATCTTTTTCACTGATATACTCATCTGCATATTTGAAATCCTTCATTTTTGCTTCCTTCCTGAACTACCTGACTTCTTGTCCGCCGGCCACATATATGCCGGTCTCCTTGTCATCATTGACATTGGCGCACGTAGCACCAGGTCTTTCCATGCCCCGGGAAAGCTTGGAGAGAAGGGGGCGGTATAAGGAATGCCGAAGCTTTTCAGGTTGACCAAATGTACATTAATAGCAATGTAGAGCAGCACAATCCCATACAAACCTAAGAAAGCAGCAGCAATCATAAAACCGAACCGCATCATGCGAAAGGCAATAGCCACACTATAAGCCGGGTTGGTAAAGGAAGCGATAGCCGTTAGGGCAACAATGATGACCATGATCGGGCTCACTATTCCGGCACCGACCGCCGCCTCCCCGATGACCAGCCCCCCGACGATCCCGATGGTCTGCCCGATCCCTGTTGGTAGCCTGGCACCTGCTTCACGGAGAAGCTCCATCGTGACACCCATTAATACTGCTTCAATAAAAGAAGGGAACGGCACTCCTTCCCTCGTTGCTGAGATAGAGAATGCCAGGTCTGATGGAATCATCCCGGGATGATAGGAAACTAAGGCAATATAGAGGGATGGAAGGAATAAAGACAGAAATACCGCCAGATACCTCAAGACCCTTATTAGTGTCCCGACAATCCACCTTTCATAATAATCCTCGGGTGATTGCAGGGTGTTCGCCAGGGTTACGGGGGCTATCAGTACAAATGGCGTCCCGTCCAGCAGGATAATCACCTTCCCCTCCATCAGATGAGCTATTGCTCGATCTGGTCGCTCCGTATTCAGCATCTGTGGGAATGGTGACAAAAAACTGTCCTCTATGGATTGCTCGATATAACCAGATTCTGGAGCAAAATCGATGTCGATGGACTCCAGCCTGCGATTGACCTCCTTCACCATGTCCGGATGGGCAATCCCCTCGATATAACTGACTACCAGTTTTTTTCTAGCACGTCTTCCAATCTGGTGGTGCTTGAACCGGAGATTTTCGTCTCTGACCTCCTGCCTGATTAGTGAAAGATTGGTGTTTATGCTTTCATTGAAACCATCTCTCGGCCCCCGGATCAGCGGCTCTGAGGGAGGCTGCTCTATGGAGCGGGTTTCCGCTGCTGCAGTGCCCATAATGACTGCTGTATCTGTCCCGTCTATAAGAAGGGCTGTGTCGCCCGCCAGCACAGCAAGCATTACTTCATCAAATGCCTGCTTTTCTGTCACATCCGTAATAGAAACGACTTCCCGGTATACAACATCGCCCAATTTCTTCCCCTTCTCAGGCAGGGTAAGGAATTGAAGGTTTTTCAAAATATTATTATGTATCATATCTTTATCAGAAATTCCCGCCAAATAGACAAGGGCTCCGCTATCCCCGCCGCTTAAAGTGAACTTCCTGACCACCAGGTCATCGGGCTCGCCAAGCACCGCCTTTAAGTCACTCAAATTCTTCTGAAGATCCTTTTTTAGAGGGCTGCCGCTTCCCGTCGCCTGGCCTTGCTTCTTCATTCTGAACCTTCGTCCCGACATCCTTCCACCTCCTCTGGACAACACTCTTAGATTCCCATTAGTGGTGGATTTTATACAAATTTGGTGGGAACTGTTCTTGAATAAATTTATTATTTTTTCGATAGACTAAGCCCGAACGACAAAAAAATAATGGAAATGATAATGCTATGAACACACTTGCCATGAAAAGAAGCAGAAAGCTGGAAGCAATCCTTTGGAGTGTCGCCTTGCCGGGATTCGCCCAATTGCTGAACCGCAAATACATCAAGGGAATCCTGCTGATAGGGTTGGAATTCATCATCAATGTGATGGGAAACTTCAACCGAATCATTGTTTTAAGCTTCCACGGGCAAATGCAGGAAGCTGTGGAGCAGACCAATTATATGTGGTTGATGTTCTATCCCTGCCTTTATTTTTTTGCGATTTGGGACGCATACAGGGATGCCGGCGGCGGTGAAAAGCCCTTCGCCTATCTCCCTTTGGTTTTTTCCGCCTATTTTGTCACACTCGGTTTGATTTTTTCACCAAATTTCACTCTGTTCGGATACCTGATTGGACCGGTGTGGCTGCCGATCCTGTTTCTTCCGATCGGGCTAGGCACCGGTGCCCTCATCAAGTGGATGGTAGTAAGAAAATTTGGGGAAGGCGGTTGAACCTTCCCCAAAGTAGTTAGCGGCCAGAATATAATGAAGCGCGCATACATATCTTATACGGACATCTTTTATTCTTTTAACCCTTTTTCCGAATGGAGTGTTCGTATGAGCAGCAATCCAGTACTTACGGTAGATCACCTCCAGACCCATTTTCATATGGAGGATAACCAGACGGCAAAGGCCGTCGATAATATTTCGTTCTCCATCTTTCCGGGAGAAACAGTTGCTCTTGTTGGTGAATCCGGCAGCGGAAAAAGCATGACGGCTCTTTCTATTATGCAATTGGTCGCCAAACCCGGCCGTATTGTCGATGGCAGTATATCACTTAATGGAATAGACCTCCTGCCACTGACCGATAAAGAAATGACCGCGATCCGCGGCAAAGAAATGTCTATGATTTTCCAAGAACCTATGACTGCCCTGAACCCTGTCTTTACGGTAGGAAATCAGATCTCGGAGGTTCTCCGAAAACACTTAAAGCTTCCAAAAAAAGAAGCACGCGATAAAACTATCAATCTACTAAAAACGGTAGGAATCCCGCGAGCTGAATCGGTGGTGGATGAGTATCCGCATCAACTGTCCGGTGGAATGAGACAGCGGGTGATGATCGCCATGGCCATTTCCTGCAACCCAAACCTGCTGATTGCCGATGAACCCACAACCGCTCTCGATGTTACGATGCAGGCTCAGATTCTAGACCTGCTGAAGGACATGAAAGATAAATACCAGATGGCACTCCTGTTGATCACCCATGATCTTGGAATCGTTGCCGAGTATGCGGATCGTGTATTAGTCATGTACGGCGGTCAGATTGTCGAAGAATCCCCTGTCGCAAAGCTAGTGGAAAGCAATAAGCACCCATACACAAAGGGCCTGCTGGAAAGCCTTCCTTCCATGGATGTGGAGGTCGATCGCCTGGGAACCATTAAGGGGACTGTTCCGCCGGCCCACCAATTTCCCATCGGCTGCCGCTTTTCCGCCCGCTGCCCTTATGTGATGGACAAATGCAGAGAGGTCACTCCTGCCATGGAGAAGGTGGACTCCAACCATTTCATCCGGTGCTATTTATATGAAAAAGGAGTGTCTGAACATGACAGCTGAAAAAGATAATGTACTTATCGATGTTAAGGATGTTAAAAAATATTTCCCTATTAAAGGCGGAATTCTCAAACGGACTATCGGGCACGTGAAAGCTGTCGACGGCATCACCCTCCATATTTCCAAGGGGGAGACACTGGGAATAGTTGGTGAATCCGGCTCAGGCAAGTCGACATTAGGCCGTGTCATGCTCAGGCTGCTGAACCCTACAGAAGGGAAGATTATCTTTAATGGCACGGATTTGAGCAAATTGAGGCAAAGGGAAATACGGCCCCATCGGAGACACATGCAGATGGTCTTCCAGGACCCATTTGGTTCGCTCAATTCCAAAATGAGTATTTCGGAATTAATTGAAGAGCCGCTCCGGGTCCAAACAAAGCTTTCACATGCCGAGCGGAAGAAAAAGGTTTTGAGCATGATGGAGAAGGTGGGATTTCAAAAGGAGGATCTCCAAAAATACCCCCATGAGTTTTCCGGAGGGCAGCGACAGCGGATCAGCATTGCCAGGGCATTAATCGTCGAACCGGAATTCGTTATCTGTGATGAACCAGTCTCGGCTCTGGATGTATCCATTCAGGCTCAGATACTGAATCTGATGAAAGACCTGCAGGATGAGCTGGGGTTGACCTATTTATTTATTGCCCATGACTTGAGCGTGGTGAAACATATCAGCGACCGGGTCGCCGTCATGTATCTGGGAAGAATCGTAGAAATCGCAGACAAAAAGGACCTGTATGAGCAGCCTCTCCATCCTTATACCAAAGCCCTTCTATCATCTATACCAACCGTGAAAACTAACGGAAATCCGACAAAAAAGCAGAAAATCAAATTATCCGGTGATCTGCCAAGCCCTTCCAATCCACCTTCAGGCTGTGCTTTCCGCACCAGATGCCCATTTGCCTATAGTAAATGTTCTACTGAACGGCCGGAATTGACGAGAATGCAGGGGAATCATCAGGTCGCCTGCCACTTATATACAAGTGAAGAATAGAGAATCTAGAAATCTTGTTTAGCGAAAGTAACCACTGCGGAAATATGCTTCGCTAATTAAGTACATTATTTACCATTTGGGTTAAACAGCCTGATTATGTCCTGGCATTATAGTCTTATTTTCACCTTGGTTCTACCGTGAATTTTTTGCTAATATATATCTTTTAACCTAAGAAGGGGGTGAACGAATATCAGCAAAGGTTTAACATAAGAAAAGGGGGAGATTGGTTTGGCTAAACTACCGAAACACTGGCTGTCTCTGATATTGCTTCTTCTCTTTCTAGGCATAATTCTTGCTGCATGCAATAATTCCAATGATTCTAGTGATACACAGACAGAAGATGCAGACGGTACAGAAGAACAGAAAGGAGAAGACAGCGGACCAAAGACAGGCGGCACCTTGACCGGGGCGATGTACTCAGCCCCTGCAGGCATGTTCAACCCTATATTTTATGAAGAGTCCTATGAAGCAAATATTCTCGATTTTACCCATGAAGGGCTGGTCAGCCAGAATGATAGTCTGGAATTCGTACCTAACTTGGCCAGTAAGTGGGAGACCAACGAAGATCAAACGGAAATCACCTTTACCCTTGAACAAGGGGTATCCTGGCATGATGGAGAGGAATTTACAGCAGATGACGTGGTCTTCACCTATCAATCTATGTCAGACCCGGATTATGTATCTGCCGGCGGTATTCGTACTGCTTATGTGGAGCCCCTCTTGGGGTATGAAGCATACAGCTCCGGGGACACAGAAAAATTCGAAGGGGTCATTGCCGAAGATGATCATACGGTCACCTTCAAGTTCTCCGAACCGAACATCAACCCGCTCTACTATGCAAGCTTTCCAATTATACCTGAACATATATTCGCCGACATTCCAGTAGCAGAAATGCCGGAAGCACCGGAATCCCGCGAAGCCGGTAAAGTCATCGGAACCGGCCCATTCCAATTCACAGACATGATTGAGCGGGAGCAATACATCCTTGAGAGAAATGATGATTACTGGCAGGGATCCCCATATCTCGACCGTCTCGTATGGAAGGTCGTTGCCCAATCCGTCATGACCGGACTTCTTGAATCCGGGGAACTGGATTTCATAGCAGATCCAAACGGCATTCCACCTGCTGATTATGAAACGGTAAAAGCATTCGGCAACATTGAAATCATTGAACAGCCTGATTTCGGTTATCAGATTCTCGGCTTCAAGCATAACCATAGGACCACAGAGGATGTAGAGTCCGGGGCTATAGAACCGGATAACTGGATACCTAATGAGAAGCTCTCCAATCCTAAGGTCCGCCAAGCTATTGCCTATGCAGTCAACAGGCAAGGACTGGTGGATGGACTCCTGTATGGCCGGGGTCAGCCGATCAATTCACCAATAGCTACACAGTTCTGGGCGTACGATGAAAATGCCGCAACCAACTATAGCTATGACCCGGAATTGGCCGCCTCTATGCTCGAGGAGGAAGGGTACGTGGATACAGATGGAGATGGTTTCCGCGAGGACCCTGATGGAAACGAATGGGTTCTGAACATGGATTATCCTACCGGCAATGAGCTGCGTGAGCGATCTGCGCCTCTTATTGAACAGCAGCTTGAAGAAGTCGGCATTAATGTGAACCTGCGGCAGCCGAAAGAAATGACCGCCTATGTAGAGGGGCTAACCAACGATAATACCGACTGGGATCTTTACCTGATCGGCTGGAGCCTGGCCAGCACAGACCCGGATCCTACCGGTTTGTGGGGAACGAAGGCAGCTTATAATTTCTCCAGATGGAATAACCCTGAATCCACTGAACTGCTGCAAAAAGCGATGAAAGCACCCGAAGCATTTGAACAAGATTTCCGGAAAGAAGTATACGCCGAGTGGCAAGCCTTGTTCTCCGAGGATCTTCCCGCCCTGCTGCTGTATGCCCAAAACAGCCTTTGGGCCTATAATGACCGGCTCCACGGAGTAGACCCGCTTCCATATACGATGTATAACAATGCCCATCTATGGTGGGTGGAAGATGCCGAATAAAGGAAAATAACCAGTAGTTTGAGAGTATGCCCCTAGCATACTCTCCTTCTCTATAGGGGGAAAGGAAATGCATAAATACGTCATCCGGAGAATACTCGTCTTCATCCCTATGCTGCTCATGCTTTCCATGATTGTATTTACCCTTGCAAAAACGGCGCCGGGAGACCCGTTCACCGGGCGGATACTTGACCCTGACATCAATCCCGAGGTATATGAACAGCAGCGGGAGGCACTTGGCCTTAATGACCCCTTGCCTGTACAGTATGCCCACTGGGCTCTGTCGATGGCAAAAGGGGATTTCGGGGAGTCCATGTATTACAAAGGCAGGACGGTATCCAGCCTCATTGAAGAGAGAATCATGAATACCATCCACCTTGGCATGCTGGCGCTTGGAATCACATTGTTGGTCGCTATCCCTATCGGCATCTATTCTGCCCGCAACCCCTACTCTCTCCTGGATTACAGTGCTACCGCATTCGGTTTTCTGGGGCTTGCCATCCCGAACTTCTTCTTCGGTCTCATTGCTATTTATTTCCTATCGATCAAACTAGGCTGGTTCCCTGCACAGGGGACCATCACGGGGGTTGAATCGACCGGCCTGCATGCCTTGTTGAGCCGGCTGCATCACATGATTCTTCCCGCTATTACACTGGGTCTTGCCGGAACAGCGACCTATATGCGTTACATGAGATCAGAGGTTTTGGATGTGTTGGGGAGTGATTATATTCGGACAGCAAGGGCGAAGGGAATGACAGACAGAAACGTATTATACAAACACACTTTAAGAAATGCCATCATACCGATCGTCACCTTGATGGGTTTTGAATTCGGTGTCCTGCTTAGCGGCGCTATCATCACCGAGCAGGTCTTCAACTATCCTGGCCTGGGTACATTATTCATCAATTCCATCACTAACAGGGACTACCCGGTGATCATGGCGATCACCCTGCTGCTCGGAGTCGCCATCCTGATTGGGAATCTGCTGGCAGATATTTTCTATAGCATTGTCGATCCCAGAATCCGTTATGATGGAGGTGAATGATAGTGGATAAAGATTACTCTTTGGCAGATGATGCCTCCAAGAGCCCTTTCCAGCTGGCACTGGAACGCTTCCTTAAAAACAAGCTGGCAGTTGCCGGCTTGATTGTACTTTTATTGATTGTTATTGCCGTAATATTTGCTCCCCTGCTCACCGACCATGACCCGAGGAAAGGCGACCTCATGCTGGTTGAACGCCCCCCATCCTCGGAACATATCCTCGGAACGGACAGCTCAGGCAGGGACAATTTTGCCCGGCTCCTCTACGGTGGGCGCGTTTCCCTTCTCGTCGGCTTCAGTGCCATGCTGTTCACCTTGATCATCGGAGTGGTCACCGGTGCCCTGGCAGGCTTTTACGGTGGAAAAATTGATGGATTGATCATGCGTGCAGCAGACCTCATGCTGGCCCTTCCCTTTCTAGTACTCGCCCTTACGATCATGGCCCTGCTCGAAAAAATAACGATAGGTATCTTTGTCACCGTAATCGCCCTTACCTCATGGCCAACACTGACCCGTATCGTACGCGGAACCTTCCTCTCGCTTAGGGAGCAGGAATTCATCCTCGGGGCCAGAGCCATCGGTGCCGGCGACCTGCGTATCATCTTCAGGCATTTCATTCCGAATGCCATCGGGCCGATTATCGTCAATGCTACGTTGATGATGGCGACCATGATTATTGCCGAATCCGCCTTAAGCTTTATCGGCTTTGGCATCCCGCAGCCTGCCCCCACGTGGGGGAATATGATATCTGAGGCACAAAACATCCGTATACTGAGAGACCATCCGGAGGCCTGGGCCCCGCCAGGGCTGGGCATCTTCTTGACTGTTCTTTCAATCAATTTCATCGGAGACGGATTAAGGGATGCATTTGATCCAAAAAGCGGTCAAAGATAGAAAAGCATTTTATAACAGTCACTGTACTCGCCGTGCTACAAAATATCGGTCCATTCACATCAACTGCCAACCGGATACCGAAATGCATTGCTGCTTTTATTCCACCAGTTGAACAGATTCCATGCATACAATTTTGATGGCAGATGAATAGCCTGCCCACAGCTATTAACAAGATTTCTTCTCAAGCCAGCTAAATTCCTGGCTTTTTTTGTTGGAAAAAAGCCACTCTTCCCCCGGCAGGACACATAGCTTCAGGGATTGCATTTCTACTGGAGTAGGATAAACAGATTGTTATACGTGAAACATAAAAAGAAAAAGCGTAAGATAATGTTGGAACGACTTTGAAAAGGAAGTGACAGCTATGTCTGCAGCTGCGAAGGCAGCCATCCGTCTGGAAAACGTAAGTTATTCAGCAGATGGACTTGATATCTTAAAAAATATCACCGGATCTTTTGAAGAAGGCAGAATCACTACCTTGGTAGGACCTTCAGGTGCCGGGAAGACCACATTATTCCGGCTTTGCAATGGACTAAGATCCCCTTCTTCCGGCGATATATATATTGATGGGAAAAATATACAGGAGTTTGAACCGACAGCTCTTCGACGTCATGTTGGAATCGCTTTGCAGAATGCTGCCATGGTACGCGGGAGTGTCAGGAAAAACCTCGCCCTTCCGATGACCCTCCAAGCAAAAGAACTACCAGAGAAAGAGGCAGAAGAATATTTGGAAGTAGTCGGCTTGGACAAAAGCTTTCTCGACAGGAAAACAAAGGACTTATCCGGCGGCCAGCGTCAGAAGCTGTCCATTGCCCGCACCTTGGTCAATAACCCGAAGATCCTCCTGCTTGATGAGATAACATCATCATTGGACCGTGTATCCCAGCAGGATATTGAAGAACTGATCCAACGAATCAACGAAAAATACAACACTACTATCATTTGGATCACCCATAATCTCACCCAGGCCCTGAACGTTGGAGAAAATACATGGGTCATGATGGAAGGGGAAGTGGTGGAAACAGGGAAAAGCAGCCTGTTGAATAATCCGGAAAATGAAAGAGTGAAGCATTTCGTCAAGGGGGAAGTAGAATGAACTTTATTACATTGACACTTACCTTAATATTTGTCGCCATTCCCCTGATTCTGTCGAAAACATTCAAACTTGGGCTGGAGAAAGATACCATCATTGCAACAGTACGGTCGATTATCCAACTGCTTGCAGTCGGCTATATCCTCCAGTTTGTTTTTGATGCTGAACATATGATTTATATCGTTCTCATGGTTTTGTTGATGATAGCCGCAGCCACACAGAATGCCCGCAAAAAAGGTGTCTCCATTAAAGGCATCACCTGGAAGCTGGTTGTCACCTTCATTTTTGTTGAAGTGCTGACACAGGGAATTCTGCTCGGGTTGGACATCACACCGCCTACCGCCCAATATATCATTCCGATCAGCGGGATGGTCATTGGCAATTCAATGGTGCTTGGCATCCTCTTTCTTAACCGTTTCACCTCAGAGATGGAGTCCCGTCAAGAGGAAACAGAACTGATTCTATCTCTCGGCGGTACACCTAAACAAGCCGTGCACAGCCAATTGACCACTTCCATCCAGGCCAGCACCATTCCGACAATAGAGAGCCAGAAGACGATTGGGCTCGTACAGTTGCCAGGCATGATGAGCGGTCAGATTATTGCCGGAGCCGACCCGGTGCAGGCAGTTATGTTCCAGCTGCTCATCCTGTTCCTGTTGCTCACTACAACAGTAGTAACCAGCATTATGCTCGGCTATTTATCCTATCCGACGTTGTTCAACCAACGGATGCAGTTTCTGGATGACCATCTGAAAAATTTAGATTAACGAAAGAGGTTGGGACAAAATTGTTTAATCAAAAGAAAAAGCCGAACTAGCTAGAAAATTTTGTGATATAGGGATACCCGCTGCGGAAATATACTGATATGAACGAAACTGTCAAGCCTATATAACCTCAGGATAATTTGGGCAACTTTAAATTAAGAGTCACTTTTCAACTCTTTTTTGTCTACTGTTATTGAGTAGTAAACT
>NZ_JBHRRZ010000036.1:0-86814 GCF_042643265.1 Virgibacillus sediminis | reverse complement strand
GGTGATGGCACACCCCCATCTAAAGACCTGTCCAAAACAGAAATGGACTGCGGGCGCTAAGGTACTTTAGAATCCCACTCAAAATCCGAAGGATCTGAGCTTGCGGCTTTAGCCGTGGGAGTGTCAATAGAATCCAACCTCCCCACTTCCGCTTCTCCAATTCCCAGTATTTTTGCCTTGAAATAGATCTCCCTTCTATTTATACTAAAAGATAATTGCATAGCTTACATGTTTTCTAGGGTTCCGCAACTGTTGTTGGACTGGTCCGAGAGAAAACTCGCAGCTTTGCTGCGGCACGGAGGGATAAAAGCCCGGGAGATTATTGTTCACCAATTTCTCCCGGGCTTTTTGCTTTGGAAAGAATAATTTTCGGAGGTGTTGTTCAGATGAATGCAAACTGGATCATGGTAATTGTTGCAGCCCTATTTGAAGTGTTTTGGGTCATTGGATTGAAACATGCAGGCGATTTCTGGAGTTGGACAGGGACAGTCATATCCATTATCGTCAGCTTCTATTTACTGATTGCGGCGGGACGGAAGCTCCCCGTAGGAACGGTCTATGCAGTTTTTGTGGGATTGGGAACAACAGGCACCGTCCTGTCAGAGATTATTCTGTTTGGAGAACCATTCAAATGGAGTAAAATTCTTCTGATTCTCCTGTTACTGGCAGGCGTTATCGGCTTAAAATTAGTTACCGACGATACAGGGGACAACGATACTGGACAGAAGGGAGCTGATTCCTGATGGCATGGATTTCACTGGTCTTGGCAGGGTTATTTGAGATGTTTGGGGTGGCTATGATAAGCAGACTCCATGAGAAACGTAACTGGCAATCCCTGGCCCTGTTGGTGATTGGGTTCGGAGCAAGCTTCGTATTGCTGTCTTATGCAATGGAAACCATCCCTATGGGGACCGCTTATGCAGTTTGGACGGGGATTGGTGCGTCAGGTGGCGCCATCTTGGGGATGCTGTTTTACGGGGAATCCAAGGATTGGAAGAGGATTGTGTTCATTGCTATGATTTTGGGAGCGGCTATCGGCCTCAAGCTAGTTTCTTCCTCTTAATCACCCGATATATACCAATACAATGAAAGAGGCTGGGATAGCCGCTGCGGAAATATGTTTCGCTTTTCCGTGTGCGGCTATCCCAGCCTCTCTGTGCTTATCGGACTGCGGGTCTCGCCTAGGCTTGTGTTCTCGCAGAGGAGTCTGCGCAGATTTTTTCCCCTGCACGAATGTGATATCAGGAGATGAGCAAATTTATCCGCCGCTCAAACGTGATATCAGCTGGTGCGCAAATTTATCGCCAGCACACGCGCAATTTTATCAGCAGCACACGCGCAACATCAGCAGGTGCGCTGATTTATCCGCCGCTCAAACTCGATATCAGCAGAAGCACAATGTTATCGACAGTTCCCTAAACTCTCAGCATATCTATTCCTCATTAAACCATAATGGGTCATTGTTATCGACCTCGCCGTTATAATTGATCAGAATTTCATCTCCTGCTTTTATATCTGTATAGGCGTAGAAGTCAAAGGTGTCGTTGTCAAAATTGATTTCATACCTTGCATTGGGTTCATAGGAATGGTTGAATAGCATTCCATATCCCAGGAGGATAGCGGAGTGATTGATTCCATACTCAAAGGCGTAATCGGCGAGCAATGTTTTCTCAATGTGCTCATGCTCGTCATTGGGATAAGAAAGGACAGGCGCTTCATGGAAAAGCGTCCCTTCTTTGATGTCACGGGAAGCAAATACCCCTCGATTGAACTCTCCATCGCTGAGTGAAGATGTTTTTATTTCGATCATGTTGTTCACCTACTCACTTTTAGAATAACCATCCTAACTGTAACATTAATTTTAACATGGGGCACTTTTTTCTGAGAAAGAGGCTTTACCACCTACACCAAACCGTTCCATAAATTACTGCCGATGGAGACTCTTCAGGCAAACAACCCATTCGGGCTGAAGGCTTCCATGCTGATTTCCGGTTTTCCCCCAATTGCCAGCTTTGCCAGTTGGGCACCAATATACGGCCCGCTCGTCAATCCGGATGCCCCCAGCCCATTCGCAATCAGAATATGATCATGGCCCGAGACCCGGCCGATGACTGGGAGGGAACCAGGTGTGAAGGGGCGGAAACCTACCTTCGTACCTATATAAGAAGCGTCGGCCAAACCAGGAGCCACTCTTAACGCCTTGTCCATCAACTGGTGGACCGAGCCCGCAGTGACACGGGAGTCGAAGGAATCGGCTGTCTCCCTGGTTGCCCCGACAACAATCCTGCCGCCTCCGAACGTAAGCATATAATGATTGAATGGCGGCAGCATGACAGGCCAATCGCTCGTATCAACTCCAGGCATTTGCAAGTGGATAATCTGCGCTTTTTCAAACGTGACGTGCGATTTCATTCCTAGTGGTTCGAATAAAGCGTTTGTCCACGCACCATTTGTGACAATCACTTGGTCTCCGTAGTAGTGTACCCCATCCACGTTTACGCCTTGCACTTCCTGATTGTGAACGAGGAATGAGGCATCCCCATGGACTAATTCAGCCCCTTTTTTCTGTGCCGCCCGAAGCAGGGAACCACTCAAAGCCGCTCCATCCACACGAGCTGCACCTCCAATATGCAAGGCCCGGTAGATATCTGAAACAGGGGGAAACAGCCTTTTTGTCTGTTCGGGGGACAATCGCGTGATCTCCCCCATTTCCGGAGACGACTCCTTCCGTTTATAGGCGAGTTCCATCTTCCGGTCCAATTTTTCCTCGGTATCAAAAATATTCACCGCACCGACTTGTTCGTACCCTGTCTCGCTTTCCCCCTCACGTTTCAGCTCGTCAATAAGCGTGGGATAATATTTGGCACCCCTGATCACGAGCTGATACCATGCCTTATTGCTCCGATTTGTCAGCCACGGACAGACGATGCCTGCCGCATTCCGTGTGGCCTGGCCGGGCTCCTGGCGGTCGATGATTACGATATCCTCGCCCTTTTTTGCTAAATGGTAGGCAGTGGATGCACCAAGAATTCCCGCTCCAATGATGATATGCTTCATAACTCTACACCTTTACTTTCCGACTTCGTCTGCAGCCATTTTATCCAATAGGAAGTTCTTAAGCAATATGTACTGGCAACAGCTGCACTTTATTGACACGGGACTATTGTAACATTCACCTTCAGCTTTATTGGAAAAATAAAACCAAGCCATTATTTATAGTGTGGTGTTATTAGTTGAGGTGCGGAAATTCTCTAGCACCATCTTAATTAAGCCATTTAGCCAACTTCTCTTTTACCTCGTCATGTGAATAATATTCTCCATCATTAAGTACTTTCAAGCCTTTTTCAATCTTTGCATGCACCGAAAGTTCTTTAATAATATCGTCCAAAGTTACATTATTAGGCAGGTCTATAACTCTTATAACTTCTTCTCTCGTACTCATCCAACAACCCCCGAATTTCTTATTATCATAATTATAAACCAAAAACGGCACCAAAATGATGCGCCTGAAACGAAGCCAAAACAAAAACAGCCTCCCTCCAACATATAGAGGGAAGACTGTTTCATAAACAAGTCCAACAGGCGGTCCCAGAAGCTTTCCTCCTCTTCTGCCTCCTCTTGTTTGATGCTTTCCGTTTTAATGACGAATTGCACTGTCTCTACGTTCTCGTTCTTAGAGGAAACAAATGATACGGGATCAAAGTCGGACTTGTCGTATTCGCTGACCATTTCGTCTATTTCCCTTTCAAGCTCTTCCGGCAAATCACTGGTGGAGCCGGCTAATTCTTGGGTTCCATCATGGAGTTCGGCCACTCCGCTTTCCAGATCGGATGTGCCGTCAGTAGTCACCCGCTGATGGCCGGCTGCAGCTGTTCATGCTCATTGTCTGTCTTTAGGGTTAGCGTGACTGTATCTCCCGGCTGAAATCTGGATTCGTAAACAGAAGTGTGTACCGTCCATATTCCATTGTCTGCTTGGACGGTATAGTGGATTTCCTTGCCTTGATATTGGGCGAAGAGCACCTCGCCCCGCAATCCTTCGCTCTTATCCCTGCTTAACAGCCACTGCTCCGGCCGGACTGGATATACTCCTTTCTTTTTCAAAGATTCACTGACTCCTGTATCCTGCCAGCGGACCCATAGATATTCCTCCGGGATAAAATGGTTTCCTTTCCAGGAGCCTTTAACCAGATCACATTTGCCGACGAATTGGGCGACAAACTCGGTTTCCGGCTTGGTATAGATGATTTCCGGGGAGGCGATTTGCTCGACCTTCCCTTTATTCATCACGATGATTTTGTCAGCCATTGCCAGTGCCTCTCCTTGGTCATGGGTGACAAATACAACGGAGGCATTTGTCCGGCGGTGAATGGATTGGATTTCCTTCCGCATCTCCATCCGCAATTCAACATCCAAGGCACTGAGCGGTTCATCCATCAAGAGTACGTTCGGCAGAGCGGCGATTGCCCGGGCCAGGGATACCCTCTGCTTCTGGCCTCCCGACAGCTCGGAAGGATAACGCTGTGCCAATTGCTCCAGCCCCACCATCGTTAGTACATCGTTAATCCTGGCAATCCGGTTCTTTTTCGCCAGCCTTTTGCTGTTCGTGTGATAGCGCAGGGAGAATTCGACATGTTCTGCGACTGTCATATGGGGCCAGAGGGCGAAAGATTGGAACACCATGCCGATATTCCTCTTTTCCGGCGGGATCAGCTGGTGACGGGACCCGACCACAGAACCGTCCATCTCTATCTGTCCAGCTGTCGGCTTCATGAACCCGGCCAGCAATTTCAGCAGGGTGGTTTTCCCACAGCCGGACGGGCCGAGAATGGCGACGAATTCTCCACTGTCAATGGCGACATCAATTCCCTCAAGTGCCGTAAAATCTCCATATTTCTTTGTCACCTGTTGAATATTGATCATTTGTCTTTCAGCACCTTTCTTTCCCAGACTTTGCTGAACAGCAGGAATAATAATCCACCAAGCAAAATGCCCAGCACCAGGGCACTTGAGAATGCCGTGGAATAGGTGGAATAACCGGCTTGTTCATAATTAAAAATGACCACCCCGACGGTTTCTGTCCCGGAAGACCATAACAGGCTGGAAACGGTCAGCTCTGTCAGCACCATCAAGAACACAAGCAGCGCCCCGCCGACCAGCCCGGGAAATAACAGCGGCAGCAGAATGCTTCGCCATTTGGCCCAGCCTTTTGCCCCGGACGTCCTGGCCGCTTCCTCCATCGAAGGGTCCACCTGCATGAATGCCGTGTAGCTTCCCCGTACTTGAAGAATCAAGAACCTTGTCACATAGGCGATGAACAAAATCCAAATCGATCCGTAGATGCCCGGATTCCAGCCCGGGATCGGCTGCATCCACATGAAAATCATCGATAGAGCAAAGACCGTTCCAGGGAGAGCATAAGGAATCGTGATGAACAACTCTGCCGCTTTTGCCATCCAGCCTGTATTTTTATAGCGCAGATAAGCAAACGCCGTACCCGCAATCAAACAGATCACCATGGTGACGAAAGCCAGCTGTAGACTGTTGGATAGGGCTGACATTGCTTTCGAATCGGTGAAAAATACATATTCATAGTTTTTGAGCGATAAATTCTCGAGCGTAAATGGAACGCCATATGCTTGGATAAAGGATAGGGCGGCCATCGTTATAAATGGCACGAGACTTATCAGCAGCAAAAATGTCCAAATGGATATCTCGAGCAACTTTTTACGGAACGGAGTCAGGAAGAAACGCGGTTCCGCATCACTGATGACTGTATCTGTCACTTTACTTTTCCGCAGAAGCAGCCATTGAACCAGGGTCCCGGCAAGTGCAATGACACCCAGGATGACGGACAGCACTGCGGCTTTTGCAAAAGCGGTGGGGCCGAACCTAATTGCCTGTTCATAAATATAGGTGCTGAGAACCCGGATATTTGCCGGAGTGCCTAAAAAGGCAGGAATGCCAAAGTTGTCCAAATTGGATAAAAATGCGAGCAGCCCGCCGCTGGCAATGCCGGGAAGGGCCAAAGGCAGCACCAGCTTCCTCCATACCTGCTTCTTTGAAGCTCCCGAGGTCGCCGCAGCATCTTCCAGGTCACGGGGGATTTTACGGAACACATTCACCGTGAACAAATAGACCAATGGATAATGCGACAATCCCAACATGAAAATGATGCCGCCCATACTATATAGATTCGGCGCTTCCAACTGACCGGGAAGCTGTTGAAAGATAGCTGATACCGGGCCCGATCCGCTGAAAAACTGTGTCCATGCCAAGGTAGTTATGTAAGATGGGATAATAAACGGAAGAAAAATGAATAGCTGCATGATCTTCTTCCCACTGACATGGACATAAGCGATGATCCACGCCATCATGGTTCCGAGCACCAGGGCAAGCGATGTGGAACCGAACACGATCAGCACGGTATTTTGGATCGTCCGCCATGTTGCCCTCTCTTTGAGCACCTCGGTATAATGTGCGAAGGTAAATGCTCCTTCCTCCACAAAACTCAGCCATACAAGCCGCACCACCGGCAGCATGAACAGAAGGAAGACGATCAGGAGGCCAAGCCAGGCATATACATTATTTTTATGGAAAGGAAGGGAGACAGGAGGCAATGTCCTCCCTCTCCTCCTTGGTAACGGTTGATTCGTTATCATTTAATTGTCTCTCCCTTGCCATCATTCATGATCAATCCTCTATTCCTGTCCAAAAATCTCTCCGAATTGATTTTTGTCGGTCTCTCTTCCCTCCAGCAATTCAGCTGTATCAGCTTCCAATACGTCAATCTCTTCCAATGTCTTCAGGCCTTTCGGTGCGTCGATTCCTTCACGTATCGGCGTATAGCCAAGTTCGGATGCAAGCTCCTGCCCTTCCTCCGACAAGATGAAATCGACAAATGCCTTGGATGCTTCTTCATTGTCCGTATTTTTCATAATGCCCACCGGTTCGGTGATGACCGGCACCCCTTCCGAAGGGTAGACGAGTTCAACAGGTGAGCCTTCACTTTTCGCACGGGCCGCAAGATAGTCGACGATCATGCCATAGCTCCGTTCGCCCATGGCCACACCCTCCAGCACCGCGCCATTTCCCTGGGTGATCATAATTTCATTGGCCTTCAAGTTTTCATAGAATTCCCAGCCCATGTCATTCTGTCTAGTAATCACACCGAGATTGTAAGCCGCTGCCCCAGAATAGAGCGGGCTTGGCATGATGGCATTGCCCTTGGCAGCTTCATCCGTCAATATATCCCAGCTGTCAGGAAGCTCGTCCACTTCATTGGTATTGACGATGAGGCCGGTAGCCATTACCTTGGTTCCTGTATATGTACCATCCGGGTCGACAAAGGAATCATCAATTGCCTTTGCTTCCGGAGATTCATAGGACAGAAGCATATCCTCTTCCTTGAAATTTTCAAAGGTGACAGCATCCGCTACCAACAGAACATCTGCCTGAATATCGCCTGCTTCTTTCTCCGCTTGAATCTTAGATACTACTTCCTCCGTACCTGAGCGAAAAATTTCTATGTCCACGTCCGGATATTTCTCCTGGAAGGCACTCACTAATGCCTGAGCATCTTCATCAGGCTGGGACGTATAGAAATGGACTGTCCCTTCCACTCCATCTACCTCTTCCCCTGCACTTGCCTCCTCTTCATTGCTGCCGCATGCGGCAAGGATCAATCCTACTAACAGAACCATGATGCCAATAAGCGATTTACGCATGGGTCGTTTCCTCCTCCTGTATGATTGGTGCTTCTTGGAACATTTTTTCCACCAGTTCCCTCTTTCTTGTCTGCACCTGGCGGAATTCCACCGGCGATACCGTAATATAGCCTTGCTTCAATTTGGAAAAATCACTGTCTTCCATTCCGTCCTCCATACTCGCCCAATTATCCTTCAACCAGTGGAAAGCATTGCCATGCGGGTCATGGAAGCCAGCATACCGGTACCTGGTTATACCCATCTCGAGTGGGAGAACCGCAATGCCCCGGCACCGATGTTTCGGCAGATTGGGAAAGTTGATATTAAGAAACATTCCTTTCGGGAGTTTATGCTGGATGATGGTACGCACTACATCATAAATAAGCGGCCGGACGTGCGATTCTTTTATTTCACTTTCCTGAAAAGCATTCAATGACATCGCAACGGCATGCACCCCATAAAGGGATGCTTCCGCAGCAGCTGCCAGTGTCCCGGAATAGTAAAAATCTCTCCCGACATTAGGACCGGCATTCAAACCGGAAAACACGATATCCGGCTGTTCATCCAACAGGACATCCATGCCCAGCTTCACGCAATCGGCAGGGGTGCCATTCACTGCCCATGCCCCTTTGGCACCTGGGAATATATGCACAGCCCTAGCTTTCAATGGTCTTCTTAATGTAATGGAATGGCTGACGGCACTCTGCTCCTTATCCGGACAGACAATATAGACATCCCCAAAATGCTGCAGCACTTCCACCAACAGCGAGACACCCGGGGCAAATATTCCGTCATCATTCGTAACTAAGATGTTCAATCTTTGTCCTCCTTTGAAAAAATGGGATATTTTCACGGATATACTGTAAATTTTTCCGCAGCCAGATCAAATCCTTGCTGCGGTCCAGCCCTTCCAAAACGACTGGAACATATTTGTTCTGCAAAAAATAGGTCAATGTATCTTTGCCGATGGTACCTTCTCCCAATGGCAGGTGAAGGGTTTGTTTCGTTGCATCACTGATATGGATTTTTCCCACCTGGTTCATTTCCTCGAACACTTCCCGGCTGTCCAGATGGATCGGCACATGGGCCACATCAAATGTCGTCTGCAGATAAGGCGGAAAACCTTCGATAATCCTGTTCATGAGGTGGGCTTCTGTGACAAATTCCTTTGGCTTCTCTTCCATGATTTCCAGCGAAACAACGATGTCCCTTTCCAAGGCATAATCCGTGATCGCTTCCAAGGACAAGGCCAATAGATCTTCATGCAGGGAATAAGCGATCCCAGGCAGTGATAGCCTCCCCGGATGGAAGGTTACATTGTCTGCACCCAGCTGTTCGGCCAAGTCAATAGAGTTCTTCACTTCTTGAATCGACTGCCTGCGGATCCCTTCATTCAGCGCACAAAGGTTGAGATCCCAGCTAGCAGCATGCAGTGTGGCCGTCAAATCAAGTTGTTCCAGCTTTTGATGAATCTCCGCTGGCGTTTCATTGAATCTCCATACATGTTCTGCCCAAATCTCCACTCCATCCATCTGTTCTTCTGCAGCGATCTCCAGCACCGTCCCAAGTGGGTAAGACCATGCTAATGTAGAAGCAAACAGCAGGCTCATAGTGTCAACATCCTCCTTCCCCAATCTGCTACGGTCACTTCTCTGCCAATTCCGACACTTCCAATCGGGTACGGATTCCGTGAAGTAGGGCCATGGAAGTCGCTGCCTCCGGAAATAAGCAGCTGGCAGCTTTCCGCGGATTCCTTCCACTTTCGAATATCCTGCTCGGTATGTTTGGAATGGTAGACCTCTATGCCGTCTAAGCCATGTGCAACCAACTCTTCCAATGGCACCTCAAACTCATATGCCCCAGGATGTGCCAGGAAGGCAAGCCCTCCTGCATCATGTATGAGTTGAATGGCATCTGCCGCTGAAAATGCAGCTCGTTCGGCATAAGCCGGTTTCCCTTTTTTCAATAAGGTGTCATAGGCTTCGCCAGCCGTCTCGAAATAGCCGGCCGCCGCCAATTCCTCTGCAATATGTGTCCGAACCAGCACCCCTTCTCCAGCGCGGTCCAAGCAGGCTTCCAATGTGATCGGATAGTCGAGTTTACAGAGGTTTTCGATGATTTCTCGTCCCCACTTCACTCTTTCTTCCTGTCTCCAGGCGACATGTGCGGTCAGCTTTGGACGATCCGGGTCAAACAAGTAGCCAAGAATATGTAATTCACCCAGCTCACCATCTGTATTTAGTTCAATCCCCGGAATAAGATGGATCCCTTCCTTTGCAGCCAATGGTTTGCCTCGCTTGTAACCCTCAATTGCATCATGGTCTGTGATGGAAATAACCGTCACTTGTTCTTCCTTCGCCGTTTGGATGATTTGTTCCGGTGTCCACTGCCCGTCGGAGTAGATCGAATGTATATGCAAATCCACGGCCTCTCCTCCCTTTCTCTTGGTTCTCTTCCATTATAAAAAAGGAGCATGAGAGCAGTATTAATCCAGTTTTAAGATATGTAAAAGGTTTGTGAATAGGATGATGGATGGAGTAGAGGTAATAAGCGGGTATTCCAGAGGATAAATGTAAAAAAATTTACACTTGGTTATTCCTGCTGTGGACGATTTCTCGTTTGCACTGCTGATTAATTCGTGTTCCCGCCGATTTCCCGCGTGTGCTGCGATTAATTCGTGCTCCCGCTGATTTCCTGCGTGTGCTGCCGATTAATTCGTGCTCCCGCTGATTTCCCGCGTGTGCTGGCGATTAATTCACGCTCCTGCTGATTTACCATCAGTGCCGCCGATTATACCCATTCAAAAAATCCTCCCCAAACATGGGAAGGATTTTTCCTTTCGTACTATATTACAGGCAAATGTCTCCGCTACCGCCAACCTATTTCTCAGCTGTATATTTTCTGATTGCCGGTAAAATTTCTGTGCCGATCAGTTCAATATTTTTCTGTAGCTGCTCAAATGGCATACCGCCGAAATCGATTTGGCCGATATAGCGTTGGTGCCCAAACATTTCATGCTGATAGAGGATCTTTTCAATAATTTCCTGCGGGCTGCCTACATTGATGATGCTATGCGGATCTGCACCTTGGGCAAATAGCTGCTTCGCAAAGCCTTGGCCATTTGTTTTCTTCATCCCTTCATTAATATGAGGGTACATCTCTCTCAGTGCCTGCTGGGAGGTATCGGCCGTATAGAAAAATCCGGCAGTCGAAATCGGCAGTTCTTCTGGATCATGACCTCCACGTTCGGCAGCTTCCCGGTAGGCATCAACGGTCCGCTTGAATACGGAAGCCGGCCCGCCTAAATGCGCCATGAACATCGGCACACCGGCATATCCCGCTTTGATCGCACTTGCCGGTGTTCCGCCCACTGCACGCCATATTGGGAGGCTGCCATTCTTCGGCCGTGGAAGGACCTTGGCATTTCGTAATGGAGCGCGAAATTCACCGCTCCAGTTGACCACTTCCTCTTCATTGATCTGCCGCAACAATTCAAATTTCTCCTCATATAACTCCTCATAATTACGAAGGTCATAGCCCAAGAGTTCAAATAGTCCGACTCTTGATGCCCGGCCGGCAACAATTTCCGCCCGGCCATCGGAGATTAAATCGAGTGTCGCAAAATCCTCATAGACACGGACAGGATCAGAGGTACTGATGATGGTTGAGGAGCTGGCAATTTTGATGTTCTCCGTCACCTGGGCAATGGCGGACAGCACTACCGAGTGTGCCTGTGTGGCGAAGTATTCCTGATGGCTCTCACCTACACTGAAAAAATCGATGCCTGCCTGATCGGCCAGCTTCGCATATTCGATGATTTCACGGATCCGCTCCCCCGCAGAAATCCGTTCACCTGTTGCCGGATTTGGCAAGTGGTCACCGAGGGTATATATGCCGAACTCCAGCCCCTTGCTTTTATCGATTCGATATTTCTCCATTATTTTTCCCACCTTCTGCCTAGCCTGATATGTGTTCCCTATGATATCAGTTAAACATCAATTCCTCCACATGATCGATTTCCATCTCATCCCCGTCTGCGCGGAATCTTGCTTGAATGTATAAGTTTTGTTTTCCTTTTTCATCCACTGTGATGGCTACTGCATCTTGGTGATGGATATCCCCTTTCTCCATTTTCCTCGACATGAAACTTCCAGTATAATCATGATTTCTATGAAAAAGTGAAACAGAAACAAGTGGGGTACGATGTTTGATTTCAACTGGTTCTTCCCCGATATATTGCAGAGATTGATGGACAATGATGTCTGGTTCCGCCCCTTCCACTTTTATACGCAAAATAAATTCTCCGTTTTGCTTATATGCTGATTTTTCTTCAGCTAAGGTAACAGGCTCTTCTTGTATGAAAATGTACGTGACAGCCAGTACTGCAGTCAGTGAAACGATACTTATAACAAAGATTCTTCTCATCATCCCGACTCCCCCAGAACATCAATTATTCGATTCGTAATAGGTTCTTCCTCCCCTTCTCCCATCAGATCGAAGCGGTATCATCCCAATTCATTCGACTGGTCCGCTTTCCTGCTCATGGAAAATAGACATGGACCATCTCATTTATCCGTATAGCTCTTCCCGCTCCGATTTGCTGCAGTCGGTTTGGCCGAAAATCGTTTTATGTAATTATCCAGCTTATGGCTTATAAAGCCCGCCCTAAAATACTCTGTTGATCAACTCATCAGAGGGCCATTCCATCCGCGTTCCTTAAGAAGATAGTTCTATTATAAAAGTCCCTACCTCGTACTACAAGACATCTTCATAAAAATTCAAAATTTTCCTCGATAAGATAAAAGGGATGCTGGTACATCCCTTGTCCACAAAAATAGCAGAATTAAGAGCTGGACATTGCTAACTCATAAAATTAAAAAGCAAATAATGCCCTAAACCAGCCGGAGAAACATACGCAGACTCCTATGGCAGGAAAGGCCTAGACGAGACAGCGCAGTGCGTAAGCGCAAGATGGCTCACCATCCGGCCGTGGAAAAGCTAAGCATAATTTCGCAGCGACTCCCTCCACTAAACATCATTTCTATTCTTGAGTTTCTTCATCACTTCTATATTCCAAAATGTCTCCCGGCTGGCAATCTAAAGCCTTGCAAATCGCCTCCAAAGTTGAAAATCGAACTGCTTTTGCCTTTCTATTTTTCAATATGGAAAGATTCGCCATGGTAATGCCAACCCGCTCCGACAATTCCGTCACACTCATTTTCCGTTTAGCCAGCATGACATCAACATTGATGATAATCGCCATGTTGTTCACCTCAGACCGTTAATTCATTTTCTGATTTTATATCAATCGCATTAATTACCAACTTCTCCAGAACAGCAGCAAAGACAGCTATAACCATCGAAGCAAGAATAGGGATCATTCCCATAAAGATTAGTCCTGGTGCATCATCCAGTTCTGCCACGATGTAAACAAAAGGCAGAACCGCAACATACACCGCACTGATTGCCACAGCACAATATTTAATTTTCTTTAAAGCATGAACCGATAATTCGGAGAAAGCTTCATTTTTGTCAATATAAGTCAATAGTTTGAAAGCCTGATACAAACCAAAATAGAATGGAATGATCGTTACATATATGCCTATGATAATAGGATATAGGATATAGGCATAGGTTGGGTTCACTGGATTATTGGCTAGAAAAAGCAACCCATATACACCTATGGCAAGAACTGGAATCCCCATTAGAATCACAGCCATCTTCAAAAAGAGGGTGGAACCTCGTTTCATAAAAAGCACCTCACTAATTTATTTTCCCTTTGATTCTATTATACTTTTTATTGTTTTACAATAATAAGTTATTGTTTTTATTTAATTACTTATTGTTGCCCACTCTCATTCTGGCTGTTTTTCCTTAAATCGGCTGACTGTCACAACCTGGATTCCAAACGAAAAGAGGTACCAATCCTGATATGATTGGCACCTCTTATTCGCAAGTTCTATAATTTTCTCCTTGATGGCAAAAGCAGCCAGAGTTAACTGGAAACTTTCTCCCTTTCGCTATCGACATTGCTCAGTCCCAAGGTCTCTGCTGTGACGGCATGGATTTCCTGGTGAAGCTCTGGATTCTCCACTAGTGACTTGCCGTAGGAAGGAATCATTTCTTTGATTTTCGGCTCCCACTCTTCCATATGCTGCGGGTAGCATTTAGCGAGCACTTCAAGCATGACGGAAACGGCCGTGGAAGCGCCCGGTGAAGCACCCAATAGGGCCGCTACTGAGCCGTCGGCAGAGCTGACCACTTCGGTACCGAATTGCAGGGTACCCTTGCCGCCTTCTTCCGTGTCCTTGATGACTTGGACCCGCTGGCCGGCCGTCACGATGTCCCAGTCCTCGCTTTTGGCGTACGGAATGAATTCACGCAGCTCTTCCATCCGCTTTTCTTTGGAAGCGATGACCTGTTCAATCAAGTACTTCGTAAGGGAAGCGTTTTTCACACCTGCCCCGATCATGGTCAACAGGTTATCCGATTTGACGGATGTCACCAGGTCGAGCATGGATCCGGTCTTTAAGAACTTCGGTGAAAATCCTGCAAATGGCCCGAACAGCAGGGACTTCTCTCCTGCAATGAACCTTGTATCCAGATGCGGCACTGACATCGGCGGAGCGCCGACCTTCGCTTTTCCATACACTTTGGCATGATGCTGCTCGATGACCTCCGGATTGTTGCAGACCATAAACACTCCGCTTACCGGGAAGCCTCCGATATTTTTCGCCTCTGGAATGCCGGTCTTCTGCAGCAGATGCAGGCTTCCGCCGCCTGCACCGATAAAGACGAATTTAGCAGTATGGTATTCTAGTTTTTCATTCTCGATGTCATGGACCTTCACTTCCCATGTGCCGTCTTCGGTGCGTTGGATGTCTTCCACCCGGTGCTTGTAGTTGATATCCAGTCCCATATCTCCCAGATTATTGAACATCTTATGTGTCAGCGCACCGAAATTGACATCGGTTCCACTATTGATTTTAGTTGCAGCAATCGGTTCATCCTGTCCCCGATCTTTCATAATCAGCGGCATCCATTCCTTTAGCTTCTCCGGATCATCGGAGAATTCCATTCCCTGGAATAAAGGATTTTCAGCCATTGCTTCATACCGCTTCTTTAAAAATTTGATGTTTTCTTCGCCCTGCACCATACTCATATGAGGCAGCGGCATGATGAAGTCTTGTGGGTTATCCAATAGATTACGGTTTACTAGATAAGACCAGAATTGTGCCGACAATTGGAACTGTTCATTGATTTTGACTGCTTTGCTGATGTCCATCGACCCATCCGGCTTCTCCGTCGTGTAATTGAGCTCGCATAATGCCGCATGCCCTGTCCCGGCATTATTCCACACATTGGAGCTTTCTTCTCCCGGTTTTGCAAGTTTCTCGAACACCCTAATATTATATTCCGGTGCCAACTCTTTCAAAATGGTCCCCAATGTAGCACTCATGATCCCGGCGCCGATTAAAATCACGTCTGTCTCAGTTTGTCTGTTGCTCATAATAACCAACCTTTTCCCCCTAAGATTTTTACAGAAAAAATGCAGGCGTCACACCAAGCAGAGGGGCGCCCGGTCACTCATCTTCCCTGTCTCATTCCAAAACATATCGTCGTGTATTTTAATTAGTAATAAAGTTAATTATTTACTATTATACGACAATTTCCAGTTATTTAAAAGCTTGTTGAAGTTTTGTTGTTTCTGTCGAATGCAAAAAAGTGGAAAGTCTTCCGGTGGTAGCTGAATCTGTTGCCAGCTCTACTGCCATTTTATACAATGGAGTGCCGGATGTTGCAGTTTCACCCCTGCCGCTTCTGCATATGGACATCCTTCTTTTCATAGCTTAAAAAATTCTGATATACTGTTTCGTACATAGGAGGAATATGAATTATGGTCAATGAAGTAACGAAATCACTGCAATCCCACCGCTCATTCCGTTCGTATCAGGATAAGCCGGTGGATGAGGAACAGCTTGATCAGATTATCGAGTCGGTGCAGGCGGCACCCAACTGGATCAATGGGCAGCAGTATTCCATTATTGCTGTGAAAGATCCAGAGCGTAAACAGAAATTGGCAGAGCTTTGCGGAAACCAGAAACATATCGAAGAAGCTCCTGTATTCCTGGTCTTCTGTGCGGATTTTTATCGGACACATCTGGCTAGTGAAATAGAAGGGAAATCATTGAAAACAACCGAAGAAATCGATTCGCTGATCGTTGGGGCGACTGATGTCGGCATCGCCCTCGGCACAGCTGTGGCTGCGGCTGAATCGTACGGCCTCGGCACCGTGGCCATCGGCGGCATCCGCAGAAATGCCCTGCAGGTCATCGACATGCTGGAGCTGCCGGAATATGTGGTGCCAATCTCCGGCCTGTGCATAGGCCATCCCGGGGAAGATCCCGGACAGAAACCGCGTCTCCCGAAGAAAGCCGTGTACCATGAAGAAGGCTACAATCAGGAACTCGGCCCACTCTTGGAGGAATATAATAAAGTATATTCCCGTTATCTGGAGGAAAGGTCAAGCAACAGCCGGGCCGGAAACTGGACAGAGTTTGTGGCCTCCTTCTTCAGCAAAACGTATTATGAAGGAATTGCCGACATGCTGCGGAAGCAGAAATTCCCCAGCGGATAAGCGCAGCCTTTTGAAAACTTGTAGCTGAACATATCAGATGCGGAACGTTGGGCGTTCCGCATCTTTTTTATGCCTTGGACATGCCGGGATGCAGGGGAAAGTCGCTCTTTGTGACCAACAGATATAGGTAGGTCCGGCTCCACACGCACGACGAAAAGAAAATTAATTTTCAACAAATTCCGGCTACCCGCCGCCTCCTTCCCGTTATATAATAAAGAGGCGCGAAAATGCACCTCCCCTTTGCTGAGCTTCCTCAGCAGATGCCTTCCTGGTCGAGGCAGGTCCGAAACGTGCAAACCACATACATGAAGGAGCCTTGAATATGAAGGAAAATGGTACGACATACGAGTATTTGGCAGACGACCCTGCCTTTAAAGTGATGCCAGTCATGATGTCATTGATTATCGGTGCGTTCTTTGCCATCTTGAATGAGACATTGCTTAATATTGCATTGACTACCTTGATGCAAGAATTTAATGTTTCCATTACGACGGTCCAATGGATGGCGACCGGGTTCATGCTGGTCATGGGGATTGTCATTCCTGCCTCTGCTTTGTTGCTGCAATGGTTTACGACGAGGCAGTTATTTCTAGGAACGATGATTACATTTACCATTGGAACCGCCATCTGCGCGGCAGCACCAACTTTTCCGGTTCTGTTGACCGGGAGGATTATCCAGGCGGTTGGGACCGGATTATTGATGCCGATCATCTTCAACGTTTTTCTGCTTGTATTTCCGCCGCATAGGCGAGGAAAGGTGATGGGGCTGGTTGGACTGGTCATTATGTTTGCTCCCGCTATCGGCCCTACCCTGTCAGGAATTATTGTAGAATACTTTGGCTGGCGCTTCCTGTTTATTTTCGTTATACCATTCGCGCTGTTTTCATTGGCCTTTGCGTATAAATATCTACTAAATGTCTCGGAAGTAACCAAGCCGAAAGTCGATGTCATATCGCTGGTTTATTCCACGATCGGTTTCGGTTCACTCGTTTATGGGTTCAGTTCAGCAGGGGAAGGGGAAGCCGGATTCCTGAGCCCTGACGTGTACAGTTTTATTATTGTTGGGGTAGTCGGGATTGCTTTATTTTCATGGAGGCAGTTCAAGCTAGAGGACCCTGTCATCGACCTGAGGGTTTTTAAATATCCCATGTATACGCATGGAATACTGATGTTCCTGATCATCATGATGACGATGTTTTCTTCTGAAATCATTTTGCCTGTTTTCATGCAGGGCCCATTGGCATTATCTGCCGCAACGGCCGGCCTTCTCCTTCTCCCGGGAAGTATTTTGAATGGAATCATGTCACCGGTGATGGGGCATCTTTTTGACAAATTCGGCCCGAGAGTGCTGATGATCCCTGCTTCGATCGTGTTAAGTGCAACGATGTTTATGATGAGCCGGCTCAATGAGAACACAGAGCCATGGATGATCATCGCGGGGTATATTCTGTTGATGCTCACGGTTTCCGCGATCATGATGCCCGCAGAAACCAACGGGTTGAATCAGCTGCCAAAACAGCTGTACCCCCACGGGACGTCGGTAATGGCGACATTACAGCCGGTTTCCGGTGCCATTGGTGTCTCGGTATTCATCAGCATCATGAATGCCAGAGAAAAACATTATTTGAGTCAATCAAGTAATCCTGGCAATCCCGCAACCATGAATGATGCAATGGTAGCCGGAGTAGAGCTGGTCTATTTCATCGCGTTCGCTATTTCCATCATCGCGGTCATCTTATCATTTGTAGTATATCGTGCAACACCCGAGGCTAAAGAAGTAAAATTGCAGCACGAATAAGAGCTGGATAAGTCTGGTTTTCGTAAAGATGCGAAAATCAGACTGTTTTTTTGCAGACCGGAGTAAACAGGATAGCCGGCCCCTTTTAACAGATCAAGCTGACGTTCCGCATGGCTGTTCCTCCCTGGATCACTGCTCATCCGCTCCTGCCCGGTTCATTATTTCCTGTACGACCGAGCTTTTGGCATCGGCATAGTCCTGTATATGCCGCCATTTACGGCGCGCCAGCTCCCGCTTTTCATGTGCATACTTTTCCCGATCCGCCTGATTACTCCTTAGCCAATCACGGAAGCACAGCATCCGGCCGGCCTCTGATGTCCCTTGACTGAATACATGCAAATGGACATCCGGTTTAGATTCCTGAAACATTCGATGTTCAAACCAATCGGGTTCCCGAATTCTTAACGCGTACCCTGCTTTTTCCAAGGCCCCCACATAGGTCGATTCATCGGCGGCATCCGTGACCATCAGCAGGATATCGATGATCGGCTTGGCACACAACCCCGGAACAGAGGTGGACCCGACATGTTCGATCTGCCTGGCCATACTGCCGAGCGCCGCACGTATCCGCTCCGCTTCCCGTTCGAACTGTACAGGCCAGTTTGGATATATTCCAAAAGAGTGATGGTCGCATCATGGGTTTCACGCTCCCCGATCGTTATCTCACGGAGGTACTTTTCCGTATTGGACATGGAATCTCTCCTTCTGGATGCCATTTCATCCGCTCCTTTTTGTTTTGCATGTGAATGAGCCCCAACTATTATGATAGAAGTAAATCCTTTTACCGCAAAGAAGGAATAACGCCCACTTGGCATAACGGGTTCAGTTTCGGGAGAGAAAAATGCTAATAATAAACTATATGGTTACCTAATCTTGGAAAGTATGCTCAATGCTTGTCCTGTGACAATCTATACCGGAAATTTTTATATAATCCAAATATGCTTTGGGCTGCAAAAACAATCCCTAACATTAAGTAAAGCAATGATCGATCCATCTCATTCCAACCTGCACCAGAAGCGAGAATTAAACCTATGGAAAAAACGAGTATGAATGAGTGGAATATTAATGTGAAACTTCTATATCCTTTATTCTCTTCCAATGCACCAACACTCCTTTTAACAGCGATTTTAGACGTCTTTATAAATCACTAGAATTTTGTCACTAGATGAACTTAATTTGATATCCATCACTTGTTTCTTAGGGTTGGATTTAAGCCACTTATTTGCATCTTCTACGTTATCAAAGAGTTCGAGCTGTACCGCTTCTGCCAATGTATTAAATAATTTCAGTTCTAACACTCCTATCTAATATATATTTTTAATGCTATAGCCTTGTTACGAACTAAACATCTAAAAGTTTCAACAATAGAATAGTAGATTTTCAACTTAAAATGAACAAGCCGGGCTATCTTTTTAATCTAATACATATTAACTCGCGCCTAGTGGCAAGGCATCTTATTTAGACCAGAGGCCTATTAACAAAACAGTCAAAAAGAAGGCTACGAATAAAATTGCAAATATAGACCACCTAGTTTTTTCACTTTTCTTTTTTACCAACAGGGCAATAGTATGAAAAACACCGATAAGAGAGATGATTATGAAATAGAAAGAGTAGGTAGCAGAATAGGTGATTATAAACAAAACCAAAAAAATAAGTATAAACACTATATTAAAAATTAATCTATACTTTGAATTGCTCATCGAAAATTCCCCTCCCTCAATAAAAGAGGATATTTTGGAAGGAATGTTAATGATTATGGAGTTTGTGAACCTTGATTGTTGTCAGCTATACACTATTGCCTGAAAGAAAATCACCTTCCTGATTCTTCTTCCCGTAATACAGGCAATGTACTGCACCGGAAAGATCCCCCAGATTTTATGATTTCGGAATAATCTATTTCAATAACTTCAAATCCCTTATCCCGCATCTTTTGATTTACCTTTTCATTAACCGGGAGGCTAAATATTGTTTTATTACCGATATTTAATACATTGGTGCCTAAAGTAAATTGTTCTTCTTCGGTAACTTCAATAAGATCATATCGTGAGGAAAGAAGCTCGAGATCTTCTTTTGTAAGGGCATCTGGATAAATAAGAGCTACCTCTGGGGATAAAACATTAAACACACAATCCAAGTGTAAATATTTTTCCGTAAAAGAAATGGCCTTCACATCAAATTGATAACCCAATAACTTTCTTAAATGATCAACCGCTGCTTCATTTGTCCGATTACTTAACCCAATATAGATTGTATCTCTATCAATGATGACGTCGCCACCTTCGATCTTATTGCCAATTAAGTTGTAATAGGAAATTTCCTCATCTTCCAGCCAAACTTTCAAAACATTTTCTTCGCCAATTCGGACATCATGTGCCATTTGAGCAACAAAGATGGTTTCGCCAAGGGTAAAGCCGATATCCCGGGTAAAAACTTGTTCTGGATACTTCTTATGGTAAGGGAGCAATATGGTTTCAACACCATACTCATTTAGTTTCTGAACAAACTCACGATGCTCTTCTAATGCACGTTCAATATGCAATCCCTCTTTAACGAATTTCTTTTGGGTTTCATTAATTACCTGCCGGATAGTCATATACTGAGGCTGGCACAAAATAACCCTCTTTAGCACATCGTATTCGCTGAAGCAGCTTGGTGTTGTATTTAATTGCATAATGTATTTCCTCCTGCTGTATTTGTGTTGTGTTTAGTATGCGCTAAAATAAAGAAGCTAGAACTTTACTAGGAAACAGATGACCCGACTTCTTCCGTGTTCTATCGGTACCTCCCATTAACATCTTCCAAACCTCTCGTATTATTAAGATAATTTGAATCTTTTGTTCTTATCATCCCATCCCTGTTTTAGAATACTTGCCTTTATTTATGGCTAACCATAAAGTTGAATATCCATATTAAGATAAGTACTCAGAAAGTTGAGAAGTTTAAAGATTGCAATCCCTATAAGAGATAATACAATACCAATTGGTAAAAGAATTAAAAGCAGAGACGTAGGTATTTGAAGTGCTGGTATTATTATACATAAGAAAATTTCGATAAATGTAGATGGTAATCAAATCATATTCAATGGTTTAAAATTCACTATCATCCCTCCCTGTTAAATTGTTTCCTATTTACGATAAGAGCCCGATATTAGCTCAACAGTCTTTTATTTAACATTAACATAATATTCCTAACATTATTAGAAAAAAAAGACAATCAGATTCTGATTCCCTTATTCAACTCTGCACTCGATAGTTGAACAGTTCTTGCTTAAAGCAATCTTCCCTCCAATGATTATAGTAAAGGAAGCAAGAATTATTATTAGCACCATCTTATCGGTACCCTTACTTTCTTCCCATCCCCCTGAATTCTTGCCCCCACAGAGATGCCTTTTTTTCGTTAACTTGCTAATTATTGGGTAATTCCCCCTGAAAAATACCTACCTTGAGAATGAAATAGGTGTAATTGATAATAGTTCTCAATTACCATTGACAATGATTATCATTCTCAAATAGTATGTGTGTATGCACTTAATTGATAATGATTTTCATTTAAGGAGGTGTACGGCAGAGGAACAAACCGATAATAATCATGAGTTTGGAAAGGAAGGATAGATTTGAATTTCACCTATAGGGCAGAGTCAATTGAGAATACAGCATTAAATCAACCAAGCAGAGAGTTTGACCACCTTTTTCTTCATGGAGAGAGTACCAGAAGTTATCAACATATTGTACAGCAAGTAACAGGAAAGCTTGTGGAAGTAATGCACAAGCTGGAACATCCCTATTCAGGAAGCACACCTGCTACCTTACACCAGAAGTTGAACAAAATACCTGTTCTCAGTTACGGAGGAGAGCCGATTGAAAGCTTACTGGAAGATATAGACGAACCCCTTTTGCAAAGCAATATCCATATTGCTCATCAAAAATCTGTCGCTCACCTGCACTGTCCGCCGCTTGTGGCTGCAATGGCGGCTGAAATGGTCATCAATGCTTTCAATCCATCCATGGACTCTTGGGATCAGAGCCCGGCGGCAACTTATCTGGAACAAGAAGTCATAGAGTGGCTGATTCATGGCTTCGGCTTTGATTCTGAAGCGGATGGAGTTTTTACCAGCGGAGGAACGCAGTCCAATTACACCGGCTTACTAATTGCACGTGATTCTTTTTGTGAAAAGAGATTGGGAGTCGATGTACAGAAACATGGTCTTCCCGAGGACTTTCAGCGTCTGAGGATACTATGTTCCGAAGATGCACATTTCACTATCAAACAATCCGCTTCCCAACTAGGACTGGGAGAAGAATGTGTATTACCCATCCGTACAGATAAGAACCATCAACTTTGCATCGATGATTTAAACAGGAAACTGGAGGAATTGGAAGAGGAGCAATTGTTGCCATTTGCCCTGGTGGCGACATGCGGCACGACTGACTTCGGTAGTATCGACCCTCTTCCTGAAATGGCAGCGATAGCAAAAAAGCATGGTCTATGGCTTCATGTCGATGCAGCCTTCGGAGGTGCTTTAATCCTGAGCCACCAGCATAAAGGTAAATTGAGAGGGATCGAGAAAGCAAATTCCATTACCGTCGATTTCCACAAATTATTCTATCAGCCAATTAGCTGTGGTGCGTTCCTCCTAAAAAACAAAACGGAATTTCGTTATCTGCAACATCATGCCGACTATTTAAACCCTGTAGATGATGAGGAAAAAGGCATTGTTAACCTAGTCAATAAGTCTACACAAACAACGAGACGATTTGATGCCTTGAAGTTGTTTTTCTCCCTGAGAATGACAGGTACGAAACAATATGGCGACATGATCGATCATACGCTTTCTTTGGCAAGTTCTGCTGCCTGCCATATCGACGCGATGGAGAACATGAAGATTATCAATAACGATCCTGAGTTGAATACTATTGTTTTCCGTTTTGAGCCGACTGTACCGGCAACTATAGATTTGAACCAGCTGAACTGGAATATCCAGAAGCATTTACTGTATACAGGCAAAGCTGTTCTCGCTAAAACCACAGTAAAAGGTGAAGTTTGTCTAAAGTTTACCCTTCTAAATCCGCGGACGAAGCTTGAGGATTTGAAGGAAGTTTTAGCTGATATCCAAGAGTTTGGAGAATCGGAACTGGAGAATTGGAGGTCTACCGTGTGAAGAATTTAAAAGAAATTGCTGAGAATGCTACAATGCAGAGCTTTTTGAATTGCTATTTGAGAGAGACAGGGAATTTCAAGGAAGAAACTGCTGAAGGTTCAGCAAGGACCATTTCCTGTCCGTTATCTAATCAGGGAATCGATCTGATCATCGATGTAAAGTACTGGTCTGAAACGGGAAGGCATTTATTCGCTTTTCCTATTTATTATCACACAGGAAATGAAACAACGCCTATCGATTATGTCACCTTAGCTTCCCTGATCACCAAAGAATTAGCACTGGAAAATAAGCAGGAAGGTGCTGAGGATGAACTAATCATGCGGGTGATTCTGAGCAGTAAAAACATAAAGAGATACCTAGAACATAGATTAAGTGAGTCGGACCACTTGAGCAGCCGTGAATTCAATTTTATTGAAACAGAGCAATCCTTGATTTTCGGCCATTTACTTCACCCTACACCTAAAAGCAAACAAGGCATCACCCAAGAGGAAGATGATTGGTTTGCACCTGAAATGAAGGGAGAGTTCCAATTACATTATTTCTGGGCTGCAGATGCTTATGTAAAGCAAGACTCTTCCCTGACGACATCCACTCAAGAAATAATCAAAGAACACGTGGACGAAGAGGTAATGAAGAATGACGGTGAAGGAGCCTGGATTCCTGCCCATCCCTTGCAGGCAAGAGAACTTCTAAAAAAAGCATCCGTACAGCGCATGCTGGACGAGGAGACATTAAAATATTATGGACCGATGGGACCTATGTTTACTGCTACCTCCTCTTTTCGAACGGTATATATTCCACAGTCCAAATATATGTACAAATTTTCTGTCCCGATAAAAATTACGAACTCCCTTCGAATGAACCAGCAGAAGGAGCTGGACAGGGGCGTGGAGGTTTCACGACTACTGCAGACCCCTTTGGGTGATGATTTGAAACAACAGTTTCCTAAATTCCATGTCATATCAGACCCCGCTTATATTAGTGTAGAGATTCCAGGGGAAGAAGACGTTCGACTCGATTGCATCCTGCGGGAGAATCCGTTTTATCACGATGATACCAATGTAATATTAGCAGCCGGACTGGGACAAGACCACCCTTATGGGGAGCAGTCACGACTTTATAGTATTATTGACGGCCTGGCTGAACAAGAAGGAAAATCGGTTCAGCAGGTGAGCAAAGCGTGGTTCGAACGCTATCTTTCCATCACGCTTGATCCGATTCTATGGCTTTATGACAATTATGGCATTGCCCTGGAGGCACACCAGCAAAATTCAATTGTTCAATTGAAAGATGGATATCCTGAGCGTTTCTACTACCGGGATAACCAAGGGTATTACTTTAGGGAAAAGAAAGCTGATTACCTGAAGAATCTGATCCCCGGCCTTAATGAAAAGAGCGATACCATCTGTTCAGAGAGTGTTGCAGAGGAAAGGCTTCGTTATTATTTCGTCTTTAACCATTTGTTCGGTGTTATCAATGGATTTGGAACCAGCGGGTTAGTTTCCGAAGAATATTTGATCCAGCTGCTGCGCGAACGGTTAGAGGAACATCAAAAACAAGCCACCGATTCTAAGCCATTACTAGACAGTCTATTAGAAAATGAAAAACTGCCTTGTAAGGCAAACTTGCTCACTCGATTCCATGATATGGACGAGCTTGTCGGCTCACTAGAAACACAATCTGTTTATACGACAGTGGCAAATCCTATAGCAAAAAAGGTGGGAGTTTCTTATGAACCATGATTTCGTCACCTTTGACAATGAGATTGAAAAAGATATTTCCTTCCGTACATTGGACTACGATAAGGATTTGAGGAATGTATTTCACTGGATGCATCAACCGCACGTGATCCCTTATTGGCAGCTGGACCTGCCGTTCCTAAAGTTCAGCAAACATTTGGAAGACGCACTGGCTGATCAACACCAAACATTATATATCGGAGAGATTGACGGTCATCCCATGAGCTATTGGGAAGCTTATTGGGTGAAGGGAGATATTGTAGAAAAAAGGTATGATGCTGATTCCTTTGATCAAGGTATCCATCTGTTGATCGGGGACCCGCAATACCTAGGTAAAGGCTATTCCCTTCCACTGTTAAGGGCCATGGTAAGATTTCAATTCATTCAGCCCGATACGAAAAAAGTGATTGCGGAACCGGATATACGAAATGAAAAGATGATCCATATCTTTAAAAGATGTGGATTTGAAGCGATAAAACCTATAGAACTCCCAGATAAAACAGCACTATTGATGTTTTGCCACCGGGAGACTTTTGAAAAGAGGTGGTCTCATGCCGGATTCTATGAAGAAGCCTAACGTTTATAATGTGATTGGAATCGGACTCGGTCCATTTAACCTTGGCTTTGCAGCACTTGCCGAAGGGGTAACGGAAATAGACGCTATGTTCTTTGAAAAGAAACCGCAATTTGACTGGCATCCTGGGATGATGATTGAAGGCACTACCCTTCAGGTCCCTTTCTTAGCCGATCTTGTAAGTATGGCCGATGTTACGAGTAAATACAGTTTCTTGAATTACTTGCAGAATCAAAATAGACTCTATCGCTTTTACTTCAGAGAAGATTTCCATATTCCGAGAAAAGAATTCAACCATTATTGTCAATGGGTAACAGAACAATTGACCAATTGCCAATTCCATAAGAATGTGAAACAAGTGGATTTACGGGATATAGATGGACAGAGTTTGTATGAGGTGGTAGTGGAAGATGTCCAAACCCGCAAGCAAAGCGTTTATCTCGCTGAACATATCGTAATGGGAATAGGAACAGTTCCCGCAATACCGGCCCAGCTTCAGAGTGCTTTAGGTGAAAACATTTTTCATACAGCCGACTATTTGTATAAGAAAGGAAAGTGCAAGGAGGTTGAGAGTATAGCAGTCATTGGCTCCGGACAAAGTGCTGCTGAGGTGTTCCTGGATTTATTGGAAGAGCAGCACAGTTATGGTTATTCGTTAAAGTGGTATACCCGGTCCAAAGGATTTTTCCCGATGGAGTATTCGAAGCTGGGATTAGAGCATTTCTCACCGGATTATACTTCCTTTTTCTATCACCTGCCCCAAGAGAAAAAAGATAAGCTCTTACGTGAGCAGGATTTGTTGTATAAAGGAATCAGTTCAGACACCATCTCTGACATATATGAGCTTCTCTATCAAAGAAGTATAGGTAGCGAGGAACCCGATATCCATTTACAGGCCATGTCAGCGATCGAGTCCATCGAGCCCATCGGCAACAGATGGAGACTGCATGGAGTACAGCAAGTTAGCGAAGAGAATTTTACGGATGATACGGACTTAATTGTTTTAGGTACAGGCTATAAACCAAAGATACCGGACTTCCTCTCACCACTCTATGGCCGTATTGCCTGGGATAGGCAAGGGCGCTTCGAGGTACTGGAGGATTACCGACTTAAAATGAATGGCAGCAAAAACAATAGTATTTACATTCAAAACGGTGAAATTCATACACACGGAGTCGGGGCTCCCGACCTTGGGCTTGGTGCCCATCGGAATGCTGTAATCATTAATGCCTTGGCTGGCAGAGAAATATATCCTGTCAAACCCATCAATATATTTCAATCGTTTGATGGGCAAAAGCAACCTGTAAGGTCATCGGTACATCAATCATAAAGGAAAGAAGGGATCTTATTTGATTTCATATCATATTGAGAAATACTTCAATAGGGATAATTGGGAAAAAGCGAATCAGCAATTGATTGCAAAAATGCTGGAAGAATATACGTATGAAGATATGATTGAACCGGAAGTTACTGAAAATTATGAGCATTGGGATGAATATCAGCTATTAATTACTACTCGTAAACAGTACAAGTTCTTCGCAAAAAGGGATTTCTTTGAAGGGTTGAAAGTAAAGAAGGATTCCATTTATGTCCAAGAGGATGGCGTGAAGAAAAGTGTTGACAATGCTATTCAGTTTTTACTGGATATTCAGCAGTTCATCAGGATGACTTCTGAGACAGCCGGTCATTTAATTAAAGAATTGAATAATACACTTGTGGCTGATATGCATCTGCTTGGGAAAGCTGCGAAATCTTCCGATGAGCTAGTTAAAGAAGATTATGCATTATTAGAGGGACACATGAGCGGGCACCCATGGATCACTTATAATAAAGGAAGAATCGGCTTCGGTTATGATGATTATATTAATTACGCACCAGAAATGCAAAAGGAAACCAAGTTATTCTGGATCGCCATTCATAAGGATCGTGCTTCCTTCCAATCAACGGAAGATACCACTTATCAAAAGCTTATCCAAGAAGAGCTTTCAATTGGTGAAAAGAAACAGTTTGAAAAAGTGCTGCAAGAACGGGATGTGAATGAACAGGAATATTTCTACCTTCCTGTCCACGAGTGGCAGTGGAACAATGTGATTATCCAGCAATTCGCTGATGATTTATCCAAACAGATGATCATTCCATTAGGAGAGGGGGAAGACAGCTACCTCCCGCAACAGTCGATCCGGACCTTTGTCAACCAAAGCCATAAGGGAAAACATCATGTGAAGGTTCCGATGAGTATATTGAATACCCTCGTCTATCGCGGCTTGCCGGCGGAGCGTACGCTGATTGCCCCAAAAATCACGGAGTTCATCAAAGGAATTTATGAAAAAGATGCCTTTTTAAAAGAAAATTGCCGGGTAATCCTCCCGGGAGAAATAGCAAGTATTAATGTAGACCACACCATCTACCCCAAGCTTGGCAATTCTCCATATCAGTACCTGGAGATGCTTGGTGTCATTTGGAGGGAGAGTATCTACACGTATCTAGATAATGGGGAAAGAGCAATCAGCCTCGCTGCATTATTACATGAAGATAACGATGGCAAGCCATTTGTCTTAAGCTTAATTGAAGCTTCTGGGATAGCTCCAGAGGATTGGCTGAACGATTTTTTCCGTGTAGTTATGGACCCACTGCTACACTATTTATATCAATATGGCACGGTATTTTCTCCCCACGGACAAAATACAATATTGGTTATGAAGGACTTCAAGCCGCACCGGTTGGCAGTCAAAGATTTTGTTGATGACGTAAATATCAGTGATCAGCCTTTTGAAGAGTTATCCGCTCTTTCCCAAGAATTGAAAGATGTACTGAGGAGTGAGCCGCCTGAAGGACTCACTCAATTTATCTTCACGGGGCTGTTTGTATGTCATCTCAGATATCTGGCTAACATCCTTGACCGAAATGAAATAGTAACTGAATATAAATTTTGGAAGTATCTTGCGGGTGCCATCCAACAATATCAGGAAAGTCGCCCTCATTTGAAAGATCGTTTTGAACTGTTTGATTTTTTCAAACCAGAACTAACCAAACTTACTTTAAACCGCAACCGTATGGTTGATTATGGTTATGAAGATGGAGATGACCGCCCCCATGCTTCCGAATTTGGGAAAGTTACAAACCCGCTTGCTCGGTTTGCCAAGGGTATGGAAGTCTCATAAAGATGTAAAGCCTTCTCTTATAGATGTACTATTTCGATAATGTAGAGATAAATAATTCACAGCCCGTAGAGAATAATAAGCACAAAGCTTAGAGCAATTTTTATGGCTCTAGGCTTTTCTTTTACATTATAGCCCCTGTTTATTAAACAAGTAAGACTACATTAATTTCTATTTATGGTTAAGCCTTTTGTTTCTAATAATGCCCCAAATTACTAATCCAAAGAAAAAAATAAATAACAATGTAAATATAATCCCGTGGCTTATTTCTTGGTTGGAATAGCTTCTATAAGCATATAAAACCATGGCAATTGAACTCATAAATAACGCTACAAGTATCAACGGGCTAATTTTAGCTTTAGGCAACCATACCTCCCCCTTTCTTTCGTATATGCCACTTTTCACCAAGATAGGACGCTACCCTTTTTCCTGTTAAGCACTAGAAAGTTGAGCAAAGTTTAAAGGTTAATTATCAGAATTCCTTGTATTACAAGAATCGATGTTGCAATCCCTATAAGAGATAATACAATGCCAATTGGTAAAAGAATTAAGAGCAAAGACGTGGTATTTGAAGTCTGTACTATTATATATAAGAAAATTCCGATCAATGCAGATGGTAACCAAACTCTATTTAATGGCTTAGAATTCACTATCATCCCTTCCTGTTAGATTGTTTCTTATTGAAAATAACTGCCGTGTTAGTTGAATATTCCTGTTTTGCTTCTCTCTAAATACTTTAACACTCGTTTTAATACCATAATTTCAAGCTATAAATAAATTTATGTATTAAAAACCTATAAGTGTCGGCATAAAAAATAGGAGTACGAAACGCTAGGCGAATTGTACTCCCGTTTTTGTTGTTTTCTTTCCTATAACAGAACCCGTTACACTTAGGAGCCCTGTTTCTATTAAATGATTCCCTGCCAGCGCAACACAATCTCGGCAATCAGGGCTGACCCGAGGAAAGATCCCAGCAGCACCAGGCTTGCTACGATCAATGTCCTCCATCCCAGCCTGCGGAAATCCGCCCAGGAGCGGCCGATGGCAATACCGGCATAGGCAAGGATTGGCGTCGTCAGTGCCAGCAGCTCCACCTGGTTAGTCCATGCGACGACATAGTCTGCTCCCGGCATCCAAGGCATGGACACGATCACCCCGATGATGGCGATATAGGCCACGCTTGGAAAATTGATGGGAATAATGTCATGCAGGATGAATCCCGCCAGGCAGATCAAAACCAGGACGGCCATACCGGGCAGCGCCGTCCATGGCATGATGTCATACCCCGCCCAATTGGCAAACAGGGAAGTGAAACCAAATATAATTAAGAGCAATGTCCATTCCTGTATGTTTTTTAATAGCATCTTACTTTCCTCCTGCTGCTTTCTTGTCATTTTTTGCGCTCATCGCCCGGTACAGCTTTTCCGTGAGCGGCAGGGCAATAAAGATGCTGACATACAGCCCGGTTGATAATGACAGCAAGTTGCTCGCACCGGCAAAAGCAGCAATTTGCGTCTCCATGTCCGGATAAGCGGCAATCAGCGATCCGCTTGCCGCTGCCATCATGCTTCCACTGCCGATCCCCGAAGCCATCGCAAACGAGTACGGATGGATCGGTGTAACCGTACCGAGCAGTCCCGCGAGAATTCCCATGAATACCGCACCGAACACCGTCCCGAAAATATACACCGCCATCACACCGCGTCCTTCCGGCGAGTTGATGCCGAATTTATCCATGATCAGCCCGACATTCGGCTCCCTGGCAACGGAGTGCGTCATTCCGATCGATTCCCGCTTCAGCCCAAGCCAGACGGCCAGCGGCAATGCCAAGAAGATCGTTCCCAAATTCCCCAGCTCCTGCAAGAGAAGTGCCGGGCCGGCGGCAATTATCTCCGGAAGTGACGGTCCGATCGTGACACCGATCTTCGCCAGCAGCAATGACACCCCCAGCACAATAATCGGCTCCGCATTCCGCGACTGCCGCTCCTTCACCAGTGGTGTAAAATATAGTATCAGCCCGATGATCAGGGCGTACAGCATCGGCAGGAGCATGACTACCCCCGGGCCGATGGAAAAGCTGAACGTGCCAACTGTTTCCGTAACGAGCACCGTGACAAGCACCAGCAAATGCAGCCGCCAGTCCTTCCAAAGCCCATGTAACGCTTCGCTCATCTATAATCCCCCATTTCCATATCCATTTAGTTTATGTATGCCTTTTGTAACACCGATATCAAAAGGCTGTACCTATTCTACCATTTTTTCACTATTTTTAGGATTGTTATTTTTTAGCCTAAATCTGGAAGGCTTGGGATGCAGCTTGCTTCACTCGGGCTCGGGACTGCTGTACTCGGGCGGCAGCCTCCTCCACTCGGGCCTCGACCTCCTTCACTCGGGCCTCGACCTCCTTCACTCGGGCCTCAGCCTCTTCCACTCGGGCCTCAGCCTCTTCCGCTCGGACCGCAACCTCCTCCACTCAGGCCTCGACCTACCGCACTCGGGCCCCAGCCTACTCCACCTGAGCCAGCACTCCTTCCCGCCCTGGAGCCAAAACTCATTATTAACCCTTTCTCCATAAATAAAAAACAATTTTCCCCTCAGCCACCGCATATAGTGATAAAGGATGAAATTACATCAGGAGGGGGCATCAATATGAGATTTTGTCCGCAATGCGGGGCGGATGTGCATGAACAGAGCAGGTTCTGTTCCAAATGTGGCACGGAGTTGTCAACGGCTGAGTCTGACAGTACCGCGTCGGCGTTGAAACAAGAGCCAACGGAGACGGACACAGGCAGTGCCAATACGTATATGATCATCGGCTGGATTTGCTGTGTGGTTTCCTTGATTTTCATTCCTATCATATTCGGCGCGATTACCGTAATTATGGGATATTTGACGAAGAAAACGAATGAACAGCATGGGACGATTATGATGATTGCCGGGGTCGCGGCGGCTATTTTCGGAATGCTTCTCGGTGCAGCGCTCGGCGGGTATTACTACTATTACTAACCAATAGAAAGCACAAGCGCCTAGCCGGTGAAGTACGATCTGTGCCGGATGGAGCCATTTGCGCTTGCCATTGCTCCATACATGACAAAAAGCTGCCATCCGGCAGCTTTTCCTGTTATATTTCCTTTTTATCGACCAGGTTATGAACCTTCTGGATTTCCTCCTCCGGTACAATCAAGTAGTAGATGCCATCAATCATGGTTCCGTCGCCTGCCATCTGATAGCTGGAGAAGTTCTTCCGTGTATCCATGTAGTCATTCATCAGTTTTTTCATATCATCAAATTCCAGATTGGTCGTCATGTTATCACCAAGGATATCGATGGTGCTGTTGATCTTCGTCACCGAAGCGGCGGTTACCCCTTCATCGATAATGCCTTCTATTACTTTGCGTTGCCGTTCCTGCCGGCCAAAGTCCCCATTTGGATCCTGCTTCCTCATTTGGACATAAGCCATCGTTTTATCTCCGTCCATTTCAGTCGGTCCCTCTTCAAACTGGTAGCGGCCATCATTCCAGGCGACCTCATTGTCGACCGTTATAGTGCCAAGTTCATCCACCAGCTCGATCAGCCCGATCATATTCATTTCGACATAATAATCGAGTTCAATATCGAGGAATTCCTCCACCGTAGCAACGGACATATCCGCTCCACCGTACGCATAGGCATGGTTGATCTTATCCTCAAACCCTTCCCCGCTGATCATAGTGAGCGTGTCGCGCGGGATGCTGACCAGCTGCATGGCATCATTTTTGGGATCAAGCGAAAGCACCATCACCGCATCCGATCGGCCGCTGTCTCCCTCCCGTTCATCCACACCAAGCAGCAGAATATTCAGCGGTTCGGTACTTTCCATTTTCTTTTCGGTTATTGTCCGGTCAATCGACTCGACCGGAGCATTCATCTCCTCATCCACCGTTTTCTTCGCATTGGTATAAACAGAATAGGCATACCCGCCGATTCCCAGTCCAACTAGTAATAGGATGGCCAAAGGGATTTTAAGCCACAGTTTTCTCGACTTCCTTCTTCTCGCTCTTGGTTCCATGATAAACTCCTTCTATTCCCTAACTTTTAAATAATAAAACCCATTTTACCATATTCTATAAGCACAATACGATAGTCTATGACAAAATACTTCAGCGACCATGCCGGCTTGTGGATGGCCCGATAGTGATCCACAAGCCCCGGCACTGCCATTCCGGACTATTGGGCTCCTACTCGGGCGTCGCAACTGCTCACTCGGGCGGCAGCCACTCCCACTCGGGCCCCACCACCTCTCACTCGGGCGGCAGCCACCGCTCACCCAAGCCTCAACCACCCCCACCTGTAAACATTCCTTAATAGAAATCCCTTACTTTTACCACACTTTTCACGAATTTATACCACGGTCGGCTTATATGATTAAAACTGAGGGAAATCCAATGAAGCAAATACCAGATAGAAAGACGGTGAAATGCATTGGAATTGCTGAGTATCAATGGCCTATGCCATATCGTTGGCATTCCCTTGGATACGGGAGTGCGCTGGATCATGGAATTCAAGCAATATGTACCGACATCGAAACAGTCTGATGCCACCTACTACCAATTGGAGGCGATTGATATCCTGAACTTCATCAAGGCATGCAAGGAGCAGAATTATTCAAATGACCAGATCACAGAAATGCTGGATAATAAATGTTTTCCTGTCACAACCGATACATCCATCAATAAAATAAAATCGCATTTAGATCAGGGAAACTATAAAGGGAGCATGCTGACCGTGATGCAGACGCTCGGCATCACCGTCTCCAATGTCGCGAGCCAAGAAAAGCTGCTGGAAAGATTGGAGCAGCAGCAGAAGGAGCAGGCGGAAAAAATGAACCAGCTGGTACAGGAGCTGGAGACAATGAAGGAAGATATAGTAGCCGGAAGGGATTACTACCTGAAGAAAGAGGCATTTGCGAAGCTATTTCAGAATAACAGCGAGAAAACACATCTTTTTCCAATTTCCTAAAGGAGGATGACTTATGTTTCACCCAGATGAGAAAAAGGCAACACCCGGAGATATGGTAGAGTTCATTAGGGAAGGAATACTTTTGCGGGGGAAGGTGCTGCCGTCCAAATGCAAAAACAGCGTGATTGTGGACCTGTCTTCCGTCATGCATAACTGGGAAAAAGTCAGTAGCTATCCCAATACCGTCGTCGCCCATGGGAAATACCGGGTCGTCAGCTCCACCAGACATAAAGCAGGATAGCTTAGAATCCATATTAGCCATAGAAGCCGTGCTTTTCATGAGGCCCCCCTCCCATGGAAGCACGGCTTCTGTGGTTTTCGGTAGTTATGAGTTCGCTTAAGCACTTTAGATTGGCCGTGACTATCCACCAGCTATCACGGCAACCCTATCATTTCCCTGGGCAAAAAAGCGGAGACACCGCCGTAGCAGCATCTCCGCTTCCTTCATCCTATTTACTTCCAAACTTCCGTTAATTCGTCCAGTTCCGCTTGGAGCACGCTTAGGCAGCTGCGTGGCACTTCCGTCATTCACCGGCATTACCATAGTACGGCATGATCGATGTCGTACCAGCCTCTATGACGGCTTCAAATGGCGACGGATGATAGTCATATAGGCTGCCCCGGTCGGATAGACATTCGTTTTTCCCCAGTCATGATGCGGATCGGTACCATTCAGACGCGGGCCGCCGCAAAGTGCTTAATGGTCAGGGACACGCTATTTTCATCCAGCTCTTCCCCCTGGAACCCTTCCACAATCGAGCGGGTCATGTCGGCTGCAAGCTCTGCCTTCTCACTAAATGTCCCGTCCGTACGGGTCCAGCGCGGCTCGGTCAACACATCAGCCATATAGCCGTAAATCTTGTGCATGCCGGTAGCCCGCCATTCCTTGGCAGCAATCTCGCAAATTCCTGGACTAGCTCAGGATCCTGTGTCGCATCAAGCCCCAGCTCCCCAGGCCATGTGGACAGCTTCCCGCCAGCCTCAGCATGTCCACAATGTCTGATTCGAGTTTAGGTTTGGAGGCTGGGGCCCGAGTTGGGGGTGGCATGGCCCGAGTGCGGCGGGATGGCGACCGAGTTGAGAGTGTTGCGGCCCGAGTACGGCGGGGCGCAGCGCGAGTTGCTGGTGCCGCGCCCTGCCACTACGCCATCATATGTCCATCCTATATCCGCTTGCCGGCGATCGCTTTCCGCACCTTGCCGAGGGCAGTCTTCCCTTTCTCCTTTTGTGCGACGAGCACGTTCACGTACAGGGCGTCGAGGATACTGAGCTGGGCGAGGCGAGAGGACATGGCTTCCGGCCGGTAGTCAGTCTCCCGGGCGACGGTGGTGAGCACGACATCCGCGCGCCCGCTGAGCGGGGATTTGGAGAAGTTGGTGATGGCGATGGTTTTCACCTGCTGGTCTTTCAATGTATCCAGGACATCGAGGATATCGCGGGTGGCGCCGGAGTGTGAGATAAGCACGGCGACATCCGAGTCGGTCATCTGAGAGGCAGAGACTACCTGCATATGGGAGTCGGACTGGGCATAGACCGGGATGCCGGTACGGATCAATTTGAGATAGGCTTCCATTGCAATTAAATTGGAGCCGCCGAACCCGAAGAACTCCACCTTTCTCGCGCCGGTCAGCAATTCCACTGCCGCGCGAACCGCTTCCATATCCAGGACCCCGAGTGTCTCTTCCAATGTTTTCATATTTTCACGGAAAATTTTTTCTGTCACTTTTGCTTCATTGTCCGTTTCCGCAATGGATTCCTGCCGGCCGTTTTCCGGGCCGTTAATTTCAGTGGCGAGGACAATTTTCATGGCCTGGTAGCCTTTGAAGCCGATGGTCTTGCAAAAGCGGAACACCGTGGAAACCGCGATGCCGATGTCGTCCGCCACTTCATTAATGCTTCCATTTACAACCCGCTGCGGGTGCTCCATGATATAATCGGCCACCCGACGTTCCGTTTGGGTGAACGATGGATAATTGGAGCGGATACGGATCAGACAATGCTTGTTTTCCTTGATGTCCATGTGCTCTCCCCTTCCGTTTTTTCTGCTTTTCTATCATAATATGAAAACGGATAAAAGGAAAATATTTTTTATAAAGCTATGTAAAGAAAAATATTTTTCTTGAAACCGATTGCAAAGGAAATAATTTTCATGTATTATAAGTTTTGCAGAAATTTTATCAACATCTGACAGATTTAGACAATAACAGAGGGGGAAGGGCTACATGTCATCTACTATGCTAATTCTTATCGCTGTAGCTGGGATTTTTGGGCTATTATATCTAGTAATCCGTACCAAGCTGCACGCGTTTGTATCACTAATGATTGTCAGTCTACTAGTCGGTATCGCCGCGGGCATGCCGCTGGATGAAGTAATAGAAACCGTAGAAAACGGAATGGGAGGCACACTTGGCTTCGTCGCCATCGTCGTCGGACTTGGCGCCATGTTCGGGAAAATGCTGGAAGTCTCCGGCGGGGTCGAACGCTTGGCACAAACCCTGCTGCAGAAATTCGGCGAGGACCGCTCCCAGTGGGCACTGGGTATTGCTGGTTTCCTAGTCGCCATTCCGGTATTTTTTGATGTCGGTTTCATTATCCTTGTGCCGATTGTGTATGGACTTGCCAAGAAAACCGGGAAATCCCTGCTGTACTTCGGAATTCCGCTCCTTGCCGGACTTGCCGTCACACACAGCTACATACCGCCGACCCCGGGGCCGATTGCCGTTGCCAACCTGATTGGCGCCGAACTCGGATGGGTCATTCTCTTCGGTATAATTGCAGGTATTCCGTCCATGATCATCGCTGGACCGCTGTTCGGCCGCTACATTGCCAAGCGCATCCATGCGACCGTACCGGACTACATGAATTTTGAGGACAAAGAATATGAAAAAGATCTGCCGGGCTTCGGCATGATCGCCACCATCATTCTAGTTCCGCTTGTGCTGATTCTTATCAACACCTTATCCACAGTAGTGTTCGCTGAAGGTCACACAGTCCGGGAAATCACCACCTTCATTGGTAACCCGATTGTCGCGCTGACCATTGCCACCCTGCTGACATTCACATTCCTCGGAACAAAACGGGGATACAGCAGGCAGGAAGTTCAGGATATCGCCACCAAAGCACTGGAACCGGCCGGTATCATCATTCTTATAACCGGTGCCGGTGGGGTGTTCAAGCAGGTGCTGATCGACTCCGGCGTCGGTGACGTCCTCGGTGAAATGATGGCAGGCTCACCGCTGCCGCCGATTCTGCTGGCATTCCTGATAGCAGCCGTCGTCCGCGTGGCACAAGGATCCGCCACGGTATCGATGGTGACTGCAGCCGGCCTCATCTCTCCGGTCATCGAAATTACCGGAATGGAAGGCCCGGCACTGGGACTCATCGTCATCTCCATCGCAGCCGGTGCCACCGTACTGTCACACGTGAATGACTCCGGCTTCTGGCTCGTCAACCGATTCTTCGGGCTCGACGTAAAAGACACCTTGAAAACCTGGACCGTCATGGAAACGCTCATCGGGCTCGTCGGCCTAGGAGTTGCATTGATTCTAGGGTTGTTTATAACTTAACTGGATAAAGGAAAGAAATGTGGAAAACCGGGCTCAGGCCCGGTTTTTTGTGGATATGTCTGTGGATAGTTGTGGATAAGATGTGAGCAATTTGTGGATTATTGTCGAATGAGGGAAAAAGCAAGCTTAGGGATTGTGTCACGCAGTCGTATACCTTTATTTGGGGCGAGCCTCTTACCGATACCATTTTACATTCTTATTCTACCCTTCAACTTACCTGTATAAACTTCAGAATCGGACTGTTTCAGAAACACACCAAGAAAGAAGGAGGATAACATGCTGTTCGAACTCTTTCTTCCCGAACTGGTGGTTTGGAATACCCCGCTGTTGGCCGTAACCGTCGTAATTGCTTTCGCTTATTATTATTTTCAAAGGAATCTTCCCTCTCACCAACCATCCAACAAGTAGCCGCTTTTGTTCTATTCCTCACTCTGTCTTTTCTATGTGTTGACAGGCAGCCACCAACCACCTACCCTTCAGCCTGCATATGATTCAGATGAGCCTCCTCTATTTCATCATACTGCCATTGATGCTGGCTGGGACCCCGGCATCCCTGTTTGAAAAAATTTTATCCACTCCGGTGCTAAAGAGACTCATCCTGCCGCCAAAGCCTGCCTTATTACTATTTTCCTTATTTTTCCTGTTGTATCATATGCCGCCAGTGTTGTCGGCAATCACCCAGCACACCGGCCTGCAGCATGCTTATTCGGTCCTGCTTCTGGTGTTAGCCATCAGCATGTGGCTGCCGATCGTATCTCCTACCCCCGCACAGCGCTTCAGCAAGGAGCACTTGAAAAAATATGCATGGCTAAGCAGCATCGTCTTAATGCCGGCATGCCTGATGTTCATCTTCCTTGCGGTGATCGACGAAACATCCAACCCATACCTGTCCGAGCTGACTGCCTACCTGTGCCTGCCGGAATCAGTCGGAACATTGAATCTGCTCCCACCGCCTTTCAACACCCGCTGGGACCAGCTGTTTGCGGGCACCCTGATGCTACTGTTGCATAAAGCAGCCATCATGCTCTCCCTCCGTCTAGGCGCTGCCTGAGGTCATGGCTCTACTTGCTGACAACCATCCGCCTTTTCGCAAAAAATGGCATCTCCATTGTGTTGGGAGGCCGGGCTGGGATTTCCCACCTCAGCCCTACTCCTTTACAATCGTCAATTGATAGCTTTTCGGGAGAGACATTTCATCCTGTGCCTGCTCCAGAAACTGTTCTGCCTCTTCATATGTTTCGAAACGGAGCATCTCTCCTTCAATGGCCAGGTAGATCTCTGCCTGATTTCCTGCTTGTGCGATGATTTTATACAAATAATCACCTCGCTCGTATCTAATCCCCTGTTGTACGTTCCTGGTACTTTTTTCCTATCAAATAAAAAAGCCGAAAAGAGTGTCACTCTTTTCGGCTTATAAGCCGGCACTATTGTCCGGTTATTCCTGCCAAAGGCTGTCTATTTTTATTTGAGTATGAATATCATATAGCCTGTATCCTCTTCAAAATTCCAATCCACAAATACATCCTCGATTTTCTGTCCGAGCTCGGCTTCCAGAAAACCGATATTTAGGAGCCTCTTTTCCAGCCTACGCTTAGTCAGGCGAAGTTCCTCCTCGAATCCGGAATTGATCAGCTCCTGCTCGATCATGACAAGAATATCCTCACGTTTGGTGAATAATGTACGGGAATTCAGCATATACGATCTTAATGCATGTGGCGGCTTTTGTGCTTCCCTGGTAATCCGGTCGATTTCCTGATGAACCATGGACCTGGCTGGATAGTCATAATCCTCCTCAGTCACCGGTTCCTCTGTCTCCATCTCTGCAAAAATCAATCCGCTTTGATTGGGGAAAGACCAGTCATAATAAATATGGGCCATCTTCTCCCCGGTTTCCGCAGAAAGAATCGTATTCATTTCCGGAATTATTTTTTCCATCAATACATCACGTGTGTCCTGAACTTTCACTTCATTTTCTATATCCAGCAGCACTTTTTCCATAGGGGCAAGGAAATTGCGCAAATAAATAGTAATGAACGGCTTGGCCACCGTCACATAAAGTGCTTCCGGGCCCTTACCGAAATGGTCACGCAAAAGCTTCCCCGTAGAACTTGCTATCACGGATTCCATGGTCCTATTTTGCATATGATTACATCCTTTATTTAATAAGAACTGTACCTTATTATTACAGTCCCTCCGTAGATTATAACATTTGTATAGTTATTTTTGAACAAAGTGCAAGGTATAAAACAGGAAAAAACTTCGACAAAATCCTGCCCATCCGTAGCTATGAGAAAATAACCTCCTGCCTATTCTCCAGGAAATACAATTCTTCAACTGCCATATTCCAAAGAACCTCCCTCAGAGAAGGCAAGAAAGTAATTGTAAAATAGGCGCTCTTACGGAGAGAAATGGTGCATAAATTTACATAAAGTAGGGGAAAGTAAAAGCTAGAGTTGGAGCGAAGGGGATTGGAAACAGAGGAAAAAAATCCTAATTTGAAGTGGTATGGCATTTTAGGCGGTAATTACTCCTCTGGGAACTTGAGGATGTTATCTTCCATGAGCGGAAGATTAACAAGAACCAGAAAAGGCGCACGGACAGAATATGACTTTTAGAAACTACCCGTGCTGCTCCTCCCCGCCCTGAATTCACCGTTGCTCGGCGTTCTCCAGCTCCTTCAGCTGCTGAACGAATTCTTTCAGATTCCGTTTAGGCATGACGAATCCACCTTCCCGGACGGCCTTAAGCGCCTTGACCGCCTCCTCCGCCGGATTCTCCTCCCGCGAAATCAGCCCATCAGCTTTGATCGTCAAATGATAAAGAAATTCATCTTCGCTAAGCGGTGAAGTCAGCAAGATCACAGAAATACCAGAATTCCGCTCCTTTAAACCATTGATCATCACCAGCACTTCCACACGGGGAATATCTTTCGTATCCCATACCACCACATCTGGCGCCTCCTGGAGAAGCTCCTCGACAGCATCGCCCGTATATTCCAAGGCAACCAGCACATTCACATCCCTCTGCTCCTCGAGCATGTCCATGACATTCCTCAGCACCGGCACCTTGCTTAAATAAATCACTTTCATAGTATAACCGCCTATCCATTCGTAAGTTTAAGAATAAAAAATAAGTCCGCACTCTAAGTCTAAAAGGACGCGATCCTATCGTACTACAGTGATGGTCATAATATTAGTGACTTTTGGTAAAAAATGTCATAAAATACTAGATGATATACACTCGGGCTCCAACCACTCCTACTCGGGCCTCAACCACTCTACTCAGGCCCCAGCACCTCCTACTCGGGCGCCACCGCCTCCCACTCGGGCCTCAACTCTTCAACCCGGGCGACGAGCGACAACTCCTCTATAAAAATACCAATATATAATAGGACATCCTAAACTCTAATTCCGCTCCATCCCCCATGAAAAAAGTCTTCACTTGAGTAATCTACTAATTTCCTTCATAATTAAAAGGGCAATTACATAAGCAAGGGGTGCCTGTACAATGAGCAAGATTGAAAGAAATAAGCCCTGCCCATGCGGGAGCGGTAAAAAACACAAAAAATGCTGTGGGTCCCCACAGGCAAAAGAGGCCGACAGACTGAAGAAACTGGATGCTGAATTGAATCGAATCCACGAGGAACTTCTATCTATTTCCACGAATAAGCATCAGAAGGCCATCCAACATGAGATCGACCAATATAAACCGGACAACATGGATGAAGGGACTGCAGATCTCTATGATGCCGGGCTTGTTCAGTGGGTCATCCTTCATGCTCCTCTACTGAAAAACAACCAAACAATCTACCAGGAATTCTACCGACAGCATGCAGCTGGCACCTCGCCGGCAGCCAAGGATAAGTTGGACGTCTGGCCAGAGATCGCACCATCGGTCTACGAAGTGCTGGAGACAAACCTGCAGGACGGCTCATGGGCCACCATCCGGGATATCCGGGATGGACAGACATACCAGGCACCGATCAGTCCGGATGAATATGTCGAAGGTACTCTACTGGTCGGGACACTTGTTCCGTTGGGAAGCTATTATAACTTCCTTCATACGATCATCAAGCTGTACCGCCCGGACCGCGATGCACTGGAACAGCTCCTGACCGATTATTCCAGCAAAACCGGCGGCCTGATGGATCACTTCCCTGACTTCCTAGCGGAGGCGCTCGATGTTGGCATCAACCGTTTTGAATGGTCCAAGCCTACCCATGAGGAAGTGGCCCAGCAGTTTACAGACCAGATGGTCGAAAAGGACATGGACGACGAAGTGATTCTAAAAGGGATCAGCCTATGGCATGAGTATTGCCGAATAGAGGCTCCGACGCTCAAAAAGCTGGAGTCCTATGCAGCCGCCATGGACTACCTCGTCCAGAAAAAATACCTCAAGCAGCCCGCTTCCCAGAAGCAGATTGCCGAGGAATACAACGTCTCGCTCAGCTCGGTATCCACCAATTACCGCAAGCTGAACAGCGTACTATCTGAAGAGGCTGTACCTGCAGGAAGCTAGTAGTAATAGAAAAGAAGAGAGGGGTACAAATCATCTACTTGATTTGTGCCCCTTTTTAATAGATGTGGAAGTTTATGGTAAATTGGAAATCAGAAACTTATATAAGTTGGGAGGGAACAACATGGGAGCTTTAGTATCACTCATTTTTTATGTATTCACTTTATATATTCTATATCTGGTGGTGGCAGCGGCAGTAATGAAAGGGATCAATGAATCACGTATCGGCGAGTATTTCGCAAACAAATCTGATATAGAAGACAAGGATCGTACATGAAAAGAACCTTAAACTTCGGAAAACCGGAAACCTCATGGAGCGGAAAAAATCGCTGCGGAAATATACTTCGCTTTCCGCGGGCGGCTGGTGAGCCACCTTGTGCTACGCACTGCGTTGTCTCGCCTAGGCCTTTCCTCCCGCAGGAGTCTACGTATATTTCCTCCGCTGGTTTAGTGCTTCGTCCGCTCTTTCCGCTATGAAGTTTAATATTATAGACACAGACTCTTTTATTTACATGGTAAGCTGGTAATCCCTCATAACTTGTCTATTGTTTCTCCCCCAAGCTCCATGATGCTGTGCAAAACTTGCAATTCCACTAAACAAGAGTCCGGAAGCCCCTTTCTAAACACCCATCACAAATAACATAATATAGACTTCTCGATCCAATAAGAGAACGCCATATCAGGGTTCAACTTTTCATATTCTTTCATCCTCAAATACATATCGATCCCATCCGAGACATCATGCCACAAATCAGTGAAGACAAAATCATAGCTGCCCTCCGCCATCTGTTTCTCTGCATAGTCGAAGGCGTCGGCTTGGATGATCTCCACCTTTTCTCTATAAGCAAATTGCGGCAGAATATGCTTTTTGAATAAATCAATGACATGCTGGTTGCTTTCCACCACCGTCACACTTTCCACCTTATCTTTCTCGGAAACCATATAGGCATAATACCCGAGCCCGAGTCCATAGGTAAGCACATGGCCAAACGCTTGGTCGACGGGCTCCTTCATCGTTTCTATCTCATTCGGTGTGATCGTCATCCAGATCCGCCCATTCTCCAGGATGGCGGGAAAGCTGAATTCCCTGTCAAAAAACCCAACCTGCGGAATCTGCCGCCCCTCTTTCGTCTGGATGATATCATCGCAGACAAACCCTTCGTACGGCTTGTATTTCTCATACCGTAGTTCGCTATTGCCGGTTTTCCATGTCGGTATATTAATATTCCTGTAGTATGGATTGCTGGAATATTCATCTGCATCCAGCTGGTGGATCATCTGCTGGAAATAGTTGTTGAACAGGTCCCTGTCCGCTTTATTGTCCACCACATCCAAACCGAAAGCGGCAGCCAATATCACAGAAAAAGCATATTCCTTAGACACACCGCTCTCTGCGATATCCTCCACTTCTTCTTCGTCGATAAAGTCCGGTGCATTGTTCAAATAATTGCTTAATAGAGCGAATATCTTATAATTATCCTGCTTAATTTTTCCATTCATTGCTTGATTTTGTGCCATTTTCTCACCTGTTTTCTATTTTTAAGCGAAGTTCCTTTGTCACTCTCCACACCCAGTCTACCGTTTCTATTTCACTTTCTCTAACAAGATGTTCTTCCGAAAAAGTCCACGTTGAATTAATCACTGCCGGTTATCGTAATTAAACTCAATTGGCTTTTATTCAGAAATCGGATGGGAGCTACACTCGTCCCGAGCCCGCTGTCAATATACAGGTATTGGTTGCGGCCCGTTTCAAACACCCCTTGATCGAACTCCGGGAAGAGCCCCTGCTCCGGCGCAACTATTGGACCAATAAACGGCAATCTCACCTGGCCGCCATGTGTATGCCCGCTCAAAATGAGGTCGGCGGGGATATTCCGATATTTTCCCATTATCCCTGGTGAATGTGATAGCAGGATGGTATATGATTCTGGCTGGAGGCCGGCAAAAGCCCGCTCGATATCTTCATGGTCTGTGGAAGAATCGGCGACACCAGCCAGATTGACTGTCACACCTTCCACCCTGACCTGTGTGTTTCGGTTGTCCAGCACCGTGACATTCCGCTCCCGCAGGCCGTCTAAGAATTCCTCCATATTGTCATGATCCTGTTCATGATTGCCGGTCACAAAGAACACATCCTGTCCACTGTCCGTAATTCCCTCGACCAACGTGAAAACATCTTGGAAATCATCTGTCTTCCTATCGATGATGTCCCCTGTCATAACAACTATGTCGGCATTCGACTGGTTCACCGTTTCGATCAATTCTTGATTATCATGGCCAAACACCTTATTATGTAGATCACTGATCTGCAAAACGGTAAATTCCACGTTCTCTGGAAGTTTATCACTGTGAAACTGTACCCTGTTCACTTTAAACTCAGTGGTATCCAGATAGGCCTTGATTGAAATCAAGAGGATTACTAGGATGAATACTAAGAATATAGACCATTTTTTCATACGCAACCTCCTCATGGCGATGCTTTATTCGAATCAAACAACACTTCAAATTTTACGCAGTAATAAAAAATCTGTACACCCTTGATCGCAAGGAAGTACAGATTATTTTTATCCTGATAGAATGATCGTGTGTGCTACAGCTTATTAATGGGCCGTCTGTCCCCTTCAACGGTATGGACCTGGGCTTAGATGAACCAATCAAACATTTCGCCGGGCCTATCGGGTATTATAGAGTAAGCCGCAAAATTCGTGACGTTTATAATATTTACACTACTCCTTTTGATTGTTACAATTATATTACATGGAAAAAAAGGGAAGTTGTGAGATATGGGAAAACTGCGAAGACTCATGGTGGTTTCACTGTTTGCACTTACAGTGGCATTGGCTTTCTTCCTTTCAGACAGCCCAGAAGCTGATAAAGTGGAAGAAACGCCGCCTGAAACGGATGGAAACAATATGCAAATCGAAGTGATCAGTCCCGGGGAAAAAGAAACAGATGACGAAGACGATGATTCTCAACAATAAAGACGAAGCATCCGCAACTACCCTGCGGACGCTTCGTCTTTTTAGTTGCTAGATAGTCAGGGCGCTTTCCACTTCCACAAACAGCTTATCCGGAAATTCAATGTTTATGATGTTAATTGAGGCCTTGAATTATTTAGGGATGGATACGTTGTTGGTCTGATCAGTGGGATGGATGAGATCCCTATGACATGAAATAGTAAGTGAACAGGTGGAAATACTGCTCGTTTAGATCTCCTCATGTTTTTTCTATTTCATGATGAGAACATTTCCTCTTCATTTAATAACAAAAGAATACTGTAAACAAAGTAGTAACTGTTGTCTTTGTTTACAGTATTCTTTTTCAAAATGCCAATTAGTTGTTTTGGTACTATTGCGCCTTTTTTTGCAATGGAGGAAGATTCTCTTCTGTTTTACTAGCTTTTTTCTCACGGTGTAAATTTTTAAATAGCGATATACTAATCAAGATCATAATTACTGTAAATGGAAGCGCAGTAATTAATGCGACCGATTGCAATCCTCCTAATCCACTGCTCACAATTAATACAGCGGTAATCGCAGCGATTAGTACTCCCCAGATGATTTTCAAACCGTTTGAAGGATTTTCATTTCCATCCGATGACATAATTCCAAGTACATAAATTGTGGAATCGGCGGATGTAACTAAAAATATCATAATTAAAACAAGCATTAGCACAGACAATAATCCATAAAACGGAGATTCTTGCAATAATACAAATATAGCTCTTGCTACATCTTGGGAAACTGCATCCGAAAGAGCTGTATTTTGGAATAAATCCAGATATAATCCAGTTCCTCCGAGAATAGCCATCCACATAAATGCAATGACAGGAGGAATGATTAAAACTCCAATAATAAATTCTCGAATTGTTCTTCCTTTTGATATGCGAGCAACAAATGAGCCAACAAAAGGGGACCAGGAAATAACCCACGCCCAATAAAATACAGTCCAATCATGTACCCATGGATCACCAGTATATGGTGTAAGATAAAAACTCATTTCTACAAAATTATTTAAATAATCCCCTATTGCAAGTACAAAACTTTCTAAAATAAAAACAGTCGGTCCCTTAAATAGGAAGAATATCATAAATCCAATAACTAAAACTAAGTTTATATTGCTTAAAATTTTAATTCCCTTTTTTACCCCGGTAATCGCCGATAACGTATAAAGCATAAACATAACGCCGACGATTCCTACATGCATCCATACATTGTCAGGTAAGGAGAAAACATGATTTAGTCCACCATTTATTTGTAAAACTCCCATACCCAATGACGTAGCAACCCCTGTAACTGTAGCAATGACAGCAAGAATGTTAACTAATGTCTTAATCTTACTGCGTCCCTTTTTCTTTAAAACTCCGTCGAGTGTCTCACTTACAAGCAACTTGCTTTTTTTGCGAAATTGAAAATAAGCTAACGCTAAGCCAACAATTGTAAAAACAGACCATTGATGCAATCCCCAGTTGAAAAAGGAGTAATTCATTGCAACTCGTGCAGCTTCTGCGGATTTAGGTTCAATACTATCAATTGGCGGATTAGCAAAATGGGTAAGTGGCTCTGCAACCCCCCAAAAGACTACACCTGCTCCAAATCCAGCTGCAAATAACATACTGATCCAAGCAAAAAAAGAAAATTCCGGTTTCTCATCTTCCTGTCCGAGTTTAATGTTTCCGTATTTACTGAATGCAAGGTATAAACAAAAGACTACAAAACATGCAACAGACGCCAAGTAAAACCAGCCGAATGAATGATTAATAAAGCCTGCAACAGCAGAAGCATTTCTTGTCATACTCTCGGGTGAAATGACACCCCAAATCGCAAAAAGAGCAACAATTATGGCCGAAACTTTAAAAACCGTATTAGGATAATCTTTTTTTCTCAAATAAACCATCCTTTATCACTTTTTTCCTAAAAAGGATCTATTTCAATTCCTGTAGTTGCCACATACAGGGTGTGATAATTAATAAGTGAATTTTCTGGTGTTAAATAGTTGAAAGGGAAGCATGCATTCGCAGCATTTTCCCTTTCAACTATTTCTCAAAGTAGATTATCAATTAGATAATTTAAAACAAACGACTTTCTGTTCTGTCATTTCTTCAATTGCAAATTTGATACCTTCACGTCCTAGTCCGGAATTTTTCGTGCCTCCGAATGGCATTGCATCAATACGGTAATCGCTACTATCGTTAATCATAATCCCACCCACGTCCATCTTAGCAATTGCTTTGTGAGCTTTTCCTAAATCATTCGTAAAGACTCCTGCTTGTAAGCCATAATCCACATCATTTGATTTCCGAATCGCTGTATCAAGATCAGAAACTGAATAAAGAAGGACAACTGGACCAAAGATTTCCTCTTTTGCAATCGTACAGTTTTCAGGAACATCGGTTAAAACGGTTGGAGAATAAAATGCTCCATTACGTTTGCCACCTGTTAATAGAACAGCACCTTTTTCGATTGCTTCATTGACCATTCTTTCAACACGCACTGCTTCTTTTTCAGTAATAAGTGGTCCCATATCTGTTAGCTCTGATTGTTTATCGCCAATGTTGTATTCCTTTGTGGTTTTAACGAATTTCTCTTGAAATGCTTCCAAAATGCTTTCTTGAACATAAATACGCTGAACACCTAGACAGTTTTGGCCAGCTGCCCAAAAAGATCCGGAGACTGTCGATTCAACTGCAGCTTCTATATCGGCATCTTCCAAGACGATTACAGGTGAATTGGAACCAAGCTCCATACTGATCTTTTTCAAGCCAGCTTTTCGCGAAATTTCTTCTCCTGCCTCAAGGCCTCCTGTAAACGAAATCATTCGAATGGCGGGATGTGTGACAAGGACATCTCCAATCTCGCTTCCATAGCCAGTGATTACGGATAACACTTTCGATGGAAGTCCAGCTTCAGCGAAGGCTTCGGCAAGCAAAAGTGCACTAAGCGGCGTAACCGTTGCAGGTTTTACGATAATTGCATTTCCAGATGCAATTGCCGGCCCTACCTTGTGTGCTACAAGGTTTAATGGGTCATTAAAAGGTGTTATTGCTCCAATAATCCCAATGGGAAAGCGATAAAAATATCCAACCCGATTTTCACTTCCTGGCATTTGGTCAAATGGAATCGTCTCACCGTGAATTCGTCTTGCTTCTTCTGCACTTATCCGGAGTGTTTGGATACATCTGGCCACTTCTATTGTGGCTTCGCGAATGGTTTTGCTGCCTTCTCTAGCAATTGTCCGAGCATACTTTTCCGCATGATTTTCGATATAATCAGCAGCCGCATGAACAATTCGCATCCGTTCATGAACAGGCATTGATGCTGCAATTTTTGCTCCATCCTTCGCTTCTTCAATGCAATTCATCATATCTTCTGCTGAAGCAGCAGGTACTATATCGATAATACTGTTATCTTGAGGATCACGAACCTCAATTGTTCGATCAGATTTCACCCATTTCCCTGCAAGAAACATCTTTTGGCCAGTTAGTTGAGTTGGCATACCATTACCACCTTTCGCTCATTTTTTTACTAATTGTTTTTGACGATTAATGTTTATTAAATCGATTAGAAGTGAGAAGCCTGTTTCAACCTTCCCAGCACCTGCTCCACTTAAAGTTACTGTTCCTAAAAGATCACATTCATACGTAATCGCGTTTGTAGCCCCACTTATTGAAGCAAGAGGATCCGTCAGATCGACTTTTTCCGGAGCAATCGATGCAATTACCTTATCGCCATTTTTAGATGCTTTTGCTAATAGCTTCCAACGCTTTCCTTCTGCTTTTGCTTCTTCAATATCTTCTAGGGTTATCTTCGTAATTCCCTGGCATGATACCTCATCTACTAAAAGTGGAGCGTTCATAATATAGTTGGATAAAATGACAATTTTATATCTTGCATCATATCCTTCCACATCACTTGCAGGGTCTGCTTCAGCATAGCCAAGCTCTTGTGCTTCTTTTAATGCTTCCGTGTAAGACACACCCTCTATCTCCATTTTTGTAAGGATGTAGTTCGTTGTGCCGTTTAAAATTCCGCGTATTTCTGTTATGTCATTTCCTGCCAATGTTGCGATTGGCATCCTTAATGCAGGAGTCCCGCTCATCACTGTGCCTTCAAATCCCCAATGAACTCCGTGCTTATCAGCCAGTTCAGCCAATTCTTTATATGCCAGCGCTACAGGACCTTTATTTGTCATGACAACATTTTTTCCATTCTCAAATGCAGCTTTACAATGATCAATAGCTGGTTGACCTGTTTTCACATCAGTGTAAGAAACTTCAATAATTGTATCTGCATTTGTTTCACGAATTGTTTGGAGGCTATCCCATCCCGTGACAAGCCCTGCAGTATACGGATAATTTTCTAGATTGCCAGTTTCTTTTAATACTTTTAAAGCCGTATCGATATCAAGGCCATTCGGATGATAGATGGAACCCTTCATTAAATCAGAAATGGCCACAATTTCCGCTTCAAATCCCTCGCCCTGCAGCAACTCTTCTTTTTTATCTCTTAAAATTTCAGCTAATCCTTGACCGACCACGCCAAATCCAATAAATGCCAATTTATGTGCCATATATTAGCACCTCCCAATTTTAGTTATGAGGTAAGATTACCTCACCGTTTAGAAACTTAATAGCTGTCTGGACAAGTATTGCTGTCCCAATCGGCAATGAGCTCTCGTCCATATCAAAGTTCGGGGTGTGTAAATCTCTTTGTACTCCGTCTATTTGTGCACATCCCAGAAAAAACATAGAACCTGGAAGCTTTTGGGTGACATAGCCGAAATCTTCTCCGCCTAACCCAAATGGGCGATTTATTATCTGAAGTTCAGGATAAGTGTCAGAAATAGCCCCGGTAATCAAATCATTAATGATGGCACTATTATTTAATGCTGGTTCTCCCTTCTGGACATTCAATGAGAAGTTCCCACCTAAATTTTCTGCAATCGAAAACGCTTTCATTAATTCTAATGCTAATAAGTCCCGAGTTTCAGATGTATAACTGCGAATCGTGCCCTGTAATGAAACCTCTGTTGGAATAATATTACTAGCTGTTCCTGCATGGATTTGACCAATACTTATCACTCCAGCATCTAGAGCAGACACTTTTCTGGCAATAATCCCATGCAGTGCTTGCATTACAGGTCCAAGCATCCAGATTGGATCTGTTCCAAGTTCCGGATAGGCTCCATGGCCACCTGTCCCAAAAATCTTCGCTTCAAACACATCGACATTTGCCATACTATATCCATCATTCATTTGAAAATGGCCAACAGGAAGCCACGGACAAACATGCAATGCAATTGCTGCATCTGCATTGTCGTAAGCGCCAGCCTGCAACATGTAAGGAGAGCCGGAAAGTCCATGTTGATCGGTACTTTCCTCGGCCGGTTGAAAAATAAATTTAACTGTTCCTTTAACTTCATTCTTTTTAAATAGATTTGCTAGTATCGAAGCAGTACCGAGTAAAACCGCTGTATGTGCATCATGCCCACATGCATGCATGACACCATTGTTTTTGGAAGAATAACTTGCCGTATTTTCTTCTGTAATTGGCAGTGCATCCATATCAGCTCTAATAGCGATTGTCGGACCTTCACCGGAAGTTAGTGTACCTACTACACTTGTTTCAACGCCAATTCCTCTTTCAATGTTCATTCCTTCCATCTTTTGCAGCGTTTCAACAACAAATTGAGAGGTCCCGAACTCCCGAAAACTGAGCTCGGGATGTTGATGAAACGTACGACGCCATTTGATCAGTTCGTTAAGCAGACTGTTTGCCTGCTCAACGATCGGATGGTCATTCGACATACCACACTCACCTCATTAAAAAACTCGTACTATTAAACTTTTAACGCACTCATTACATGGTTAAATGCTTGTTCAAAATCAGCAATTAAATCGTCAATATCTTCAATTCCACAAGACACTCGAATTAGTCCTTCAGGAATTCCCATTGCTGCACGTTCCTCTGGTGTACATTCCACATGGCTTGTCGTACGGGCAGGTCCTACAGTTGTTTCAACTGCACCCAGATTGGCTGCTCTGTTGGCCAATTGTAATTTTGGAAGCAAATTTCTAACTGTATCTACTCCGCCTTTTACCGCGAAGCTTAGCATCCCGCCAAAGTCTTTCATTTGCTTTTTGGCAATATCATGATTAGGATGTTCTTCAAGGCCAGGATAGTAAACGGCTTCTACCATATCCTTCGTTTGTAAGTATTTGGCCAGTGTCATGGCATTTGAACACTGCTGGCGTACACGAAGGTGAAGGGTTTTCATGCCGCGTAAAGTCAAGTATGCCGCCATTGGGTCCATTGTTGCCCCATTAATTTCACGGTAATGATAGATTTTCTCGACAAGCTCATGGGCACCACACACAACCCCACCCAAAGCATCTGCGTGGCCACCTAAGAATTTTGTTGCACTATGGATAACCAGGTCTACTCCAAATGAAAGCGGATTTTGATTGATTGGGGTACCGAATGTATTATCAACAATTACAAGGGCTCCCGCATCATGGCCGGCCTTTGCCATGCGCTCAATGTCCGTAATTTTTACTGTTGGATTTGTCGGTGTTTCCAAGTAAAGGATTTTACAGCCTTTTGCAACTTCAGCTTCGATTGCCTCGTGATTGCCTGTCTCACAAAGTACGACTTCAATTTGCTGACGTGGAAGAAACTCTGTAAAAATTTTGTTCGTTCCTCCGTACGTATCTTTAATAGAAACAATTCGATCACCAGGCAATAAAAATGTTGCTAATGTATTGCTGATTGCAGCCATTCCTGTGGAAAAACTCGTTGCTGCTTCTGCATCTTCAAGAATCTTCACTTTATCTTCAAATGACTGAACAGTTGGATTTGTGTTTCTCCCGTAAATATGCCCTTTTTTCTTTCCAGTTGCTACATCATACCATTCATCCATATCATCGTAGTTGTATGCTACGCTAAGAACAACAGGTACTTGAGTTGCCCCATGAACCAAATATTCTTTTTCCCCTGCCCATACTGCTTTCGTACCTGCTTGAATGTTTTCGTTTGTCATATAATCACTCCTCTTAGATTTTTAATTCTGTATTATTTTCAATTTTTAATCCTAAACCCCGTTTGGTCATTTCGTTGAAAGCAAAAAGCGCAATAGCCGTATCTTGAACTCCTGTTCCTGTTAAATCAGCAATGGTAATTTGTTGATCATGCTCTCTGCCTATCAATCGTTTAGATGTTAATTGGCCTAGCTCAACAACTTGAGATTCATTTAGCAATCCTTGCTCTAGAGCATGGTGCAATTCTCCAAGCCGGGCACACTGTGCTGTCGTATCGCATACAAGCCTATCTGCCCGTGCAAGCACATCCACCTCTAGTTCTTGTTTATCTTCTGCGTCAGACCCCATTGCGGTAATATGAAGGCCTGGATGCAGCCATTCCGCTTTAATAATCGGCTCTTTTGCAGGTGTTGTCGTAATAATTAAGTCACTGGATCGCACAGCTTGTTCCGCACTTTCCGCCACGTGAACGTCAACTCCGAGTTCTGCATGCATGTCTTCAGCATATTTTTGAGCCTGTTCCGGTGAACGAGCATACACGAAGATTTTTTTAAAATTGCGAACTAATTTTAAAGCTCTTACCTGGAATCTTGCTTGACTGCCTGCTCCAATTACACCGACCGTTCTAATGGTTTCTCGTGACAAGTACTTCGAAGCAATCGCTCCAGCTGCAGCAGTTCTAACTTCCGTTAAATAACCATGATCCAGAAGAAGCGCCTCCGGTGTTCCTGTTTTTGTACTGATCAGGATCATTAACCCGTTTCCGCTAGGCAATCCGAGTTTAAAATTATTAAAAAATCCGGAAGAAACCTTGAGTGCAAACATGTCTGCACCTGTAATATAGGCTGTTTTTACATCTACCTCACCATTTTGATCATGGACATCGACACGCATGATTGGCGGCATTTCCACTTCATCGTTTGCTAGTTTCGTAAATCCTTCTTCGACAACCGCAATTGCTTCACGATTTACCTTTATATAGGATTTAAGCTCTAGCTCGGTAAAGATAAACAGTCTTCTTCACCTCCTTTAATCGTATTGATTAATAGATTTGTGGTTGGAACTGTATCCTTGATAAATAATTCTCTTGGAAGTTTAGCGAACGTTTCGCAGCCAGTTTCGGTCACTCTTAACGATTCACTTGCTTCAAATCCATAGTTATCCAACCAAATACCTGGAATGAGATGGAATGTCATATTTGGTTGAAGAATGGTTTTCTCCCCTTTGCGTATACTTACTGTATGCTCACCCCAGTCAGGTGGGTAGTTAAGACCCATCGCATATCCAATTCGGGATTCTTTAACGATACCGCTTTTTGAGATTGTCTTTCTCCACGTTTCTTCAATTTCTTCACAGGCAATACCTGGCCTAATCATTTCCAGACAAGCGTTCAAACCTTCAACCACGATATTTGAAAGCGCTTTAATTTTGTCGGATGGTTTACCTATATTAAGTGTTCTAGCGAGTGGTGAATGGTAGCGTTTATAACATCCCGCCAATTCTAATATGACGGTATCTCCATTTTTATAACGCCCATCTGTCCAGGTTAAATGTGGTGTTGATGTTTTCTCGCCAGATGGAAGCAACGGCATAATGGCAGGATAATCACCACCGTATTCTGCTGTTCCTGCAACTTGTGTATGCAATATTTTTGCTGCTGCATCACATTCACGAACACCTGCATCAATTAATTCAATCCCAGACATCATAGCTTTCTCAACAAACAAAGCTGCATGTTTCATATATTCAATTTCCATATTTGATTTGATGAGTCGAACCCAGTTTACTAATAAAGTTGCATCCTGAAATTTTGCGTTAGGCAATCCCTTTTCCAATTGTTGGTAGCATTTTGCCGTAAAGTAATAGTTTTCCATTTCAACACCGATTGAACGTTTATCCTGACCTATTTGTTTTAGAATATCAGCAACAAAGTCCATTGGATGTTTTGTATCTGAATGAATATAATCCTCTGGATAAGGTATAATGTTTTCATGATAAAGCCAGGAAGTTGCTTTTACTCCGTTTGCATCCATAAGCCTTCCAATCCAAATTGGTTGATCTTCGTCAATAATAATCACTAACATTTGATGGACATAAAATGACCAGCCATCATAACCAGAAAGATAGTTCATATTAGCCGGATCTGTAATAAGCAATACGTCGATCCCTTTTATTGCCATTCTTTCTTTTGTTTTACGAATTCTCTCTTTATACTCTGCTGTACCAAATGTCATGGATAATCCCTCCTGGCTGTTTTCTAAAATGGTTAATCTATGCTTTCATTATAGAGTGGAGCGATAAAAGTATCATCTGCAAAAATGTATGAAGATTCTAATAAACTTGTAGTCAAAATAATTAAAAATATAAAAGTGTATAAGTGAGTAAAAGGATGGGGGGAGTAGACAAACTTAACGTTGCGTATCAAGTACCCTACTCGGGGGATATCTGATGCCGTTTTGCAAAATCTCTCCTATCAGCCCAACTACTCAATGGGTTGACGAGAGAGAGAGTCTTTCATTAACCTCACACAAGAAAAAAATCCTTCTAAAAATTTAAATAGACCTTACAATAATCCTTGATCATTGTAAGGTCTATTTTCCATTTCGTTTATCGTCAATTGGCCAGGTGCTCCTGCAACATTTGATGTTAAAACTACGCCTGCTTCATTACTTCTCTCTCCAAAATGGTTAGCTTATATCACACAAATTCAACTTACATTAATTTCCAAATTTTTATGCTTAAATCCAATAAAAACAAATCATCAGGATCAATGAGGGAAAGTCCTGTTAAAGATTCAATCTTTCTAAGCCGATACAACAAAGATTGTCGGTGCAAAACCAAGGATCTTGCTGTTTTACTTACATTTCCGTGATTTTGGTTGTATGCAATAAAAGTTCCGATTAAATCCATATTCCGCTGCTTATCATATCGAACAAGAGGATCGATAGTAGAAATAATCACTTCTTTCATGTCCTCGTTTTGTGACAAATTTAAAAGTACCCTGTCAACACGTGTATTGTCATACAACATCCGATATCCAATTCCCTTTTTTCGTCTTCCAATCTGTAAGGCAATTTTTGCATGGTAATAACTTTCAGACAGCCCTTCCAATTCATCACGGTGATCCCCGATTCCCCAAGATATGACAACCTCTGGAAGCAAGTTTCTTAATCGGCGTTCCACAAGATCTAAAAAATTATTGTTGTTTTCCACCACGGTTTTACTCGGATGCTCTAAGAAAATCAGCAAATATTCCTCATGATATGTCATTAGAACTTCTTTTGTAAGGGATTGTGCAGCATAGAAAACTTCTTCTTCAATGTACCTAATCATATTTTCAACCCAGTGATTAAAAGAATAATCAACACTATTTGTTTTTTGAAATAACACCTGCAAGTTTTCAGGATAACCAACAATGCAAACGTATGGGAGCCTTATATCGTACCCAAGTAATTTCGCTCTTGCATTCGCCTGGTCAAAAGAAGCAAATTCTCCTTTAGCAAGCTCTTGTACAAAGTCACTGCGAAGTCGCATTTTCGTCTCTTCAATTGCATTTTTTCTCGAAAGCCAAAGAGCGATAGTAGTGGAAGCGTGTTCTAAAACGTTTACACGAAACTGTGTTAAATATTTCTCTATAGAAGTGTTAGGTGCCATCTGTACAAATATATAGCCTTGAGGATCACCTAATACTTGCAGTACCGGCATTTGCAGCATCACCTGGTCTTCAACTTCTATCACTTGAAACTTTTGAAACATGGGATCACGTGTTAAAGGTGAATCCTTTTCTTGGGTTGGAAGAATTCCTTGTAAAACAGAGTTCTTCCAATCCATTATAAAATCATCTTTGTAACCGACCTCATCAAGGATGTTACCTGAACGGTCCGTTATAATAACAGGGCTGTCAATCTGATTTTGAATAAATTTTGATATGCGATGGAGGTCTGTTTCTTTAAGAATTAATTGTAACAGTTTCTGTTGAACCTTCTCAGACTTTTCCCGTTCTTTGTGTTGAAGATCGTTTAGCTCTTTCATAACCTTCTCAGTAATACTGGAAAATCGGATTTCCCACGGGAGTTCAATTAGCACGAATTGATGCTTGTCGGCTAATTCAATGATTTCATTAGGGATATCAAATATATACCTTCCTAGCGCAATCATAAGTGCCGATGCTTCAGAATTGATAACATCTTGTACAAAGGCTTTGAACGTTTGCAAATCATTATTACATCCAATTGCAGTCGTTAATACTACCTCATTTCGTCGAACGAAGTTTTCAACCGGCCTTTCCATTACGGAAATCCATTGCACAGTCCTTTCGTTAACAAAGTCTTTTCCAGCTACCGTTCTAGCGTTTTGCATAATCTCGTAATCTAATATATTTTGAATGGTTAAACTCATGTTGCCCCCCCTCGGACTGCCTAAGACTAAAGAACAAAAATACAAGGCCCCTTAAGCTGATGGCCATCGCTCATCTACAGCAGAATAATTACAGAAAATTCCTCTCTCATAAAACTCTTCTACTAATAGAAAAACATATTATATGAATAACGTCTACAATGAAATTATACTCTTCTGAAAAAATAATTTATTAATACAATTCTTTATGTTTTTTGCCGGTATTAGTGGGAGTTCAATATAATTAGTTATTCCCGATTAAAAAGGCCGCTCCAGATATGCCTGGTTCTGTCATTTCATAAGGATTTAATATAAGATCAAGTTCTTCTGTTGATAATAAACCATACAGCAAGCATAGTTCTCGAACGGATGTACCGTTTATAATCGCTTCCCTTGCAATTTGGGCTGCCGTTTCATAACCGATATGCGGGTTTACTGCCGTAATAATTCCCACGCTTTGTTCCACATAGTGCTTCAATCGATTTTCATTTGCCTCAATGCCTTCCAGACAGTAAGTCGTAAAAACTCGGAAGGCATTGTCCATAATACTGATAGATTGAAGTAAGTTAAATACTAATACAGGTTCCATTACATTTAATTCCAGCTGCCCAGCTTCCGAAGCTAAACAGATCGTATGATCATTCCCTATTACTTGAAATGCAACCTGATTGATCATTTCAGGAATAACAGGGTTTACTTTACCTGGCATGATGGAAGAACCTGGTTGACGGGCTGGCAAAATGAGCTCACTTAAACCAGCTCGTGGACCTGATGACATGAAACGAATGTCATTCGCTATTTTGGACATATTCATCATACATACTTTTAAAGCAGCTGAAACTTCTGTATATGCATCCGTGTTTTGTGTGGCATCAACGAGGTGTTCAGCTCCTTTAAGCGGCAATCCACTAATATGGGATACGTGTTTGACTACTTGTTTAATATAGAGGGGATCGGCATTTAAGCCCGTCCCTACTGCAGTTGCCCCCATATTTACTTCATATAAATGCTGCCTGGATTGTCTAATGCGTATAATGTCACGTTCTACAACACGGCTATATGCTTCAAATTCCTGACCAAGCCGAATAGGGACAGCATCTTGGAGATGGGTTCTTCCCATTTTTATGACATGGTCAAATTGATGGGCTTTTTTTATAAAAACTGTATGCATTTCTTGCATTGTCAGTAATAGTTTTTCTAATAGATGAAGGACGGAAATATGGATAGCAGTTGGAAAAACATCATTGGTTGATTGTGACATATTTACATGTGTGTTTGGACTTAGCTGTGTATAGTCCCCTTTTTCTTTGCCCATTATTTCTAAAGCTCGATTTGCAATAACTTCGTTCATATTCATGTTAATGGACGTACCAGCACCACCTTGAATCGGATCGACCATAAAAAATTCATGCCATTTCCCGCCAATAATCTCATCCGCCGCCTTAACGATTGGGTCCCCCAAACCAATGGATAAGCGTTTCACATCCATATTTGCTAAAGCTGCTGCCTTCTTAACCATTGCAAATGCTCTAATTAAACCTTCATGAATTCGATAACCTGTTATTGGGAAGTTTTCAACGGCACGTAATGTTTGGATCCCATACAATGCTTCCTTTGGCACTTCCTTCGATCCTAAGAAATCCCTTTCAGTTCTAACATTCTCCATACGGTTGCCACGTGACATAATCTCACCCTTTACTAGTAAAAGAATAATTTCGAATTAACTTTAACAATATTGAAAGCCCAACATTATGCCCGCTTATTATGACAGCGATTTTACCCTCTCGATTGGAGATTCTCTTTCCTAAAGATGTTGCAATGCCTGTTGCAGCGGCTCCTTCCAAAATAATTCTATGTTTGTCCATTATACGCGTCATAATGTAAGCGATTTCATTTCCAGCAATAAGAACTATATTATTCATAAATTCCTGAACCATTTTGAATGTGTATGGATTATCAAATCTTATACCCTTAGCAAACTATTCAACATCACGGATTTTTCCTTTCTCTTCCTACTCTTGCGTTTCTGATAGAAAGTCATATTTTAACTTTATATCTTAAGATAAATACTAATCTTCTCTAACAGAGATATCAATTGTCAAAACTGGCTATAAATTGGAGGAACTTTTCATACAATTTAGTTAGTAAAAGTTTGTATCGGCGCTTAAGGAGATGGAAATTTCGGTAGTAGCCGATGTTTATGTTATATAAAAACACCATTCATGCTCTAAACTCCGAATATGTATCTATCAACCTTCATTATGCACAACTAAAACAGCCCCTACCATATTATCAGGAAAAAGATGTACATGGTAGAGGCTGTTTTTATAAGAAACATCGATGTTCTACATCATCATGATTTGTGATGCCAAAATATAGATCATCCCGGCTGCCATCGCCACATGGCCGATACAAATTTTCGGCAGCCACTTTCTAATGCCGCCTGCTGACTCCTCAGTTGGCTGGGTGGTGCAGGAGGAACAAGTGTATAACTGGTTCTTTTCGGATGGTTGGCTCATGGGAGTCACTCCTGTGCTTGGTTGAAATATATCCATCCATTATAATACCCCACTCCGTATAAAGCAATGGATCAACCCTAAACTCTAAATCGCTCCGACACTCTCTTCCACAAATGGAATAGTCAGCGGGCCGAGCGGCATGACAGCGACACGCATATCCTCCCCGTATTTCTGCTTCAGTTCTTCCAATGTCTTTTCAATATTGCTGCTCGGCTTAAGCATGGTGTTGCGCACCTGTTCCTCGCTCAGCTTGGAATATACATAGACATCGGCCCAGACCTGGATGACCGCCTGCTTCTGTACCTGCCACTGGTCGAACATCTTGAATTCCGGATCATTGATGAGGTCCAGCAGCTCCTGCGGGGTTTCGGCCATTTCGAATATCTTGGCATAGTTCCCATGGTTCGGCAGGCCGTCCGAGCATTCGGAAGCGACGATGATCGAACCGCCTTCCTTGACGATTTTATGTGCCGCACTCATGCCCTTCACAGCTTGATACAGATTCTGGTCGAGCGGATAGCCGGAGTTGGAGGTGATCACGACATCGAACCGCTCGTCACAGCGGAACATCGCGTGCTCTCGGACAAATTCACATCCCTTGTCATGCGCCTCATACAGCTCACCGGCGAACACATTGGTGATCTCCTTTTCGCGGTTCAGGCTGACATTCAGCATAAAGTCAGGCTTGCACATGCCATTGATCTCGCGTGTCATGTCCTGAACCGGGTTATTGACCATATTTCCCCAGGTGGAGAGCGGGTCGCCGATCATGCGGGCATTATGGAAGGTCATGATTGTTTCAATGCCGGCAATGCCTGGCATGATTCCCTTCGGCCCGCCGGAAAATCCGGCAAAGAAATGGGGCTCGATGAAGCCGGTAACGATGCGGAAATCGGATTCCACATACTCCTTGTTCAAATACACATCACAGCCGAAGCTGCTTTTGCCTAAATTGACGAGGGAATCCTTATCATGGCATTGGTTATTGATGATCCGTACATTGTCCACCACCCAGGACCCGAGCATTTGGACAAACTCCTCGCGTGTCTGGTCGCGGTGTGTGCCGGTGCCGTTGATGATGACAAAGTTCTCCAGCGGTACATGATCAAGCTCCTTAATCAATAATGGCACCATGATATGGTTCGGCGTCGGCCTGGTGATGTCGCTGATGACGATGGAGACGGTATCGGTCGATTTCACCGCTTCCTTCAGCGGCTCGACATGCCCGATCGGATTTCTCAGTGCCCTCCGGATGGCTTCTTTTTCATCCTCCATCTTCGGCAGATTCTTCGGCTCGATGACAAGTGTGTCATCCGGCAGGTTCAGGGGCAGATTTTCTTTTCCATATAGTAATTCGGTTTGCATAGTAAAACCCTCCGCTCTCGTTGTTTTGTATGGAATGACAAGAAGCTTACCCTACGCTAAAAGCAAAGGGTAAGCGGATACATTAATTGGCCGCTGCTTCTTTCGCACCTTGACCCGGCACTTCTTTTACATCCACTTCATCCTTGGTTGCATCAATTCCCCGCTTGCGCTGATAGCGGTCGATCAGAATGACACCCACCGGACAAAGCAGGGCTGTGGTGATGGTGGAAATCGAAATCTGGGCCGTCGCGATCGGCACAATAGCCTGAATCGCTTCATACTCCGCTGCCGTCATCGCTCCAGAACTTGCGGCAGTCGCAGCTGCAGCGGCAACGGCTGCCGGTGTAGCTGCGGCATTACCTGCTGTCGAAGCCTCGGCAACGGGCGCAATGACACTTTTTTCACGGAACAGCCGGAATGCTACGACACCAGCAATCCCTGTCAGGAAGAACGTCAGGGCAGCAAGTGTCAACCCACCGGCAAGCACGTCTGGATTGAAGAAGTTTGCCAGGTTCATCCCCGCGCCTAGCGAGAATGCGAAGAATGGAATGGTGAGTGATTCACCAGGCTTCAGGAATTCCCGGATTTTCGGATCCAGGTTGCCTAAAAGCATGCCGATTCCCAGCGGCAGCAGGACAGCGATAAACGAAATCGCCGGGAAAGCGGTTCCTAAAATCCCCAAAGCTAGGAGTGTCAGGAACGGGCCGTCGTTGATCGCAAGAATGGACAGCCCACCGACATCGGAACGGTTGCCATACTGCCCTGTGAGTGCTGCGTACATGCCGCTGTTGCTGTTCGTCATCCCGGCAATGATTGCCAGGGTGGACAGTCCGAACAGCCCGCTCATCGGATCAAAGAAAAATCCGAATGCCATCCCGACGGCAAGCCCTGTCAGGTATTTCGAGGTCGTAATCAGTGCGCCTTTTTTCAGCGCCTTTCCCCCTACCTTCAAATTCATCTGGCTGCCCACACAGAAGAGAAATAGGGCAATAAGTACAAGGGCACTATCTTTGAAAAGTTCCTGTGAGAATCCCCCAATTCTCAGAAACTCGTAATACCCCTCTTCGGTCTGGGGAGCCCCCAGGAATTCCAGCCCTTTCATCACCGCCGGAATATGCATTTGGTCAATCGTATTCAATGTTGCCCCCAACAGGAGCGGGATGACCATCAGCCCGCCCGGGACTTTTTCAATCGTATCTTTAATCCGCATAGGAAGGACCCCCTTGTTTGATATGATAGAAGTGTGTACGTGCCACCTGTTCTGCACTGAACTCAAGCAGTTCACTAGCTTTTTCCATAACTTCTTCCAGTGGCAGCGGCTCCTTCATGAGGCTGTGGATGCTCAGCACCCCGTATTCATAAAGGACCTCCACCCCATCCCCGATGGAACCTGCGATGATGATCGTTGGCACATCCTGTTCATATGCCGCCTGCGCTACCCCGAGCGGCGTCTTGCCAGATGAAGTCTGATGATCGACTTTCCCTTCGCCAGTGATGACCAAGTCGGCATCTACCAGATAATCTCTCAACCCGCTGTATTCCAGCACCACATCGATTCCCCGCTTCATTTCCCCAGGGAAAAATGCCTGGAACGCACCGCCGATTCCACCGGCAGCACCCGCCCCTGGCTGGTCATGCAGTCTGATGCCTACCGTCTTCTCCACTACATCTGCCCAATGGGTGAGATTGCGGTCCAGCAGGAGGACCTCTCTTTCCCCCGCCCCTTTTTGCGGGCCAAATATATGGGAAGCCCCTTCCTGTCCGACCAGTGGATTCTGTACATCCGAAGCAATCAGGAAGCTGCTTTTCGCAATGCGCTTGTCAAATCGATCCAGATCAATTTTCGCCACCCTATCCAGCTGGCCGCCGCCAAAGCCGATATCTTTCCCCTCTTTATCCAGGAGTTTTGCTCCAAGGGCTTGAAGCATGCCCGCTCCGGCATCATTGGTCGCAGATCCGCCGATGGCCAGGATGAAAGAGGTGTAGCCGGCATCAAGCGCATGCTTGATCAGTTCCCCGGTTCCATAAGTCGTCGCCTTTAATGGGGAGAGTTTTCCCTCCGGTATCCGTGCGAGTCCAGAAGCCGTGGCCATCTCAATCACACATGTCTTCCCATCCCCGAGCACACCGTATTCCGCTTCGACCCCATTGCCGAGCGGTCCGGTCGCAAGCACCTTCCGCACCTCACCGCCGGTTGCGGTCACGAGCGTTTCCATCGTTCCCTCGCCTCCATCCGCTACTGGCAAGCAAATGGCCTCGGCATCCGGAAGCGCTTTGCGGATTCCCTTAGCTATCGCATCAGCCGCTTCTACTGCCGACAAACTGCCCTTGAAGGAATCAGGCGCAATTACAATTTTCAAATCATCCACCTCCCGTAAACGTTTTCATTTTGTCGATGTGTCAATTATATGAAAGTTGACGAAACTTGGCTATGGCTATACCATATAAAATTATCAGGGTAAACCAATTGAAATTTAGTCATACCATACAAAGGAGCTGGCTCAAGACATGTTAACAAGGAAAATTGCGAGGGCAATCGTGAGAGAAACCTCCAGGCGGATCCATCGAAACGTCAATATTATGGACGTCGGCGGCAGAATCATCGCCACCAAAGACAAATCCCGGATGGACTCCTTACATGAAGGAGCACTCCACGTCCTAGAGAGCGGCGAACCGCTATTGATCCATCCGGATGACAGCGGCACCTGGGAAGGGGCCCAGCCCGGGATCAATTTGCCGATCCTTTTTAAAAATGAAATCATCGGCGTCATCGGCATCACCGGTGACCCGGCGGAAATGGAAGACATCGGGGCATTGGTCAAAATGACGACCGAATTGATGATCAGGCAGGAGGACATCGCCTCCCAGCTGGAATGGAAGCAGCGGACAACAGACATGGTCATCGAACAGCTTCTCAGTAAGGAGCCGTCCTACAGTGACATCGAACGCGGCCTCGGCAGACTCGATTTCCAATTGACACCCCCGTTCTTGGGCATCCTAATCGAGATTTCCGACTGGACGGTTTCCAGCCGGGTACTGGTCGAGCGGCTGGAAAACAACCTGGGCACCCGCAAATGCCTGATCGGCTTTACCAACATCCACCGCCTGTTTATCGGAATCACTGATTTTGCCAGCGAGCAGGCGGGAAAGATGATAACATCCATTCAAGAGACCATGCATGACTTGAACGTGCCATTCCGGCTGTCCTACAGCCTGCCCTTTCCAGCAATCGAAGGCTTTCACCAATCCTATCTCGACTGTGACCTGGCACTGAGGCTGAGCAATGCCGACAAAGAGATCATCCCTTTCACGCAGATGGAAGTCAAAGCACTGATCCACCAGCTCGAACCCGTCATGGCCGACCGCTTTTCCAGCCGCGTCCTCCAAAACCTTGACCAGACGAAGAGGAGCACTCTGAAAAGTTTCTTTGAACAGAACCTCAACATCCAAAAGACGGCCGAAAGTCTATATGTACATAGAAATACACTGATCTACCGCATCAATAAGATCATGGAAGAAACAGGATATGACCCAAGATGCTTTGAAGACGCACTGATTCTGCAGGTGGCCTTATGGGTGGAAGAGAGGGAATAGTAGTGTTTTGTGAGTGGGGGTATGAGGCCCGACTGGGAGGTGCTGGCGCCCGAGTGAAAGGGTGCGCGGCACGAGTGGGAGGTGCTGGCGCCCGAGTGAAAGGGTGCGCGGCCCGACTGGGAGGTGCTGGCGCCCGAGTCAGAGGGGGCGCGGCACGAGTGGAAGGTGGTGGCGCCCGAGTGAGAAGGTACGCGGCCCGAATGGGAGCTGGTGGCGCCCGAGTGCGCATCCCGCCGCTTGAGTCCCTACTCCCCGTTACCCCCGATTGCCTCCCTTCCTCTTTCCTGTTTAAAAATCTCCAATTTAGGCTATGTAATTAATACACCGTTAAGAAAAAAGCTTTTTATAGGAGGTATTTAGATATTATGAGTTTTATTTGGAGTTTAATCGTAGGTGGTATTCTGGGTTGGTTAGCTAGCCTCATTGTTGGAAAGGATGTACCAGGCGGAATCATCGGCAACATCATTGCCGGGTTCATCGGCGCATGGATCGGGTCTTCCCTGATGGGTGACTTTGGCCCAGTTATCGGCGGGTTTGCGATTATCCCGGCATTGATTGGTGCGATCATCCTCATCTTCATCGTCAGCCTGATCATGAAGGGCATGAGGAAAGCATCCTAAGTAGAAGGTAATTAACTAATGGCCTGTTTTTGTCAGCAGGCCATTAGTTATTTACATAATGTTAACAGTGATTCGATGAATATTCACTGTTGTTTCTGAAATTCAAATTTAAATGCAACATCAAGAATACCTCATCAACCGACCTCAATTTTCCCATATTTTATTTACCTATGATAAGAGCATCTACTGCTGTAACTCCCTTCCCCTTTTCATGAACAATTATTGGATTAATATCCAACTCGGTAATACTATCACCTAGATCGATAATCATTTCGGATATCCTAACGATGACCTCGGCCAATACTTCTATATCAACCCTGCTTTTGTTTCTCACTCCCTCTAAAACTTGATAATTTTTAAGAGATTTAATCATTTTCAATGCCTGGTAATGGTTCAAAGGGGCCGGGTGAATAACTACATCTTTCATCAATTCAACAAAAACCCCGCCCATTCCGAGCATAATGCTTGGGCCAAATGTTTCGTCATTTAATGCCCCTACAATTACCTCAGTTCCTACTGGTGCCATTTCTTCAACTAAAATGCCATCCAATTCTCTAGTAGGATGACAGGCTTTCTTATTTTCCATAATCCTCTTATAGGCACGGCTAGCCTTTTCATGAGAATTAATATTAAGCTCTACCAACCCATAATCACTTTTATGCTCAATTTTGGAAGAGACAGCTTTCATCACTAGGGGAAAGGTCCATTGCTCATTTTCCAGATCTCTTATACTAGTGATCATTTTTCCTTTGGGAACCGTAACCCCATATTCCTTTAAAAGTTGTTTACTTTCCCATTCATTTAATGTCCCATTTATTTTTAAGTGTTTTTCATCCGTTATTCTTGTTTTCTCCTTTTTTCCATACTCTATACCTCTATTATTCCTATAATATTTTCTCACATTGGAAAGCGCATTAATCGCCCTGGTTGGGTTAGGTATCCAACAGATATCTCTGTGCTTAAGGACTTTTTCTTTAGTTTCTTCAGAGATTCCTGACCAGCAAAATATTAACCTCTTATTTGAACTTTTTGCAATATCAGATAACCTGGGTAGTATTGTCAGGAACTTTTCATCTGTCATTTGGAGATATAGGACCAACGAATCCACATTTTCATCCTGAAGAGTGATCTCCACTGTATCGATGATCATCTCCGGAGATTGAGCTACCTGCGCAGTCATATCAACGGGATTTTTAACCGAAGCAAAACTTGGGAGAACCTGATTCAGCTTCATTTTTGTACTATTTGCTAATTCAGAAACAGCGATCTTTCTCTCTTCGCACCGGTCTGTCATAATTATTCCTGCCCCTCCTGACTGAGTTACTAATGCTACTCCTCCTAGTTTTTCAGGGTTCACAGTTTTAGTAAAAACTGCTAATGTATCCGTCAGTTCCTCCTCATCTGAAACTCGTACTATATTATTAAGTTCTAAATAGTTTTCATATATCTCAGCATTTCCCGCAATAGACGCAGTATGAGAAGTGGCTGCCTCCGCTCCTTTTTTAGAATTTCCCACTTTCATCAAAACTAATGGCTTTTTATTTTCATGACATGCTTTTATCGCATGATCCATCTTATTAAAATCTCGAGCACCCTCTAAATAACCTCCAATTACTTTAACATCCTGTCGTCCTGCTAAATAATGAATATAGTCAAAAAAGTCAGTACCCGCTTCATTTCCAGATGATACGAAATAATGGAATCCAATTCCTATCTCCTTAGACAAGGTATAAGAAAGGGTACCTAATGCACCGCTCTGGGTAACAAATGCTATTGAGTCATCTGCTGCCGGCTTTAGGCTTGAAAAGGAAGCAATAAACCTTTCTTTAAAGTTGGCCACCCCTATTGTATTAGGACCGCAAATTGGTATACTTTTTTCTAAAGAAAACTTGGAAATTTCACTTTCCAGCTTAGCCCCAGCTTCTCCTGTCTCTGCGTATCCCGAACTTAAAATAATTATACTTCTAACCTGTCTTTCGTTGAGTTGTTCTAAAACTTCCATCACTTTAGCTGAACTTACGGATACTAAAACTAAATCAATGTTTAATGGCAGGTCTGTGATATTCTGGTAACAAGGATATTCTTCTATTTGTTCATATCTTGGGTTAACTAGATAGACTTTTCCTTCGTAGCCTATTTCTTTTAGGTTGGATACGAGCTTATATCCAATCTTCCTTTTATCTCCGGAGGCTCCAATTACCGCTATAGATTTTGGAGAAAGCATAGAACTTAAATCATTCGTTTTAGTTAACAAGGTAAACAATCCCCCAATACTATTTATATTCTAGTAAACATAGTTTAGATTTTTCCTTTTGTCCGCCCTCATAGCAATCAGATGACATAGCGTAACATTATTTATTAAATTCCATATCAATAAAATAACACTCCGTTTTCCACTATCCGTTCATCATAAGATAATTCCCCTCAGTTTATATCGAACAATCTAATACATATTTTCCGGTAAAAATAAAGCTATTTCCGGAAAGAGATAAAGGATACCGATAACGATTATAATTGGAATAATAAACAACGAGGTTCCTTTAAATATATTTCCCAACGATAAGCTAGGAGCAGATCCTCTAAGAACAAAACAATTCATTCCTACTGGAGGAGTTATCATCCCCATTTCCATTACTAATACAATTATCACTCCAAACCAAATTAGGTCCAATTGCATCATGTTTATCAGTGGGAGTATAATAGGTAGTGTGACTACAACCATAGCTAAGCCATCCATAACAGCTCCTAACAGGACATACATTAATATGATAATTCCAAATAAGGCGAAGTCCGGTAAAGTCAACCCATTTAAAAAATTAGCCAACATGATTGGCACCCTCGTAATTGTCAAAAAGTAATTAAGAATGAACGCCATTATTATTATCGCGAATAAAAATCCTGTTGTTTTTAAAGTAGATGACATAGCGTGGATGAAAGAGGGAACGGTTAATTTTCTTCTTAATAAAGCAATTGTAAAAGTCGCAAAAGCCCCTATGCCAGCCGCCTCCGTTGGGTTAAACCAACCTAGATACATACCGCCGATTACAACGAGAAACAACAGAATGATCCATACCGTAGATTTAAGTGAAGAGAATCTAGCCTTCCAGGTGACCTTCGTGTTTTCAAAAGGGGCCATCCCTGGTTTCATCACAACTACTATATACACAGTAAGCATATAAAGCACCATAAGAAGAATGCCTGGAATAATTCCTGCGACAAGCAATTGACCTATAGATTGTTCGGTCATCATCCCATACACAATGAATAGTGTGCTTGGCGGAATTAATACTCCTAATGTCCCACCAGCAGCGATGGATCCCCCCGTAAGAGATTTATCGTAGCCAGCACTGAGCATTTCTTTGGAAGCAATCACGCCCATTGTTGCGGTATTAGCTAGACTTGAACCGGAAGCCGCTGCAAAAATAGCAGATGAACCAATAGTAGCCATTCCTAGTCCGCCTCTTAGTTTGCTTAGCCAAAGACGAAACGTGTTGAACAACTCAGTGCTTATACCGCAGATATATAGTAATTCACCCATAAGTACGAACATTGGAATCGTACTGAGAGTATAGCTAAAGCTATGATCCCAAATAATCGTTTCAACTGCAGTGGACAGTGTATTAAAATCTTTCAGATAAAGAATTCCCAGTAAGGCGGGAACAACCATAGAAATAGCAATTGGGATTCCTAAAAACATCAAAAGGAACATTAAGATGACCCCAAGCAACCCTATCATTTCAATAGGCAATAGATCCGACCTCCTCTCCTATCCATCTATTGTTTTTGACGTAAATAACTCCATAATAGAATAAATAAGTTTTAGTAGCGCTTCTAATCCCCACATCAAGAAACCCAACACGATAATAAAATCGAAAGGGTAATAAGGGATCTCAAGTAGGCCTGTACTTAAATGCATATGATTTTTATGGTTAAATGCTACTTCTATATAAATAAAAGTAACAACAAGAGTTGCAATTAAAGTTAATAGTTGTGCCAAAATGTTAATTAAATACTGTGCTTTGTTAGGGAATTTTTTTACAATAAATTCTATGCTGATATGCCCATTCACCTGATGAGTGTATGCCAATCCGCACATAATAAGAACCACCATACCTAGCTGGATTACCTCCACATCTCCTATAATAGGAGTAAATAGTAATCTGCTGAAAACAGCTGCAGTAATAAAAAACATCATAAAAGCCATAGTTAGCAGTGCTATAGATCGGAGTAAATTCGACAAGGTGTTAATCACCTTTGCTAAGAAAATCATTGGACAACTCACCCCTTTATTTTGGACAAGCTTCTACCTCTGTGACTCTGGGTAGAGGCTCCCAGTTCATTTACTAAAACGGTACTGGATAACCTGCATCTTCCAACATATTAAATAAATCATTGATCATTTGCTCGCCGTCGTAACCTTTACTATTTGCATCTTCCACCCAGACTTCCCATGCAGGTTGACCTAATTCTCTAAACTCATTAATCTCTGAATCCTCTAGGTTAATAAATTCCCCTCGACCAGAGACGGCTTCCTTTAATTCCTTATGGGCAGCCTCTAGTTCTGTTTCGTAACTTTCCGTAAACAGTCTAGCCAGAGCAGGATTTAATTCATCACTAAACATTTGCTGAAGATCCTCTGGTAGCCCTTCGTAGAAATCTTTATTCATTATAGGTATCATGGGAGTAACAGATATTGCTAGTTCCGTAATATATGGCGCTGGCTCGTAATACCCAGTCCCGACTGCACCAATAGGTGTATAAAAAGTTGTATCAATCATACCTTTATCAAGCCCTTCGTAGGCATCCTCGGTAGATAAAGAAACGGGAACACCGCCTAGAGCTTTTACGAAAGCGTTTTCACTTTTGCCATTCACTCGTATTTTCAATCCTTTCAGATCTTCAACTGCCTTGATTGGCTGAGTCGAAAAGAGATCATAGCCGTCTGTTGCGGTGGGTGGCATAACAATAACGCTTTCTTCCAGTTCTTCATTTGCATACTTCTCTCCAAACTCTGTTAAAATATCAACTGCTTCTGCTGAGCCTTCAAACGCAAATGGTAAATTACCAATCGTATAAGGGAAAAACTCTGTATCGTAAAAGTAATTTGCTACAGCTAGGCTGACATCATATAAACCGCCACTAACATCTTGATATACCGAAGAGGATTTCCCTAAGGAACCCCCATGATGTATTTCTACAGTTACACGCCCATCCGTTTTTTCCTCAACAAGTTCTTTCCAGGGATCCCAAACATTATAGGCATAATGATGAGCCGATGACTGCCAATTGTTTACTACCAGTTTATATGTTCCCTCCCCTCCATTGTTAACGCTTTCATTTCCTCCCGAACTTGCTGCATTGCACCCAACCAATACCCCAATCAAAAATAACAACCCCACAATAATTCCCCAGCTCTTCATGCTACTTTCCTCCTTTTTAAGTTTCTGCTCAGCAAGTACCTTATACCGATAAATGGTATAAGGTACCATTTATCGGTACGTAATTCAAATTTTAACTGACGGTAGCAAAAAAATCAAGGAACTTTTCTGATTATTTTATATAGACAGTTTATTCTCAATTTAAGTATGATTGAGCAGTAATAATGTAAGGGCGAATGTCTGGATGGGGTGACTATTGATTTTCAACATTTGTCAAGTTAAGGGATATAGTAGCTGCTGTCTCCTTTAAATGAGTAATATAGTAATCAACCTTTTCCCTATTTAACCGAACGGTAGGCGCACTAATAGTGATTGCTGCAATCACCTCATTGAAAGGATTGCATATAGGAGCACTAATGGCTATTGCTCCCTCCACTCTTTCCTCCTCACTTATAGAATAGCCATCTTGTATAATCTTTTCTAACTCTCCCCTTAACTTTTCTGTGTCGAGAATAGTTCGTTTTGATATCGGATTAAACTCTATCTGATCTAATAATCTATTCCTTTCTTCTAAGGGTAAATAAGCCAGCAATAATTTTGCTGAGGCTCCAGCATATAAAGGGGAGGTTTGCCCTACATAAGAGATAGTGGTCAGTTCATGTTTTCCCTCCACATACCCAATACATTTTCTCTCACTTTGGGAAATGATATTTAATGAAACGGCTTCGCTCAATTTGTCACGTAATTGTTCCATATACCGTTTGGATATGGTTAAGAGTTGGGAATCTTTCTCCACAAGCTGTCCGAGAAAGTACAACCCTATTCCTAGTTTATACGTTTTCTTTACTTCATCTTTCTCTAAAATCCCATAGCCAACCAATGAATTTAAAATACGTTGAAGGCTTGATTTAGAAACCCCTAATCGACGATGCAATTCAGCTAACGATAACTCTTTAACATCTGTAGAAAATGACTGCAATATTAGCATAGCTCTGTCAATAGTTTGCATAGAATCAATTTTTGACATAAAAATAACCCCCTCATTATTGTCTATATTTATATTTAAAATCAACTTAATAGGTACATGAAGTTTAAAATAACTCAAACTTTCCCTCGAAGACTATTATAAGCTCTTAGACTATATCAATCATATGGTTTTATCCAACTTAAGATGAAGGGTTCTTTTTTCTTTCGTCGATCTTTTAACTAAATGTTTTGTTTAATAAAAATCACCTATGTTTATGTAGCCGCCTTTCAATACTCCTCACTCGGTTTCAACCGTAGTTTGCACCTATGAATACAATCTGAGGCATTATTTCTATTACAACGCTTCACCATGTAAAGGAGGAGCATAAGTCGGCCTTTGTCAAAATGGTTTCTCTATTCCACGTGACAAATAGTCTATGTCAGCAAAAATTTCATGGCGGTGCTTTCCGCATTCCAAGGAACACTCACCTCCTAAATAATTTAGAGCCGTATGCTGCCGCCACATAGTCAAAAAATCTTTTTCACAGGAGATATCTCAGATAGCCTGTTAATCGAAGCAGGCCGTCCATTAATTTTGATAACAGGCCTCATACTCCCCCATCATCAGCCAACTCCCGCACGCCAAACCGCTGTCATGGTATATCTCTTTCTCTACATCTAATTCCATACTTCGATTGGTACTTGGAAACCCGGGTTCTTCGTTGGTTATTTCCAGTGTATCTTCATCTTTCCATTCCATAGAAAAGCCGCTTTTTGCGTCACTGAAGTAAATTGTCTGACTGGCACCATCCCTCTCCTCAAAGCTGATGTCCACCCACACATTGACACCGCCGGCCGCTCCCCCATATGTTTCATAGTAGGCGTTGGCCGTATATTTTTCAGTCGGGGAAGGCAGCGGCCCTTGAAAAAATTCTCCCTTTAAACCATCAAAGGTAAAGAAAAAATTCTTATATCCAATCAGGCCTATACTGATCAATAAGCCGGTGGTCAACATAAGGAAGCTCTTTTTTGGATATGAATCCTTCTTTACAAGAAAAAGCGCAAACTGAACACCAAATATAATAAAGATAAGAATAGTTAGTACTAGACTAATAAGAATAAAAGCATTCATCATCTCCAGCCCCCTCCCCCTACCTTAATAGTTTCCACCCTCCACATTCCAACTATATCACCATTAATTTAGGTAATTACCCCTAGATATTTCGGAAAATATTGAATAGTAAACAGTTTTCTGTATAATAAACTGTATCATTTTATAAAGTTAGAGATGCGAAACCGCCTAGATTTGACACCCTTCATTAACAGAATCAGGTGAGGAGGCAGCTGCCGCTATGGAAGGAAAGCATTTTGAGTTTGGCAAGAACTTTAAGGATTTACGCCGGACACTCAATATCAATACAATGAGTGCCGGCACGGTCGGAGGTATTTTTGGATGTACAGGCCCTGCCTTGATCATTATCGGCGGAGCGACAAGCGGCGGGCTGACGTATGCAGAAACCATCAGCTGGCTGTTCGCCGTTTATTTTTTCAGCGGTTTGCTGGGTATATACTTAGTGCTAAAATACCGTCAGCCTATTACTGGGGCGCACAGCATCGCCGGGGCGGTGCTTGTTGCCGGGTCGCTGACACATTTTTCGCTGAACGAAGCGATTGGTGCCTATATCATCGCCCATATCCTGGTTATCCTTCTCGGAGCATCCGGTTTCATTGATAAAGTGATGAAGTGGATGCCCACCCCGCTCATCATGGGGATGATTGTCGGGGTGATGATCCATTTTGCCATCGATATGATCACCTCTATTACAGTTTCACCTTTACTAGCAGGATCGGCCATCGTGGCATTCCTGTTGTCATCCCGATTCCTCAAAAAAGTGCCGCCTGTTTTGACGGCTTTGGTCGCCGCAGTTAGCTTGGCATTTATGACCAACGCCTTCCAGTTCCAGAATCTGCCGGAGTCACTGACACTGCCGCAGATCATTATGCCGTCATTCAGCATTGAAGCCATGGTCTCGATCGGCATCCCGCTGGCATTGCTCATCATTTCCTCGGAAAATGCCCAGGCAACGGGAGTGCTGATGGCACAGGGGTACAAGCCACCAAATAATGCGATGGCCATTTCAGGGTCGACGGTCGGCATCATTGCCGCATTCTTCGGCGGCCATTCCATTAATATCGCAGGCCCATCCACGGCGATCAACTCTGCGGAAGAAGTGGGGGAAAAAGAAACCCGATATGCAGCCGCATTCACCAACGGAGTCATCTTCGTAATCTACGGCGTATTCGCTTCCGTCATTGTGCCTTTCGTGATTGCCATGCCAAGTGTGATTGTCACTGTGATTGCCGGACTTGCCATGCTGGGCGTGCTCATTAATTCTTTGAGAACCGCTTTTTCGGATGAACAATTTCAGATGGGGGCATTCTTCGCCTTGATTATCGGAATGTCCGGCATCAGCTTTTTCAATGTCAGCGCGCCATTGTGGGCGATTATCGGAGGGCTGCTTGTTTCCTTGCTAATTGAGAATGAACACTTCTCTTCCAAGCTTAAATTGGACAAAGCAAAAAAAGCGGAAGCCGTTCCCGCCGAAGAACGGGCAGAGTCCTTGTAAGGGACATACGAACTTATCCACGCAAATCTAAAACTGGTTTTCCTGTCCCCGGGAAAACTAGTTTTTTTCTTTTGTTTAGGCTTTCAATATATAGGGAAGCATAGGAATATTCCTTCTATTATCAGTTTTTCTTTTCCGAATGGATATGCCAGATGCATCCCGGCAAATTAACAATTTTTCCATTCATAACCTAGTTTTCGACGTAAATACTGATGATATGACATGATTTAAAAATATCGGTGTCGCTTTTGTTGACATTTTAGTTATTTTGTACAACAATAAGATTATAATAATTATAAATAGGAGGATGTCAAAATGGCATTAATTGGAAAAGAAGTAGAACCGTTTAAGGCACAAGCATACAAAGAAGGCGAAGATTTCATCGAGGTAACAGAGCAAGATTTCAAAGGTCACTGGAGCGTTGTTTGCTTCTACCCTGCAGACTTCACTTTCGTTTGCCCGACTGAGCTAGAAGATCTTCAAAACGAATATCCAAAACTGCAGGAGCTGGGTGTGGAAGTATATTCCGTATCAACTGACACTCACTTCACACATAAAGCATGGCATGATCATTCCGATGCAATCAGCAAAATCACTTATACTATGATTGGAGATCCTTCCCACCAGATTTCCCGCAACTTCGACGTACTGGTTGAAGAAGAAGGCCGTGCAGACCGCGGTACATTCATCATCGATCCAGACGGCGTCATCCAGGCTGTAGAAATCAATGCAGAAGGAATCGGCCGTGACGCAACTACTCTTATCGATAAAATCAAAGCAGCACAATATGTACGCAACAATCCAGGTGAAGTTTGCCCGGCTAAATGGAAAGAAGGGGAAGAAACCCTTAAACCTAGCCTTGATCTAGTAGGCAAAATCTAAGGAGAGCGATAATTCATGTTAGATGCAGAAATCAAATCACAATTAGAGCAGTACCTTGAGCTCTTGGAAGGCGATGTTTTGCTGAAAATCAGCACAGGCTCTGGTGATGTATCCAAAGAGATGGCCGAGCTGGTCGATGAACTGGCAACCATGTCTTCCAGAATCAAAGTGGAACATGCTGACTTGGAAAGAACTCCAAGCTTCAGTGTGAACCGCCCAGGTGAGGATACTGGAATCACCTTTGCTGGTGTGCCATTAGGTCATGAATTTACCTCACTAGTATTGGCACTGCTCCAAGTGAGCGGGCGTGCCCCTAAAGAGGATCAGAAACTACTTGACCAAATCGCAAAAATTGATGGCGAATATCACTTTGAAACCTATGTCAGCCTGAGCTGCCACAACTGCCCTGTTGTTGTCCAGGCACTGAACATCATGAGTGTGCTGAACCCTAACATCACGCACACCATGATCGAAGGCGGCGCATTCAAGGACGAGGTTGAAAGCAAAAACGTGATGGCCGTACCAACTGTTTATCTCAATGGTGAAGAGTTCGGCGGCGGGCGTATGGAACTTGGCGAAATTCTTGCCAAGCTCGGCAGCGGCCCGGATGCATCCGAATTTGAAGATAAAGATCCGTATGATGTGCTTGTTGTGGGCGGAGGTCCTGCTGGTGCCAGTGCAGCGATTTATGCAGCACGTAAAGGCATCCGCACAGGCATGGTATCTGAACGCATTGGCGGACAGGTCATGGACACATCAGCCATCGAGAACTTTATCAGTGTCAAAGAAACGGAAGGCCCTAAACTTGGAGCCAGCCTGGAAGCACACGTGAATGAGTACAATGTAGATGTAATGAATCTGCAGCGTGCCAAGAACATCGAAAGAAAAGATGACTACGTGGAGCTTGAGTTGGAGAATGGTGCTGTTCTCAAGAGTAAAACAGCCATCCTTTCTACAGGTGCCCGCTGGCGCAATATCGGCGTCCCTGGCGAAGAAGAGTTCAAAAACAAAGGGGTCGCGTACTGCCCGCATTGTGATGCTCCATTGTTTGAAGGCAAACACGTAGCTGTTATCGGCGGCGGAAACTCAGGAATCGAAGCTGCCATTGATCTGGCAGGGGTCGTGAAACATGTGACCGTTCTCGAATTCGCACCAGAGTTGAAAGCTGATTCCATCCTGCAGGAACGCCTGAACAGCCTGTCGAACACAACAGTCATCACGAGCGCCCAAACAACGGAAATCATCGGTGATGACACCGTGAAAGGTATCAACTACAAAGACCGTGAAACAGATGAAATGAAGCACATCGAACTGCAAGGTGTCTTCGTCCAAATCGGTCTCGTACCAAATACCGAATGGCTCGGTAACAACATCGAACAAACCAAAACAGGCGAGATCATTGTAGACAAGAAAGGTGCAACCAACGTACCAGGCATCTATGCTGCTGGTGACTGCACCGACAGTGCCTACAAACAAATCATCATCTCCATGGGCTCCGGTGCAACCGCCGCTCTCGGCGCGTTTGATTACCTAATCAGACAAGCACCAGCCGAAAAGAAAGATAATGTAACTGTTTAATACAGATGGAAACAACCGCTCTACTGATGGTAGAGCGGTTGTTTTGTGTGGATTTAGAGGAAGAGCTGGAACACTCGGGCGACAGCACCACCCACTCGGGCCACGCACTCCTCCACTCGGGCCGCACATTCCTAGCTCACACATCTCCCACCTCCCCACCATCCAAACAATTGACGCATAAACCACCGGAATGATACCATGCAACTATAAAGGTCGTTCTATCTAACTAAAGAAAGTGTGAACTATATGAGTCAATCAGTAAAAAGAGATACATTACTAGAAGTAGCTGAGCGATTATTTTATGAGCACGGCTTTCGTGGCGTTGGTTTGAAGCAGATCATCAGCGAGGCGAATGTTGCGACAATGACGCTGTATAATCATTTTTCTTCCAAGGATAAATTGGTGGAGGAAGTGCTTAAGCAGCGGGAAGAGCGCTATTGGTCTTATTTGGATTCCCATGTGGAGATGGATTCAGATTCCCCTTTCATCCTTGCTGTGGAGGCACATGGGCGCTGGCTGAAAGAGCATTCCTACAAAGGGGATATGTTTTTACGGGCGATTGAGGATTATGCGGGGACCGATAATGAGATTGAAAATATTGCGAGAAGCCACAAATCCAAATTGCTGAAGTATTTCCAGCAATTGGCGCAGAGGAAAGAGAAGGAAAACGAAAAAGATTTAGCTAATCAATTTACACTGCTGCTTGAAGGCACTACTTCGATGACGACATTGATTGGTGCAGAGAAAGCAACAGAACATTCTATTGCGATGGCGAGGACGCTTGTCCAACATACATCGTAATTTTTTTACCCCTGAAATAGAAAGGTCGTTCTATATAAAAATGTGAGGGAGGATACCATGAAATTTTCAAGGTTAGTGTTGCCCGGGGTTACCATGATTGCTGCCACTTATGGATTGGCGAGATTCAGTTTCGGATTGCTGCTCCCTGGAATAAAGGAATCGCTGGACATATCCGAGTTCGTGTCGGGGCTGATTTCTTCGTTGTTCTATCTAACCTATTGCTTTACGATCATCTACTCAACGGTAATGACGACGAGGCAAGGTCCAAGAAGAATGATCCTTTTAGCTGGACTGTTGGCCTTTATTGGAATGCTGTTGATGGCAGCGACTCCAAATGTATGGGTGCTGGCGCTCGGAGTAATATTGGCCGGTGGCAGCACAGGCCTGGCATCTCCTCCATATGGTGCTGCAATATCACTGTGGATCACCGAGGGTAGGCAAGGAAAAGCGAACACCTGGATCAATTCTGGAACGAGTTTTGGCATCGCCTTGTCCGGAATAGGCGCGATCTTTTTAGCAGATGAATGGCGACTGACGTATTTAATTTATGCCGCATTTACTTTACTAATCTTGATATGGAATTTCCGAGCGATACCAAAAGTCCGAACGGGCTCGCGTTCGGAGTTGAGGTTTGAAAAAGGGGCCCTCTCTATACGAGGAGTTAAAGGATCAATCCCTTTGAGTGTTGCCTCTCTCACATTGGGAATCTCCACCGCGGCCTTTTGGACATTTTCCAGATCTTTTATTGAAGTGACTGGAAATTACAGTGATTGGCAGCTTTCCGGGTTTTGGGTCGTCATCGGGCTGTTTGGGGTGCTGGGTGGTTTTTCGGGCTCTCTGGTTGAGAAAAGAGGACTGTCTTTGTCCTATAAGCTGGGGAGTTTGGCGATTGCCTCATCTTCCATTATCCTGGCCGTTGCACCAGAGAACTGGTTCATGTCTTACCTATCGGCCGCAATTTTTGGCAGTTCCTATATATTTTTAACCGGCGTCCTTCTTGTATGGGGTATCCGGGTATTTATCACGAACGCATCCCTCGGTATCGGCATCCCCTTTCTACTGTTGGCAGTTGGACAAGTAATAGGTTCATTATTCGCAGGATTGCTTATCGGAATCTGGGGCTATGTTGTTTCGTTTATCCTTTATGGACTGGTTGGCATGGTGGCCACCCTGATCGGCCCCAAAAAAAGCAGAGATGCCGCTGCTTGTGGCAGTGGGTAGGATGATAAGAAATGCTGCATGGGTCTCAACGGAACGATTGTCCATTCGTGAAGGAAGTTACATTTTCTGGGTGAACAACATAGGATGTTTATAACTCAGTGAAGGAGATGAGTCAACATGTACTATTATAGGTATCCATATCCGCAATACGTACCCGTTCCGATGCCCTACTATGAAAGGCAGCCTGCACCTTGGAATATCCCGACACAACATGATGGCAGACCATACAAAGGAACGATGGACCTCAAGGATTATGGATCCCAGCCATATGTTATAAATATTGAGGACGCCGCAAAACAGAACAATACCTTTCGGACCGCCTTGTGGACTGGAAAGAACTTGCAAGTTACCGTGATGAGCATCGGTGTCGGAGAGGACATCGGCTTAGAAATCCACCCCGATGTCGACCAGTTCCTGCGTATTGAGGAGGGGCAGGGAATGGTTCAGATGGGTGAGAGAAAAGATAACCTGACATTCCAAAGAAGAGTGTATGATGACTATGCGATCATGGTGCCCGCCGGTGTTTGGCATAATCTGACGAATACCGGAAATAAGCCGCTCAAACTTTATACCATCTATGCCCCGCCAGAGCATCCATTCGGGACCATTCACCGGACAAAGGCAGAAGCGATGGCATCTGAAAAACACCATGATAACGACCATTTTTGATTCATAAAGTATGAGCCACACCCTCTCGTAAGAGCCTTAAGCAAACAGTACCATTTCGAAATGATGAAAGCCTAATTTCCCAGTTGATCCAATAAGAAATTAGGCTTCGTTTTTATTTACCAATTAAAACAACCCCAGCTGCTTTGATGACAACCCCTCATACTCAATACCAAGCAGCTTCTGAAACTGTTTCGCATTGTCTGCCGCATCCCCGCCGGAATTATTGTTGAACAGGACGACCACATCCTTGCTGAACTTGGACAGTTCCTCGATTCGATGTTTCCATTCCAGCAGCTCTTGTTCATTATAGTTATATAGATAGCGGACTTCACGCCAATTGGTGTCCTTGCTGTTCGGCTTGACCCATCCATGATAATTCCTTCCGTGCATCCGGACCAGGGTCACGTCAGGATGGGTCACTTCCGGCACGATCGGAATCGAACCGTCGCCGTTCTGCGGTTCATCGGCGATGGCGTGAATCCAGCCCTCTTCTTTCATAAAGCTGAGCGTGCTTTCGCGATACCTGCGATGGAACCAGGACTGATGCCGGAACTCCAAGGCCACCGGGATATCCCCCATCATCTGCTTGCAATATCTCAGGTAGGTCACATTCTCCTTCCGACAGTCGAACCACGGCGGGAACTGGAACAGGACCATCGCCAATTTCCCTGCTTGCTGATAGGGCCTCAGTGATTGCTTGAAAGCCTCGAACATCTCCTTCTTCGACTCAAACGGAATCTCCTTGCGCTCATGTCCAGTCATCCCTTGATAGGCCTTGACCACAAACCGGAAATTCCCCGGCGTGTCCGCTGCCCACTTGGCCGCGTTCCGCTCCGGCTGTACCGCATAAAATGATGCATCCACCTCCACTACCGGAAAGTGGCTGCTGTATTCAGATAATTTATCTTTGGGCTTTATCTGGGCTGGATACAGGGAATAGTGGTCGCCCCACCCTGTCAGACCGATATAGATCATCCGAATCCCTCCTGAGATATAGGGTATCACAACAGAAGTGAACAAGGGTAGCTGACGGCCCACCAACCTTTTGCAAAAAAACATCATCCTCCCCACTAACTGGAAAGGATGATGTTTAAAAAATCATCGATAAAACCTACTCACTCTTCCCTCCGGCCATCTTCCTGCCGGCAAACAGCATCAATACACCAAAGACAACCGCGCCTAGAACCCATGCCCAAACAGGGATTCCTTGGCTGCTCGGGGTGTTGACTTCAGGCATGTTTCTTTCCGCATATGCCTGGACATCATCGTTTGCTATGGTAAAGGTTTCTGTTGCAGCAAACTGCTCTGTCCCTGCCGTTCCGCTGACGGTCAGGGTGTACTCGCCATCCTCCAGGCTCTCATGCTCCCATGGTATGCCATATTGGATGGCGGAATTCGGTGCCATTTTAAATGTTGGAATATCCCCGCTGAACAACTCAGTTCCCGTTTCATCACTGACCGTATAAGTACCTTTGATGTTTTCCTGGATCATCTGGGCCTGGTTGGTCATTTCTATATAAATCTCTGCTGTATTACTGATGAATCCCGCTTCGCCAAGGGAGAAATCAGTGGGCACTTCACCCGGGAGGTTTAGCTGTACTGCCACACTGTAGGTGGTTTCTGTATTCAGGATGAAATTAGCAGCATCCTCTTCAGCCGCTTCCTCCATCTGGGTAGTCGGCTCTGTTGTCAAGTTGACAGCGCCTAGAAGAGTTCCTTGTTCCACTTCCGGAACGGTAATATCCACCGGCACATTCACCGAAGACTCGGGAGGAACCGAAATCTCCTCTTCAACTTCCATATAATCCGCTAAACGGACGGCATCCTCGAGGAGAAGTGCCCTTTCTGAGTCAATGTTTGAGCCATACAGCATACCACCGGATGGATGTGTATAGGCATTCACTGTTTCCCCTTTAAGTATAAGTCCCTCTTGCGTATTATTGGTGACTTGCAGCTCGATGGTTTGCTGCTGTCCCGGCTCGACGGATAGATCAAAGTACCCGCTCACCTCATCATTCTGATTGTCGGCAGGCACCGGTTGAATCTCTAGCGGGCTTTCATCTGCCTGTGTGGTCATTGGCCATAACAAAAGAAGCATTCCACAAAAAAATGCCAAACTAAATCGCATCCCATTTCATTCCTTTCCGCAGTTCAAGTCCTGTTTTCCTCTACCTCGTCTATTCCCTTTTCCTATTTATTCCAAACAAAAAGGCCGACTCCCTATAGAGAATCGGCCTTTCCGTATTTACTTTATCTTTTATCCTTAAGGTCCAGTTGTCAGATTGACGGTGACGGTGGAAGTATACGTACCTGCCTTGGCGTCCTTCGGTTGGAGATTGATATCAAGCGCGGAATTCGAAATATCATATGTTCCCATTCCTTGATCCGTACCAGCAGAGATAAGTTTTACCCCGGTAGTATTATCGATCGTTCCAGATCCTTTTATTAGACCCTCGGCTGCAGAAGCGCCTGCTTGAGCTGTTACGGTAGGGCTAGAAATAGTCATACTGTTTCCAGGTAATGAGTAGATAACGTTCCCGGTCGAATCCACCTGGGAGAGCTGTCCAGCTGACACCATGACGTTCCATCCAGCACCTGAACCCCTTGCATCTACCACACTGAATGGATCAATAGTGGCGGTAGCACTCTGGATCTTACCATCCAAAGTAACTGCGTTAAAGTCATTGATGACTGGAGCTGTAAGGCTCAAGTCTCCCCCAGTGATGGTTGATCCAACATCATCAGTTGCTGCCAATGCCGATGGAGCGAATGCCCCTGCTGCCAAACCTACCGCTAATGTACCAACTGCAAACTTCTTAACAAATTTATTCAAATGAATTTCCTCCTTGGAAATGTAGTTTTATGATAAATATGATTTAAATAAATGCAACGGACGACAGTTCATCTTCTACCACTATTCCTAAGTTCCAGGCCTTTCCTCCCTGTCCTTTGTTGCTTTTGTTTCTCTCTTACAATGCTTATTATGCTACGAAAACAGCCTCCATGGTATCCCCCAGCGTTCCTGTTATGTAGAATTTTGTCGGATAGCCCTCCCTTCCTATTCAAGACCGTTCTTGTCGAATCATGTCCTCCCCTATTCCTGTCCAGATAGGACCATTCCCGGGTAAATAGTCCCTTATCCCCTTTAGCTTGTAGTTCCTAACAACAAAAAAGCACCCTGTAGGGCAGGCATTCTGCACGCCCACTCTACAAGGTGCTTCCAAACATATTTTCATAGTTAATCATCTCACCATCTTACTCATACACGGTAAACTCTGGCTTGGAAGGATGATCCAATACCGTGGCGTGACCTGGGAATTTTGACAGTTTCCGGTATAGGACAAAGTCACCAAAACAGCCCGCCGTCAGAAGCACACCCAGAATAGACAGGGAAAAATGATCCAGCGCCACTCCCAGTACCATTGGCAAAAGACCCGTTGGCACAAGCGGGAGCAACAGCACTTTCTGCATTTGCTCCACCGTAATCGGCTTTTTGGCGTGAGCATATACGACACCCATTTTCCAATTGAAACCCCAGGCCAGTTCCTGCCGGGATACCCCGCCAATATAACGGAAACCGACCAAATGGATCACTTCGTGGAGGCAGACGATCACCATCATCGCAATAAAAAACAGTAATAGGCCAGAAAATGTCACCGTCAATGAGGCTTCCCCAAACAAGAGAACATGTAACAATCCTACACCAACTAGCAATACGATCGATGCAGCTAATACCCAGACATTCAGTTTAAGCATGGAAACCGACACGACTGTTTCACTCTTTTGTTCCATTTGCTCCCCCCTGATTAACATACGAATCACTTGATAGTTGATGCATCTTCCTCCGCTTTAGATACATTGTCTCTACATATAAGTGTATATTAAATCCCAAGAGATTCACATAGAAATTCACAATTCCCAAATCGAATAGCAAAATCTTCTTTAACCATAAAAACATCGCAGGATATCCATAGCGGACACCACTGCGATGCTCTACATCCTGAAGTAAGGCGTTAAAATCTATTCCCCATTTTACATAGAGTAGGACTCCCCATCCTCTGGAACCAGCACATTAGCAGCAATCCCATTTTCATCAAGGAAGCTTTTCAATTCGCCTTTTGATAGATTCCAATGGTTGACGGCTTCCATATGGACAGCAATAACTTTTGCATCAGGGGCAGCCTTCACCACTTCATAGACATCGTCTTCATTCATAACTAGAGAACCGCCCTCAAAGAATTGATTATCTCCGGCGTTGACGACGATGACTTCCGGCTTGTGGGTATTGATTGTTTCCTGCACCGCATCATACCACACTGTATCTCCTGCTATATATAATGTTTTCTCCTCAGCATGCTTGAAGACAACCCCACAGACCTCACCAGCCAATTTTAGGATTTCCCCTCTTCCGTGCTCGCCTTTTGTTTTGATCAACTGGATGCCTTCAAAGACTGTATCCTCTTGCAGAACTTCTACATCTTGAAAGCCGGCGCCCCGGATTTCCGTTGCATCCTCTTCATTTTGGGAGAAGATTTTAACCTCTTTCGGCAATGCCTCTTTGGCAGCTTCATCCCAATGATCGTAATGCAGATGGGTAACGATAACAGCATTTATCCCCTTCATAATATCGTCGATGCTTGTGGGCAGACTAACCAAAGGATTGTTTTGATCTTGTCTCGGTGAATTCGGAAAAGGAGGATATGTCCCTTTTTCTGCCAGCATGGGATCGACCAAAAACTTTTTGCCTGCATATTCAACAACCAACGTCGCATTTCTTATTTGTTGTATATCCATATCATCTTCACTCCTTTTCTTGACTACCTATATAGTTTATACTGTCGGTATCTTGAAATACATAGATACAATCAAGTCTTCCTGCCTTTTGACTTGATATATGAAAGGATTTAATAACGATGCTGGATACAACAGATATGCACATATTGGATGAGTTGTCCAAAAACAGCCGGATCACCATGAAGAAACTAGGGGAGAAGGTACATTTGACCGGACAAGCCGCTGCAGACAGAGTGGCAAAGTTAGAGGAACGTGGAGTGATCGAGGGGTACAGCATCAAGGTGGACCATAGCAAGCTGGGATGCCATATTCATGCTTTTATCACCGTCATGATCCAAAGCACCAATCACCAGCCATTTCTCTCTTTTATTAAAATCCAGGAGAACCAAATACGGAGAAACTATAAAATCAGTGGAGATGGCTGTTATCTGCTTGAATGCATGTTTCCTTCAAATGAACGGCTGGACGAATTCCTGATGGACTTGAACAAGCATGCCAATTATAAACTATCGATTGTCATCAATAAACAGTAGTGGAAGAAGGGCTTGAGCAGTATAAATACGGGTTGCCGAAGTGGCAGCCCGTATTTTCCATGCGAATGGCACTCTAAAAAGTAAGTCAACATAATAAATTGAAGGGGGTGACTCTATGTATTTACTTTTATCCATAATTTTAAGCGGTGTATTAGGATACCTCTTTTTAATGATGGGACCGCTTGTTGGTGGTATTGCTGCGTTTGGAGTGGTAGTAGGTTGTATGTTTAGAGGATTGTACTTATTGAATGATATACATAAAAGAATTTCAAATGTAACACCTGAAGAAGATAAGGCTGAATTAGCATACAAAGAATACTTAGAAGAAAAAAGGTAAATGGTTTGTTCCATTATAAAGGGACCTTTGCATTGATTATCCAGATTTTTCACTACCGGAACAAACGTGAATCGTTACATCCATTTTGCCGAATAGTATATGGTAAAATTGGAATGGGAATTGTCAGGCCGCTTAATTTATATACCGTTGAAATGAAGGAGTTGGTTAGAAATGATGTTGAAAAATGCAAAGCTCTATGGCCAAGAAGGCAGCTGGAATATCGACATCCAAGCAGGACAAATACAGACGATCACACCAGCAGCCGAGGACATAACTGAGAAAAATGATGAGAATGTCATCGATCTAAATGGAAAAATCGTGCTTCCTCCTTATGTGGAACCGCATATCCATCTAGACTATGTGCTTACCGCCGGAACACCTAGATGGAATCAATCGGGTTCTGTCTTTGAGGGCATTGAAATTTGGTCGGAGCGCAAGCAGATGATGAACGAAACAAAAGAGGATATTAAAAAACGCGCATTGCAGGCGATACAGATGCAGTTGAAACACGGCATCCAGCATGTGCGCACCCATGTAGATGTAAGTGATCCGACATTAAAAGGGTTGGAGGCATTGCTGGAAGTAAAAGAGGAAATCAAGCCTTGGATGGACTTGCAGCTTGTTGCCCTGCCACAAGAAGGCCTGTATACGAAGCCGGATGGCGAAGAATTGTTAATTAAAGCGCTGGAAATGGGAGCCGATGTCGTTGGCGGCATCCCGCATTATGAACCCACCCGTGAGGATGGCGTCCGTTCGGTACACAAGGCGCTTGAGCTCGCCAACAAATATGATAAACTCGTCGATATCCATTGCGATGAAATAGATGATGACCAATCAAGGTATTTGGAAGTGCTCGCAGCGGAATCATTGAAATTGGGGATGGGTGATCGTGTCACCGCAAGCCACACCACCGCCATGGCGTCGTATAGCAATGCATATACGTACAAGCTGTTCCAAACCCTGAAAAAAGCCGGCATCCATTTCGTCGCCCTACCAAAAGCCAATTTGCATCTCCAAGGAAGATTCGACAATTACCCAATCCGCCGCGGCCTGACACGAGTGAAACAGCTATTAAGTGAGGAAATAAATGTATGCTTCGGCCTGGATTCGATTGTGGACCCCTGGTACCCGCTTGGCGACGGCAATTTGATGCCTGTCGTGGACGTTGGATTGCATGCCTGCCATATGACCGATTATGATCATATCGTGAATGCCCTCCATCTGATAACAACCAATGGAGCCAAGGCCTTGGGAATGAAGGAAGGCTATGGGGTAAAAGAAGGAAATAAGGCAAACCTGATTGTCATTGATGCCGAGTCCGAGTACGAAGCGGTACGCATTCAAGCACCTGTCCTCTACTCCATCCGAAATGGGGAAGTGATGGTGGAAACAAAACCTGCAGAAACCACCATGAACATTCAGGCCTTTTCCTAAACGGCCTGTAAGCCGAATCCACCACTGAAACACGGGGGATTCGGCTTTTTTCATTTGCCCTGATTGTTTCTTGCAATAAAAATCCCTTGGATGGAGCAAGCAATCGTTCAAAGCCTTCGGAACATAAAAAATGGAAAGTGAAACCGATGATGGATAAGAGGGATCATCTAAACAAGCAGGCGTAAGTGAAAAAAAGAGAAGAGAAGGTATGTTCTATTATTGAACGGTGTTTTTTGCTATAATTATCCTGTACAGCAAGGCTTTCATGGGTGGCGGCTCACTCCCTGACTTCCATGACGGAAGGGGGTGATGCCTAATGACACTATTTGAATCGTTGGTTCTGATGATTTCCTTTGGAACATTGATGGTTGCGATTCAATTAAGTCATAAAAAATAACCACCCATAAAAGCTGGCAAGCGTTTGGGTAGTTATTTTTCCACTCTGTGAGCCGCCCCCTTGAAGGGCTGTTGTACATGGCCGCTAGTGTTACCGCACTAGTGGTCTCTTTTATTTTACGCGCTGATTATAGTTTTATTATACCCGATAGTGTAGGGAATGAAAACCACTAAGATGGTTAGTATGAATTCATAAACATGAAAAAGAAGGGCAATAATTGAAACAATTGTTGGTACCAATTCGTTTATATTATAAAATAAGCTAAGGGGGTGTTATAAATGAAAAAATCACCTATCATATTCTTAACTTTAGCATTAAGTGTTGCTTTGTTAGGTTGTAACAACGCACAAGAATCACAGGATAAAGAACAAACTGAAGGGAAATCCGTTGCAGTTAAAGAACAGTATGAACAGAAAATCAGTTGATGAACCATTACCTCCAGAGGCTGAAAATGTTCAATCTATGCCAAGTAAAAGTGAACCTCAACAAATTCCAAACGTGAATTTAGATGACCCAATTGTAATTACTAAAATGCCTCATTCTGGAACCGAAAAACCTCAATAGACTTTAACATGATGAACAATGCACTCAACCAGCGGAGGAAATATGCGCAGACTCCTGCGGGAGGAAAGGCCTAGGCGAGACTTAGAAGTGCGTTAGCACGAAGGAGGCTCTCCAGCCGCCCGCGGAAATGGTGTGACCCCCAATAGTTGGAGTTTTATTAGGCAACGATTAGATCGGTATGAAGTCGGTATTGAAGTGGGCTCATGCCGATCAATCTTCCTTTAATACGTTGGTTATTGTAATAATAAATATATT
>NZ_JBHRRZ010000035.1:0-75869 GCF_042643265.1 Virgibacillus sediminis | reverse complement strand
CCTTACTCATTTCTTGCAAGATAGTTGCTTGTTCTTTTGTGGGAAGCAGTTTTATTTTGACGGTTATAGTCTGCGACACAGTTTCACCCCCTTGTTTTTTGCTGTTCCACATAATGTTTAATGGTTTCGCTCGATACATTCCCCGCGGTAGATACAAAGTAGGAACGAGTCCATATGCTTGGCAAGATAAGAAAAATCCTCTCGCAACTTTTTAGAAGTCACTCCTTTGATTTTTGCCATAATTCCAGCAGGACTAAATGTTGGTGGTGCGTTTAGAAATAAATGGGTATGGTCTTTATCGCACTCTAAAGCGACAATGATAATTTCCAATTCGCCACATATTTCTTGTACTAACTGTTTAAAACGTTCCTCAACATCCTCACGGAGGAATATTTTCCTTCTGTATCGAGGACAAAAAACGAAATGGTAGTTTACTAATGATACGGTGGTTTTTGTTCTTCTGTATTGATTCATATACTTATTGTATTTGCTTATTCGCCAGACTACAACAAATAAACCTAAAGAGAAGGAATTTTCGGATACTTGAAGTACCATAAACTTTGCGTTTTTTAGTGGTACTCCGTATCCGACCGAGCTATCATCCCACGATTAAAACCGTGGGCTTTCTCGCTCGGAACATCTGTAATCTAGGAGGTCGTTTTGCATGAAATTCATCAAAATAGCCGCACTGCTGGTGGTTTTAATCTTATTTATTCTGGTCATGGTGTGTGGCAGCATGAATTATTATCGATCCATGTATTGACGAGTTGTATGCGAGCAGTATACAGGAAAAAAAGAGGAGCAATGCGCATGCAGAATTGCTGCTCCTCTCAATTTAATCATCCTGCCTTTATTCCGAAGCTGCCGCCTCCACGGAAAAGGAACCGCCACGATAGTCCATCATGCTATTCGTCCTATCGGATCACTTCCAGTGCAATGAACTGGGAAATCTGCGTGTCATTGAAGTTATTATCTGACACGAGTACTAAAGTATCATTGCCATTAGGGAGTTTTTTGCCCCAGGTCATTCCTTCAATATTATCGACTTTTTCCAAGTCAAGGGCATTCATGTCTACGATCAGCTCTTTTTCTACAGGGCTGACATTTTTATCTTTGATAGAGTCGAATTCCTTAATATCCGTAGCACTGTTGATGTCTATTTTGTAAATGCGGACATAATTACTGAAGTCCCCATCGGCGGATTGGACACTTGCGCGTTCGAGGACGAGAAATTCATGCTCATTGATCGAAAGGATTTCGGTTACGCCATTATCCGCATGCTTGCCCTCACCAGGCTTTTCTGGAATCGCATCAATTGGATAGGCATATTCAGCAAGTACATTCCCATCCCGGTCATACTGGGTGATCCGTGAATAGGAACCGGAATAAGGGGTAGGCAGCATGCCATCTTGCATGAGCGGGCCTTCCATTGCCGTCCAGAATGTCTCACCGTCAGCGGAGAAGGTGGCACCTTCCAATGCGAGGTTATTGCGGAACCCTTTTTCTGCTTGCTCATCCATTTTTATCGTGTCGGTCACAGGGATATCTGATACAAAGCTGCCGTCCAGTGCTGCTTGATGAATATATGGATTAAGTCCCAGGGAACGGTTTCCCTCACTTGTGTACCAAATATGGTTGGATTCCGGATCAAATCGTATGGCTTCCGGGTCTGTGACCATCCCTTCCGCCCCGGAAAGATATTGCTCCCTGTTTGGATAAACAGTCCCATCCGCCTGTTTAAGGTAGGTGACATCGACTAATTGCACGTTTTGGAATCCGTTGGAGTTGTAGTTCAGTTTTGCGCTGTAAAACCGGGCTGGATTTAGGTCCGATCTGTCATCACTGAGCAGGAGCCATTTGTTGTTTTTTGGGTTGTAGGTGACACCGGAAAAACCTCCCGTCGTGGTTCCTTTATACGTTAATTCGTTTGGCACCACTTCCGATCCTATCAATCTCACCTCTTCCACCGTACGAACTTGATCCTGAATGACACTGTTTACAGATGGCCTGGGCTCCGGCGTGCCGCCATTAGGATGTGCCTTGGCCGTGTCTACTGTGTATCCAGTGATGCATAGTGCAGCCATACCAGTTACAAGTGCTTTTTCCAGCTTGTTCATTTCGTTTTCTTCCCCTCTCTATCTCCGTATTAATGGTCCGTATATATCCTATCTAAATAGTGTTAATAATGTATAAACTATCATTATAGATTTTGTAAAGAGAAGCAATTTGAGCTGGGATAGTTATTTATAATTTAGTAATCTTTAGATATCTTGAAAATAATTTTCTAAGACTTGGGGGGGTTCTATGAGCAAAATTGATCCAGAATCTAGAGAAGTAATGAAAAAGACGGAGAAATTTCGTCCTGTCACCGGGATGATTACAGGGGCTATCATCTTCCTTGTTGGATACTTTTTCACAGATGCAGACATGCCATCTCTGATTATATATTCGCTTCTTCCTGTGGCGCTCTCTTTTATTTTGTGGGCTATTTATAAGTGGATCATAACCTCGCTTTAAGGGAAGGGAAGACCTGGCATCCTTTTTATAGTTGTAAGATGTTGAAAAATATATTATTATCAGAATTGTAAGCGTTATCTAAAGCTACTTAGAAATGTCAACCTCTCGGAGCATGCCAAAATCTTATAGATGGAGTTGATTCCTATGTTTTCCCCACTTACCCCACTCGATTGGAAACGCAGGGCGGTGAAATATTACCCCGACAAAACGGCGGTGATCGATGATGAAAAATCATTTACGTACAAGGAATTCGCCGAGCGGGCGGACAAGCTTTCCGAAGCATTGTATGAGGCCGGCATCCGTGAGGGCGACCATGTTGCGGTGATGCTGCCGAATACTCATTATATGCTGGAAAGCTTCTATGGCATCTGTCAGCTGGGTGCGGTGATGGTACCGATCAACTACCGGATTTCCTCAGACGATATGGAATATATCATCAACCACAGTGATGCGAAGATGCTGATCGTCGATGAGGAGTTCAGCAAGCCGATCGAGGAAATCGAGGACAAACTCAGCCTGGAGCGGATCATTCTGGTACATGTGGACGGCTTTGAAACGAAGCTGAAGGCGAATGATTATGAGGCGTTCCTGAAGCATGCGCCGGTTACGACGCCGCCACAGGTGGAGATTGATGAAAACCAACTGCTGACACTGAATTATACGAGCGGCACGACCTCGAAGCCGAAGGGCGTGATGCTGACACATCGCGGAAACTATTTGAATGCCGCAAACTTCATGTACCATCTCGGTGTTAATCATGATGATGTCTATCTGCATACCCTGCCGATGTTCCATGCAAACGGCTGGGGAGGCGTATGGGCAATTACCGCAGCGGGCGGCACCCATGTCTGTCTCCGGAAGGTCGACCCGCCGAAAATTCTTTCCTTGTTTGAGCGGGAAGGAATTACCCTCCTATGCGGTGCGCCGACCGTCGTCAATATGCTTGTCAATGAGCCAAAAGCAAAGGAAATCGAAATAGAAACCCGTCCGCGGATGGCGACAGCAGGAGCTCCCCCGGCTGCCGCGCTTATCCAGAAGGCACAGGAAATTCTCGGCCTTCAAATGATTCATGTATACGGACTGACGGAAACCTCGCCATTCATCCTGTACAATGAGTGGAAAAAGGAATTCGACCAAAAATCCGCTGACGAACAGGCTGCCATCAAGGCAAGGCAGGGAATCGAACTCGCATTCAATGGGGAAACAAAGGTCATCCATCCCGATGGGGAAGAAGTGGCATGGGATGGAGAAGAGCTTGGTGAAATCATCACCCGCGGAAATGTAGTGATGGAAGGATATTACAAGGATCCCGATCGGACGGCCGCTGCCATGAAGGACGGCTGGTTCCATACCGGTGACCTGGCAGTGACCTACCCGGATGGATACATTGAAATCCGTGACCGTGCCAAGGACATGATCATATCCGGCGGGGAAAATATCTCCTCCACCGAAGTGGAAGGGGTGCTTTACAAACATCCGGATGTGCTGGAGACCGCAGTCATCGCCGTTCCGGATGAAAAATGGGGAGAGGTGCCGAAAGCGGTAATTGTCCTGCATCCGGATGCACAAGTGACTGAAGCGGAGATCATTGAATACTGCCGTAGTAACATGGCCCATTTCAAGGCACCGAAACAGGTGGAGTTTGTCGAGGAGCTGCCGAAGACTGCAACAGGCAAGCTGCAAAAATTCCGCTTACGTGAAATGCATTGGGAAGGGCAGAAAAAGGTGAATTGATTGGTATGGCTGCTTGGCCGGAATTCCCGGTTACAGGCAGCCTAATTTTACATAACAGGGGGACGTACTATGCTCGGTTCGTTGAAGATATTGGATTTTTCCACCCTGCTTCCGGGGCCCTATGCCACGATGATGCTCGCCGACCTAGGGGCGGAAGTTCTCAGGGTAGAGGCGCCGGACCGATTTGATTTTATCCGGGAAATGAAACCGCAGGCCGGAGAGGATTCAGCTGCCCATCAACATTTGAACCGCAACAAGCAGTCGATTGCCTTGGATTTGAATAAGCAGGAGGCAGTGGAAGTCGTAAAGCGGCTTGTCCTGGAATATGATATTGTCCTTGAACAGTTCCGGCCTGGTGTGATGGAGCGACTCGGCCTTGACTTTCAAACATTGAAGGAAGTGAATCCGCGCCTCATCTACTGCTCGATCACCGGCTATGGCCAGACCGGCCCGTACAGAGACCGGCCGGGGCATGATAACAACTACCTTTCCCTTTCCGGTGTCGCCGGCTATTCAAAGCGCAAACAGGAAGCACCTGTACCAATGGGCATCCAGATCGCTGACATTGCCGGAGGCTCCATGCATAGTGCGACCGCAATCTTGGCAGCCGCCATCCACCGGCAGGAAACCGGGGAAGGGCAGTACATAGATATCAGCATGACCGACGCCTCGTTTGCATTGAATGCCCTGTTCGGCTCCGGTTATCTCGCCGCAGGAGAAAATCCCGAGCCCGAGTCCACCGAGCTGAACGGAGGCACATTTTACGACTACTACCAGACAAAGGACGGGCGCTACTTCTCTGTCGGCAGTCTGGAACCTCCTTTTCGCAAAAAATTATGTGAAGGCCTGGGCATCCCCAACATGGTCGAGCTGGCCAATAGCGACCAGCCAAAGGAACAGCAGATCTTCAAACAGGCTATCCGGGAAGCATTTTTGGAGAGGACCTTCCATGAATGGCAGGAGATATTCCAGGATATCGACGCCTGCGTAGAACCCGTGCTCACCTTTGCCGAAGCCGCCGCCCACCCGCAGCTCAAAGCAAGAGGAATGGTCGCCGATGTAAGGAAGAGTGACGGCACCACTCAACAACAAATCGCCTCCCCATTCAAATTCTCCGGCTACCAGCAGAAATATTCATCAGTGGGAGGCAAGCGCGGGGTGGACACCTTGGCCGTATTGCGCCAAGCAGGATGGAATGATAAGGAGATTGATAGATGGATGGAAGAAGGCGTGTTTGGTAGAGGAGTGGAGACGTTTGAGTGAGATTGGGTGTGGGTTGCTGCGGCCCGAGTGAGGTGGTTCGAGGCCCCAGTAGGAGGTGCTGTCGCCCGAGTGACCACATCTAATTATTTTGCATATGAAAAGAGTCCAGTGTTTCTATCACTGAACTCTCTATGTCTATCCGAATTTCTATAGTCCACTTCTAATTCACCTAAAAGGATAGCTTCTACCTTATTCGTATGCTTCAATAATACCTAACTAAGTATCTACATCATAATAGATGTTGTCTTTGTCAGTAATTTGATAACCAATAATTTTATATGACTTGATTTTTGCTGCTGGTTCTGGATATACAGTTGCATTAGAATTACCAACGATATCTCCATTCATTAAGGTTTCATATTCAGATATGGAATCTACTTGTTTTATTCCATTTTCGAATTCCATTAACACATCAAAACTAATATCTTTCACTGGGATTTCCGAATTATTTTGGATCTCATATGCATATTCTACGCCACCAGCTGTATCAATATTGCCATTAGGAGTATTTTCTACAACGGGCGCCATCCCATGCCACTCGGGCCCCACGCCACGCAACTCGGGCGCCACCACCTCACACTCGGGCCGCGCCCCCTGTAACTCGGGCGCCACCCCATGCCACTCGGGCCCCACGCCACGCAACTCGGGCGCCACCACCTCACACTCGGGCCCCACGTCCCGCAACTCGGGCGCAAGCACCTCCCGCTCGGGCCTCACCCCACGCAACTCGGGCGCCAGCACCTCGCACTCAACCCCCACCCCCGAATCCATCTTTTTGTTATAAATCCGCCTGCCCCTTTCATAGGCTAAAGAATGGGACGGCTGATGGGTTGTACGATAGGCTAGGCTGGGCCCTCGACATGATCAATCATCTGGAAAAAGAGGGGGGAGGAGAATGAGTTATTGTACGGAATGTGGCAGTGCGTTAAGCCCGGAGCTTGGCTACTGTACGGAATGCGGGGCGAAGCGGGGAGCGGCTGAACCGGCGGATAGGAAGCAGGCCGGATCGAGAGAGCAAAGGCCTCGCCCCGTGCACAGGCAGCCGCCAAGGAGGCCGATGGCGAAGCGGCAAAAGATTCTGCTGGCAGCGGTAGCGGGGCTTGTGCTGCTGTTGTTTGGCACGCACCAGTTTCTATCCTATTATTTCGACCCGGTACGGGATCTGAAGGCGATGGATCGTGCGGTAAGTGCGGGGAACGTGGAGGAGTTTCTGAGTTTCATAGAATTTGACGAAGGGGCACTGCTTGATGAGGAAAGTTATTTTTCCTACATAAAGGGCCAGGAGTGGGATCAGGTCCGGGAGCAGTACCTGGCTTTGTTGGAGGAACAGGAGGAAGCGGCCTCCCCGTTTGATGAAACCTTGCCATCCAGTATGGGAGAGCAGTTGTTTGTCGTGCAGAAGAAGCCAGTTGTCTTCGGCCTTTATACGTCTTATTCCCTGAAGGCGGTTCCGGGCTGGGTGACGGTTCAGGCATCCATGGATGATACGGAAGTTCATGTGGGCGAGCACACACAGACATTGCAGAAGGATGGTGAAGAGGAAATTACGGTATATCCGGGGAAATATCCGGTGTCAGGGCGGGCGGAGAATGAGTTTGGCGTGTTCACCTATGAGGATACGGTCGAGGTGGCGGCAGGTTCGGTGGTAACGCTGCCGATCAGCTTTGACTCGGTGACGTACAGCTTGGAAACGAATAAGCCAGAGGCGACATTGTTTATTGATGGGGAAGATACCGGCAAAAGTCTGGAGGCTGTCGGTGAAATCGGACCGGTCCCCGAAGATCAGGAGCTCGAACTGCATGCAGAATGGACAGATCCGGAAGGGGAGACGCTCCAAGTGAAAGCAGAGAGCGGCTGGGAGAACAGCTACTCCTTTCATTTTGAAGAAGCCGACACTGCTGAAGATCAAACAGCTTTCCTTGATGTGGACGTGAGCGAACTGGAAGGAGAGGCGCAATCACCAGAAGAAGAGCCAGAGCCGGCGGAAGATGATACGCCTGCTGACCTCGAGACAGAAGAGGAGGAAGAGGGAGAAACAGCCCAGATGGAACTGCAGTCGGTGGATGCCGGCGACATTGTGCTGGTTTTCCGTGATTCCTATGAGAATGCACTGAACCAGAAGAGCTTCGGCTTCATTGAGCCGTATATCCAGTCCGGGAGCCAGGCACATAGTGATCTCCAAACATATATTGCCGATCTGGCTGATACGGATTATCATTATGAGTTCACCTCGAATGACATACTTGGGGTGGAGGAAGTCGATGGGGAGACGGTGGAGGTGACGACCAGCGAGCGTTTCACCTTCACCAACGACGAGCAGGAGGTCGTCGATTATGACCGGCAAAAGGTCTACACGCTCAGCCGGGAAGACGGTACCTACCGCATCAGCGATATAGAGTATCTGGAGACCAATCGGGATCGACAATAATTATAAAGGGGTTTTGACATCATGATTACTTGTCCAACATGTCAGCACGAACAAGTTTCGGGTAAATTCTGTGGTGCTTGCGGGGCTGCAATGCAGGAGAATGCGAGGCCAGATGCAGCGTCTACGCCACAGGCACAGGGGGCAACAGAGGCCGGGCCCGCGGTACAGGTCCAACCCTCCCAAGCATCCGGGAACGCAACACATGCACTCGGCGACTATTGGCATTATCTGCTCGGAACCATTAAGAATCCGACACATGCATTCCGGTCCGGTGAGCGAGATTTCAGCTATGGGCTGATCAATATCGCCTTGTTCCTTGTCACCTTTGCATTGGGCATCTACTTCTTGATCAACTCATTGGTCAAATCCATGTCAGGATTCGGAGGCTTGTTCGACAGTGAGATGTCTTCCATGAATGCGCCATTTTTCGGTATCTTCTTCCGTGTCTTGCTGGTGGGCCTCATTTTTGCGGCCATTTCCTATGTCAGTTCCATCGCTATGGCAAAACTGGCAAAGAGCCCAGTCAGCATGAAAGAGTTCATCGCTCAATTCGGCGGTTTGTTTGTCCCATTTGCAGGGGTTGGTGTACTGACGATACTGTCGGGCCTTGCCGGATCCCTTCAGATCACCCTGGCACTCACGCTGGTTTCCTTCGCGTTCATTACGTTCATTCTTCCGGCAGTGATGGTTTTGGAGAAGGGGAGAGACACCACAGACCAGAATGTCTACCTGAGTCTCGGTGCCTCGCTGCTGGCAGTAGTTGTTTCCTATATCATGGTCCGGAGCTATATCGTAGGGATGGTGGAAGAGCTGGGACAGCTGATGAGTTTCTTATAGGATGACGGACGCTCATATGAAAGCCAGGAAGATAAAAATCACAATCATGGTGCAAAGCAAAATGGCCAAAGCGACCCACCAGTACGTTTGTGAAGCGCTTTCATTTTTCAATAGTAGATAGTTGAACGAAATAAATACAACAACACTGAGGAATAAACTGATCACCACCGCTTGAAAGTTAATAAGAAAAGGATCACCCCAGTTGAACACCATCCAAAAATACAAATACGCATATAACGTAAAAACTCCAATTACGGCGTTTCCTATATAGAAAAGAATTTTTTTAATCGGATGCATGGAAATATCCCCCTTACCACAGGTTCATCATTATATTAATATACGGAGAACCCGGGGAAATGGAACAAAAAAAGGGAAATAACTGGGAAAATGGGCGCGCTCCCTTGTAGAGAAGGAATCGAAAACGTGCCCAGGATGGTCGGATCCTGGGCACGTTTATTTCTATATTCACATCAACCGCAAGCGGCACTCTTTATTTTACAATACGTTTTCCAGTTCGACTACTTTTGAAAGCTTAATCATGTTCCAGCCATGGAATTCTCTTTCCTCCAGTTCGAAGCATGCTTTCTCACGAGCCTGCTCCTGGTCGGAATCGACTGTTTCTACGTATACAGGTATTGAAGAATCTGGATGATAGGCCATCCATTCCCACTTTTTCACTTTGACCTCTCCTTTGTTGTTTCAATGAAGTCTAGTCTATATATCGTTCCATCATTTATCAACCGTTTTTTGAAGGGAAGGGAAGATGTAAGGAACTACTTGTCCCTGTTTGATCCAGGAAAATTGCAGTATGCTTCTATTTATTCCATTTTCCTTCGATATACTCGCGTTTTGTATTTTGGGTGGTAATGAGGAGAGGATAGGCCGGGCCCTCTCTGAATGCGAAAGCGATTTCCAGGTCGCCAATCCTTTTTTCGACACCAATAAAATGCTTTTGGGAAATGAAGATATTGTGTCATTTTGCAAAAGGAGTATAGGAAAAGCGGCCAAGGTTGTATAATAGTAAACAGCAATCATAAATGGAGAGATGCGATATGAAAATGAAACTGTTGCTCATCTTATTGATCTCAGCATTGCTCGCTGCGTGCGGCAGTAGCGGCAATGCGGAAGATTCATCAGCAGTGGACGATACAGAGGATATCAAGCAATTAGTAGAGGAATATAGTGGAAACACTTCGGTGGACGGGTCGGCCTCCATTACATCCACGGAGCTCATTATCAACGATGAAGAAGAGGAGCGGGTCTATAATTTGCCCGAGGACGAATTTTTTGTTTCCATTGCCCCTTACATTAATGAAACCCATCCATGCACCAATCACAGCTTAACAGGCTGCCAAGGTGAGCTGGCTGGCGAGGATTTCGAGATTTACATGGAGGACTCCGACGGAAATGTAGTCGTTGATGAAACCATGAACGCTGAATCGAACGGATTTGTCGATCTGTGGCTGCCAAGAAATGAAACATTCCAGGTGAAAATTTCCCATGACGGGAAAGAGGTGGAATCAGAGATCTCCACTTTCGAAGAGGACGGCACCTGTGTGACAACCATGCAGCTGATGTAGAAAGATGTATAGCCCATTCCCTTGCTTTCATGCGGGGAGTGGGTTTTTTTATAAGAAAAATTCCAATGCGAGCATGCATTCCCCAACCCCACCCCTGCATGGTACAATAGTTGTAGATTTTCAGAATATAAGACAAGCGACATTTGCTGTGATAGATAGAATGAGAGAAAAGAAAAGGGAGGGCTTATCATGAAATTTTTCCATACGGCGGATTGGCATTTGGGCAAGCTCGTGCAAGGAGTATATATGACCGGGGACCAAGGCGGGGTGCTCAAGCAGTTCATCGAAGCGGTGGAGGAAGAGAAGCCGGATGCTGTGATTGTGGCTGGGGACCTGTATGACCGGGCGGTGCCCCCGATCGAGGCGGTGCATTTGCTGGATGAGGTGCTGGAGAAGCTGGTGGTCAAGCTGAATGTGCCAGTGCTTGCGGTTGCGGGAAACCATGACAGTCCGAGCCGGTTGAACTTTGGCAGCAGAATTATGAAGGACAATGGCTATCATGTGATCGGGAATCTGAACGAGGATATGGAGCCGGTGAAATTGGCGGATGAGCATGGAGAGGTGCATTTCCATCTGGTGCCATACTGTGATCCGAGTGTGGTACGGAATGTGCTCGGCGATGAGGCGGTGCGCAGCCATAATGACGCGATGAAAGCAATCGTGGAGCGAATCAATGGGAAGATGGATCCGGACGCCCGCCACGTATTCGTCGGGCATGCCTTTGTGACGCCGTACGGGGAAGAGGAAGAGAATACGAGCGAGTCGGAGCGGCCGCTGTCGATCGGCGGTTCCGAATACGTGGATGCACATAACTTTGAGAGCTTTCATTACACGGCGCTCGGCCATCTGCATCAGGCCCATTATGTCCTGAATGAGACGGTACGCTATGCCGGGTCGCCGCTCAAGTATTCCATTTCCGAGGAGAATCACCGGAAGGGATATGTGGTCGTGGAAATGGATGAAGAAGGCAATATCAGCACTGAAAAGCGGGGTCTGTCCCCGAAACGGGATATGCGTACAGTCGAGGCGGAGCTGGCGGAGATTTTGACCTATCCGGTCAGCGAGGATTATGTATTCGTCCGGCTGACGGATGAGACGCCGGTATTGTCGCCGATGGAAAAGATCCGCTCCGTGTTCCCGAATGCGATGCATGTGGAGCGGAAGCATTTCCGGCTGGCCGCCAAAGAGGCAGGCGATGGCGGGGAAAAAGTGGAGCGGACGAAAATGAGCGACCTCGAACTGTTCCGCGCCTTTTACCGGGAAGTGAAGGGCGAGGAAGCAGGAGCAGAGACGGAGGAAATTTTCCGGGAAGTGCTCGATGATCTTTTGAAGGAAGAAAATGAGACGAACGAAACCAAGAAGTCGGTCACAAGTGGGGCCTAAAGGGAGGAGAAATTGCAGTGAAACCATTAAAACTGACGATGACGGCATTCGGGCCGTATAAGGATACCGAGACGGTGGATTTCTCCGACCTGAAGGAGAACCGTCTGTTTGTGATTTCCGGAAATACCGGTGCCGGCAAGACGACGATTTTTGACGGAATCTGCTTTGCCCTGTATGGTTCGGCGAGCGGCCAGGACCGGGATCAGACAATGATGATGCGCAGTGATTTTGCCGAGGATGCCATACATACAGCAGTCGAGCTGGAATTTGAACTGGGCGGCAGGACCTACCGCGTACTGCGGCAGCTCGGCCATGTCAAGAAGGGCAACAAATCCAAGACCGGGGAAAAATACGAATTCTATGAGAAGCTGCCGGACGGGGAAAAGCCATGTGTGGACAGGCAGATCGTCTCGGAGATTGATAGAAAGATCGAGGCGCTGATCGGGCTTACCAAGGAGCAATTTCGCCAGATTGTCATGCTTCCGCAAGGGGAATTTCGTAAGCTGCTCACCTCTCAGACAGAGAATAAGGAAGAGATTCTCCGCCGGTTGTTCAAGACAGAGCCGTACAAGAAAATCGGCGAGGGCCTGCGCGAGAAAAAAGCGGCAGCCGAGAAAGTCTATCAGCAGGCAGACCAGCAGCGCCAGCAGTATGTGAGCCGGGTACAGGCGGCATTGCCAAAGCGGGAGGATTCCCAGCTGTTTCAGCTGCTGGCGGGAGAGCATTACAATGAAAATCAGCTGATCGAGGGGCTGGATGCGGAAGTTTTCCATTACGAAAAACGGATGGAGACCGATAAGGCAACCTATGAAAAAGCGTATCAGCAGCATGATCAGAAACAGAATGAGTTCCATCAGGCCAAGGCCTTGAATGAAAGCTTTGAAAATCTCGAGCGGAAAACCAACCAGCTGCACGAGCTGAATGAACAGCTGCCATTTTATAAAGGGAAAGAAAGGCAGTTGGCCGAAGCGGAGCGGGCAGAAGGCATCTCGCCATATGAAAAGCAGGCAGAAGAACGCCGTCAGGAAGAAAAGGAAAAGATAAGCACTCTCGCCAACGCAGAAACAGCGCAAAAGACAGCGGCAGAAGCACTGGAAAAGGCGGAAGGCCGCTATCGAGAAGAAGAGGCGAAGGAAAAGGACCGGGAAGCATTACGGAAGAATCTCGACCAGCTGCAGGAGTTCATGCCAGTGGTCAAGGAGATTGATGACCGGAAACAAACAATAGAGAATTTGCGGAAAACAGCCGCCAAGCATGAAGAAAACCTGAAACGCCTGCATAAGGATAAACAGGAGAAAAGGCGGCAGGCGGACAAGCAACAAGAGCAGATCGGAAAATTGGACCGGGCGGTGGGCGAGCTGTCGAATAAGCAGGAGACCCTCAGTCAAATGAGGGAGAAAGTCCGTGTCGTCCAGGCGCTGCTGAAAACCGGGCAGGAACATCAGGGACTCCAAAAGGACATGGAGCAGAAACAGGCGGTCTATGAACAGGCGAATAAAGCCTATAAGGAACTGGAAAACCGCTGGCTGGAAGACCAGGCAAGCATTCTCGCCGGGCACCTCCATGATGGGGAAGCCTGCCCAGTCTGCGGCAGCATCGACCATCCGGCAAAAGCCACAGCAGCAGACGGGGATGTCTCCAAAGAAGAACTGGAACAGCGCCGCAAACAGCTCGACGAAACAGAGCGCATGTACCGGGATGCCGCCGCCTCCTTGAAGGCGAATGAACGGCAGATGGAGGAACAGGCCAAAGAAGCCTCGGCTTATGGGGTGGAAAAGAACGACGCCTATGCTGTCTATCAGCAGTTGAAAGCAGACGGCAAGCAGCTTGGACAGGAAGTGAACGCCCTTCAGGAACAGCAAAAACAGCTCGGCCAGCTAAAAGAAGCGCAAGAAAAGCTCAATGAGGCGGTGCGCAAGCTCGAGGAGCAGGAGGAGAGCTTGACCAAAGCTTATCATGAAGCCTCGACTGCCTATCAGACGGAAAAGGCGGTATATAAGGACCGGCTGCAGAAAATTCCGGAAGAAATCCGCACCTTGTCCGTCCTAGAAAAGAAATTAGCGGAAACGGAAAAAGCGAAGACAGAGATGGAACAGGCCTGGGAGCGTGTACAGACCGAACTGCAGCAGGCTAAAGAACAGCAGACCAAAGCTGCCTCCAACCTGGAGCATGCAAAGCGTCAGGCCAAGGAAGCAGAAGAAAAACGCATTCAAGCAGTCTCACAGTTTGAGGATGAGCTGAAACGGGTCGGCTTCGAAGCAGTAGAGGCATACCAACAGGCGAAGCTTTCCACCGCTGAACGGGAACAGCTGTCCAAGGATATTGAGCAGTTCAAGCAGAATCGCACGACACTGGAGCAGCAGGTTAATGAACTCAAAGAGAGCTTGAAAGACAAGTCGCGCGTTGACCTGACAGATATGAAGGAGCAACTGGAGAGCCTGAAACAGGCCTATGAAGTGGCATGGAAAACATGGAATCAGTCGTTGGAGCATCATAAAGAAGCAACTTCCATCAAGGAGAAGCTGATGGAAGCAGGCGAACAGGTGCGGCAAGCGGAGAAAAAACTCGGCACCATCACAGATCTGCATGACATGATCCGCGGGCAGAACCCCCGCAAAATCTCATTCGAGCGCTATCTGCAGATGGAGTATCTCGAACAAATTATCGATGCCGCCAACCACCGGCTTAACCGCCTGTCCAACGGGCAATTCTTCCTCAGCCGCAGCGACCGCCAGGAAGCGAACGGCCGCCAGAGCGGGCTCGCCCTCGATGTCTATGATGCCTACACAGGACAGACGAGGGACGTCAAAACCCTATCCGGCGGCGAGAAGTTCAATGCATCTCTCTGCCTCGCGCTCGGCATGTCCGATGTCATCCAAAGCTTCCAGGGCAATATCTCCATGGAAACGATGTTCATCGACGAAGGTTTCGGCACTTTGGACGAGGAAGCACTCAACAAGGCAATCGATGCCCTTGTCGATCTCCAGCAGTCCGGACGCATGATCGGCGTCATCTCTCACGTCCAGGAGCTGAAATCCATCTTCCCAGCCGTGCTGCAAGTGGACAAAACGAAGGAAGGATTCAGTGAGACGAAGTTTGTGTTGAAGTAGTGCCAGATGTGTTGATATAGCTAAACCGATAAATTGGTTACTTATAAGCCAGAGCTCTATCCCTTCCTTGGAACAGAAGTCCGGCGACATAACCAAATTGCTTTAGTGGAAAAACGAATGATGCACCAATTCAGCGTAGGAAATATGCGTAGACTCCAGCGGGAGGAAAGGCCTAGGCGAGACCCGCAGTGCGAAGCACAAGATGGCTCACCAGCCACCCGCGGAAAGCGAAGCATATTTCCGAAGCGGCTATCCCAACTATACAAGATTTCTGGCAGATTCAATGAACACACACTAATTGACCGTGAAGGGAGCCAATCATGAAACACTTATCGGACGGGCTGCTCATGGAAGCATATAAAAAAGCAACCACCATGCAACTTGCAGATGACTTCATCAGGTATCTGGAGATGGAACTGGCCAAAAGAAGGCTATTGAACCGGGTTAAAAATACAAATTCGAACAGATAACTCCCTATAGGAAAATATGTTCTGTTTTTGCCGGTAGAAATTTGATACAATATCTATGTACAATAAGGCTTTCATGGGTGGTGGCTCACTCCCCGACTTCCCGACAGGAAGGGGGTGATGCCTTTTGACGGTATTTGAATCGCTAGTGTTGATGATTTCCTTTGGAACGTTGATCGTTGCGATTCAATCGAATCATAAAAAATAACCACCCTATAAGCCTGGCAAGCGATTAGGGTGGTTATGCCGCTCTTATTGTGTGTCGCCCCCTTGAAGGGCTGTTGTACACGGCTGTTAGTGTGTCTGCACTAACGGCCTTTTTTTATCTTATGCTCGAGTCTACTTTCATTATACCCAAAATGGCCGGAGATGAAAACTGCAGGTACCTGTCTGCCGAACTTCAGCCTCTCCATTTTGATCCACAGGCTGCGGATTCTAAAGAAAACCGTTTATATTCCCTCGCCGATAGGAATGTTGGACATAATCAATCATCGTCCTATAATCAAAAACCGGAAGCTGGACTGCCTCCTGAACCGCTTTAGAGTAGGTCGGCAGGAAGCTGCATTCAAGCAAGACCGCTTTGATCTGCGGGTTCTCCTTCACCATGTTTACTGCCAGGCCCACCACCTCCTGCCTGATTCCATCCTCATTCAATGTACCACTTTCCGCAACAAACGCCTCATAAAAGTAAGAGGAATTCTGCAGTCCTGCAATCTGCACGCGATGTGGCTCGTCGAGGCCAATTTTAGACAGCAGGTTCCGATCAAGGAGGGTGGAATCTGCGGTAATGATGCCGATATCCTCCGATTTGTCCAACATCAGGAAGAGAAATGGCAGCTGCAGCAGACTGGATAAAAATACGGGCACGTTCAAAGCATCCCGCAGTTCCCTCTGGTAAAACTGCAGAAAGCCGCAGTCTGCCGTGATCGCTTTTGCGCCATTTTGCACAAGCTCCCGCCCCTTTTCCATGATTTCCGGCAGAATCGTATCATCTTTAACGGCAATTCGCTTGGCCGTAACATTTTTCAAGGTGCGGTAGATGACAGGATAGGGGTAGGTGGTGGCATTGCCAACATCCCCCGGGATCCTTGGAACATTCGTATCCAGCATCAAAATTCCAATCGTAAAACCGTAATTGACTTGCCCTTGTTTTGCTTGGTAGATCATACCGTACTCCTTTAGCTGTTATTTCTGTTAGTATGACCGCAAGTCTTTCGTTTTAGTATGGAAGAAAAATGCCTGTTTTGCTCAAAACAGACGTCGATTCTTCCATTAGCTATGCTCGGCAATAATTTGGCGCAGTTTTTCTGCGATATAGGAAGAACCCTGTTCGATTTCCTTGCTGGTGAATTCCACGTTTACAAACTTTTCGTCGATGTCCAGTGCTTCCGCAAATAATCCGCCAAGCCCTTTGGCACGCCGGTCGATCTGCAACAGCAATTCTACGCCATCCTGCTTGATCGAGAACATGGCTTCCAGTTCATCCAAATCTCTTCGAAAGTCGCCGCTCGGCAGAAATTCAAACTCCTGGACATAACGGTATCTTCTGGAGTACTCCATATCCACTTGCTTCAGGCCGAATCCCAACTCATTCGTCAACGACTGGAGAACGGTGTCCATATATGGATGCGGGCTGATGTTTATAAAATCCCGATCCGTCGGGTCAATGGCATTTGGAACATCCATGCCTGTCTGGATCCATACCTTCGTCCGCCCGATTGTCGGCGGTGTATGTAAGGGCAGGGTAAAGTGAAAGTCCATTTCTTTCCATTCCCCCTCTTGAATAGTGAAGGAGTTGCCGAGGACAAAGAAATCCAGAACCATATCTTCATAGTATTTGCGGCCATCCTTTTCCTGTGTCACCTCTGTCATCAAAAACAGCTGGACTTTTTCCACATGCTGGGGAGCCTTTCCGCCTTGCACGATCACCTTCCCGCGGACAGGGCCGCCGGGTACAAGCTCTTTGCTCTCCAGCTGCGTATCCACTTTCGCATTGCCGATTCCCACACTGGCCAAAATTTTCTTAAACATACTATTACCCCCTATATTTACCATTATATATGGTTTCGATGGAAATAGGGTTAATATATTGCTGGTGTTTTTTCTGGGTTTTTATAGGACGTGCAAGTCAGGGACAGCTTGAGATAAAGCGCTTTCCACGGAGAAAGGGCATGCTATCTGTATGATAAACGCAGTATATTGATGGTATAACGTATTATTGGCAATTATATGACGTTTAATGGTGAATTACCGCGGTTGAAGGAATTTGCCTAAATTGTTATGTTTATAAACGTTGCACTAATCCAGACATCTAAATACATCTAGGGAAGGGAAGTTGATAATTATGGCTCCTGTACAAGAAAATCAACATACAGGGACAAATACCGGAGACGATTATTCATTAGACAGAGTACCACGCAACAAAAGGAATATGGGATGGTTGAGCATTACCAATATTACGTTTGGGATTGCCACCGCAATTTTCTACTTCCAAATGGGGAGTGTCATGGCACTTCAATTTGGAGCAATCAACGCAATTATCTCCGCAGTTTATGCGATTATCGTCGCCGGTATCCTAGGGACATTCATTGCGTACCTCTCCGCCAAATCGGGGATGAACGTCAATCTATTGTCCAGGGGTGGAGGATTCGGCTATATCGGTGCATCGCTGACCTCGTTTATTTATGCCACAAATTTTATCATGTACTGTGCACTGGAAGGATTGATCCTGGTCGCAGCCGTCCATGAGTTTCTCCCGGCCATCCCGGAATGGGTGCTGATCGTCATATTCGGTACGCTCGTCATTCCGCTGAACTGGTTTGGAATCAAACAATTGGATAAGCTGCAAAAATGGTCATTACCCCTCTTTTTTGTCTTTCTGATCGCAGCGATCGCCATGGCAGCAACAACACCATCTGTATATGAAGGAAGCTTCTGGTCATATATGCCGGAAGGAGTCCAGGTAGGCGGAACCGCATTGCTGCTTTGTATCGGCATGCAGCACGGAATCATGGGGCTTACCCCATTGCTTGCCTCTGACTATGCCCGTTTCTTGAAGCCGAAAGATACGAAAATCGGTATCTTCGCTATTGGATTTATTCCGCAGATCTTCTGTTTCGGTGTCATGGGCGGACTCGGCATCTGGTTTGGTGTCCGTCTGGGCGAACCGAATCCAGGCGTATATATCGTGCTGCTTCTTGGTGTTTGGGGAGCGCTGTTTACGATGCTCACCCAAATCCGGATCAACATTACGAATATTTACAGTGGATCTCTTTCACTGTCGACGTTCTTTGAGAATGTCTTCAAATTCGTGCCCGGCCGACGTTTCTGGGTCGTCATTACCGGTGTCACTGCGATGATTCTCATGCTCGGAGGAATCGTCAATCATCTGGAACTGGTCATGACCTTCCAGGGGGTCTTCCTGATGACATGGGCAGCCATCTTAGTGGCTGACGCGGTAATCGTGAAGAAAATCCTGAAGATCGGGCCAAGGTATTATGAGGCCAGACAAGACAATCTGTACAAATGGAACCCGGTAGGTGTCGCGTCCTTGCTGATTGCAAGCGGCTTGGGAACGATCGCTGCCATCGGATTCATGGGAGAATTCCTGCAGAGTACGGCAGCCTTCTTCGCCGCCCTTCTAGCAGCAGTTCTCACTGTCGCACTGGCCATCTATACAAAAGGAAAATATTATATCAAAAACGATACGGACGATATAGAAAAAGAAGATTATATCGCGTAACTTAAAAGCCTGCCCCTTGCCGAAATTGCAAAGGGCAGGCTTTTTTTGGCCATTTTAACCGTATTGGCCAAGCATGGCCAGCCCCTGGAGCCACGTACGCCATGGAGGAGCAAAAAAAGTTCATATGATACGATTAGCATAGTATACTGAAGACAGAAGGTTATGGGTCCCAGTTTGGAGCCAGTAGCTTGAGAGATTCGTAGACATATTTGGAAAGGAGTCGGGATAAAAAATGGTAGAGGGAAAAGTTGCGTACATCACCGGTGCAGGTAGCGGAATCGGACGGGAGATTGCCAGGGAGTTTGCCAAAGAAGGGGCAAAGGTGGTACTTTCGGATATTAATGAAGAAAAAGTGATGGAGGCTGCCGAAGACTTGAAGCAGCAGGGCTTTGACTGTATTGGGCTGGCATGCGATGTGACAGAGGAAGAGCAGCTGAAGCAGACAATCGACCAGACAGTAAAAATATACGGCAGGCTGGATGTGCTGGTCAATAATGCCGGGCTCCAGCATGTCGCGTCCTTGGAGGATTTTCCGACGGAGAAGTTCGAGCAGATTACCCGTATCATGCAGGTGGCTCCATTTATGGCGATCAAGCATGCATTCCCGATCATGAAAAAGCAGGGGAGCGGCCGGATCATCAATATGGCCTCGATTAACGGCCTGATCGGCTTTGCCGGCAAGGCGGCCTACAACAGCGCGAAGCATGGGCTGATCGGCCTGACGAAGGTGGCGGCACTGGAAGGAGCCGAAGCCGGCATCACGGTGAATGCGATGTGTCCGGGCTATGTCGATACACCGCTTGTGCGGGGGCAGTTTGAAGACCTGGCGAAAAACCGCAATATACCGGTGGAAAAGGTGCTCGAAGAAGTGCTGTATCCGCTGGTTCCCCAAAAACGCCTGCTAGAAGTGCAGGAAATCGCCGATTATGTCCTGTTCCTTGCCAGCGACAAGGCAAAAGGTGTTACTGGACAGGCAGTGGTGCTCGATGGCGGCTATACCGCACAATAAGCAATAATGCAATTAAAAATTTTTGAGGGGTGAACGTATGGAAAACGTATATATTTTGGAAGGCGCGAGGACGCCGTTCGGTACATTCGGCGGAAGCTTGAAGGATGTGGATCCGACTGATCTTGGTGTCACAGCCAGCAGGGAAGCGATCCGCCGCAGCGGAGTGAACCCGGAGGATATCGATTTCAGTGTGATGGGGAATGTCATCCATTCAGCGAAAAACGCTCCATATTTGACGAGGCATATTGCGCTTAAAAGCGGTGTGCCCCAATCGAGTCCAGCGCTCACCGTGAACAGGTTGTGCGGGTCAGGTCTGCAGTCGGTCGTATCAGCAGCACAGTCGATTATGCTTGGCGATGGACAAGCAGCACTTGCCGGCGGTACGGAAAATATGAGCCAGTCGCCTCATGTGATCAGGGGAGCCCGGTTCGGCACAAAGCTGAAGGCGCCCGAGATGGACGACATGCTATGGGATACGCTGACCGACCAGTACATCGGAGCCGGCATGGGCATCACGGCGGAAAACCTGGCAGATAAATTTTCCATCACGCGGGAGGAACAGGATGAATATGCCGCCCTCAGCCATCAACGCGCAGTTGCAGCAAGGGATGCGGGAAAATTTGCCGACGAGATTGTCCCGGTCGAAATAAAAACGAAAAAAGGGACAGTGGAAGTCGATACGGATGAACATATCCGCGATAACACGACGGTCGAAACACTCGCAGGCCTGAAGCCCTCTTTCAAGAAGGATGGAACGGTAACCGGCGGCAATGCGAGCGGAATCAATGACGGGGCAGGCGCTGTCGTTGTTGCCGGGGAGAGCTTTGTCCAGCAGAAGGGGCTCCAACCGGTCGCTAAAATAGTGTCCTACGGTATTCAAGGGGTGGACCCTGCCTATATGGGTATCGGCCCGGCTCCTTCTATTAAAATGGCGTTGAAAAAAGCGAATCTAAGCCTGGCTGATATTGATCTGGTTGAAGTGAATGAAGCATTCGCCTCCCAGTATATCGCTGTTGAACGAGAACTGGGGCTGGACCGTGACAAGGTCAATGTCAACGGCGGTGCCATTGCGCTCGGGCATCCAGTCGGAGCGAGCGGCACGAGGGTGCTGTATTCCCTGATCCGTGAGCTGAAGCGGAGAAATCAACGGTACGGAATTGCTTCCCTCTGCATTGGCGGAGGCCAGGGAATTGCCATGATCGTGGAAGCAATTTAATAGAAGTGGATAGGGAGTAAGCAACTCGGATTGAATCGAGGGGGGATTTGACATGTTTGGAATTATTCTTGGACTCATCGTGCTGATGGCACTCGCCTACATGGGCTGGTCCATCCTCTGGGTCGCACCAATTGCCGCCGGTGTCGTGGCACTCACCGGCGGTCTAGATTTATTAGAAGCCTATACCGATACGTATATGAGCGGCTTCGTCGGCTTTGCCAAAAGCTGGTTCCCGGTCTTCATGCTCGGAGCGATTTTTGGAAAATTGATGGAAGACACCGGCATGGCCCGCTCGGTTGCAGTTGCCCTGACAAAGGTGATCGGCACCAAGCGGGCGATTCTCGGCGTGCTCGCCTCTGCAGCAGTGCTGACCTATGGTGGGGTGAGTCTGTTCGTCGTGGTGTTCGCGGTCTACCCGCTGGCCCTTACCTTGTTCCGCGAGGCCAATATCAGCCGGCGCCTCATCCCTGGGACGGTCGCGCTCGGGGCCTTCACATTCACCATGACGGCTGTACCAGGGACACCACAGATCCAGAACCTCATCCCGACAGAGCATTTCTATACCGATGCAATGGCAGCTCCGGTAATGGGGATAGCCGCGACCATCGTCATGGCGGTCGGCGGTTATTTCTATCTGCGCTGGCGGGAAAAGAAGCTCGCAGCGGCAGGGGAAACGTATACGGAGCCGCAGGATAAGAAGATCATCAATGAAGAAGGCGACACCCCGAATTTCCTGTTGTCGATCCTGCCTTTGTTGACGGTGCTTATTACACTGAATCTATTGGGCTGGGATATCGTCGTAGCACTATTGTCCGGGATTGTGCTCATACTATTATTGAATCTGGCAAAATTCAAGCGTTTCGTCAAAGCTATCAACAACGGGGCGACCGGCTCCGTGATCGCCATCATCAACACCAGTGCGGCCGTCGGGTTCGGCACCGTCGTCCAGGCCGTTCCCGGCTTCGACCGCCTCACCGAACTCCTGATGGGCATCAAGGGAAACCCGCTCATCTCTGAGGCAGTCGCCGTCAACCTGCTCGCCGGCGCAACCGGCTCCGCATCCGGAGGGATGGGGATCGCTCTCGAGGCCCTCGGCTCGCGCTATTATGAAATCGCCCAGCAGACAGGCATCGACCCGGAAGCATTCCACCGCGTCGCCTCCCTGTCCTCCGGCGGGCTCGACGCCCTGCCGCATAACGGCGCCGTCCTTACCCTGCTCACCATCACAGGCATGACCCACAAGGACAGCTACAAAGACATCTTTATCGTAGCAGTCGTCATCCCGATTGTGGCAGTAGCGGTAGCCATATTGATCGCATCGGTCGGAATATATTAATCTACGGAAGCCGCTGGGGCAAAAGTGTTTTATCCAGTGGTAAATTTGAATTAACTGGAGAGTTTGGTTAGTGGATATAAACCACTCCGGAAAGACACTTCGCTTTCCGCGGGTGGCTGGTGAGCCTCCTCGTGCTACCGCACTGTGGGGTCTCACCTATGCCTTTCCTCCCGCAGGAGTCTACGTGTGTTTCCTCCGCTAGTTTAGATTGCTGTTCGCCTATAGAGTTAAACGTTTAGATATATCCCGATCTTTTTTGAGAGAACACCGGCCCGGACTGCTGTACTCGGGCGCCAAAGCCCCAACTCGGGCCCCAACCCATCGCACTCGGGCGCCGAAGCCACAACTCGGGCCCCAGCGCCACTCACTCAGCCCCACACCCCAACCCACTTAACAGAAAATTTACACAAGCCCATTTACAAATAAAAAATAACCCCCTATAATAACGTTAACCAATACATAACGGAGGTTGACGTACTCTATGAAACTTACTCATCTAATCTATGTATCTATGTTTGCAGCAATTATGGGGGCGCTGGGTGTATTGCCGCCGATTCCATTGGGATTTTCGCCGGTGCCGATCACGATGCAGACGCTGGGTGTGATGCTGGCGGGCTGTGTGCTGGGCGCGCATCTCGGAGCGAGGTATGCAGCGCTGAGCCAACTGCTATTTCTGCTGCTGGTAGCGGCCGGTGCACCGCTCCTGTCCGGCGGGCGCGGCGGCTTAGGTGTCTTTTTTACACCGTCGGCAGGCTATTTCATCGGCTGGGTGGTTGGTGCATTTGTGATCGCGCTTCTGTGCCAGCGGATGAAAAATGTCTCATTCATTAAAATGATGCTTGCCAACATTATCGGCGGTGTGCTGGTCATCTACCTGTTCGGTGTGCCAGTACAGGCATGGATGATGCAGATTGCGGTGAGCGAAGCAGCTGTCCTCAGTCTGGCATTTCTGCCGGGAGATCTGCTAAAGGTCGCGGTCGCCTCACTGCTTGCCGTCCGGCTATACCATGCCGTGCCGTTTAAAAAGGAGGCTCCGGCAGCCAGATGAACATAATGGAAACCTATCAGACACATGTAGGAAATTGCCCGGACAAGCCGGCCATCATTACAACAGAACAGACATTATCATATAGGGAGTGGGATCGCCTTGTCCGACAGACGGCCGCTGCCTTCGCCCAGGAACATGCCACCCATCGCCGGGTGGCAATTTTCCTGCCTAATGGACATCAGTTTCTTCAAGTATTTGCCGGTGCCAGTGCCGCCGGATGGGCAGCCATTGTCGGGGACATGCGCTGGAAAAAGCAAGAGATCCAAGCGCGCCTGCGCAAGACGGAGCCGGACCTGATTATTGCCGACGACAGTATGGAAGAGTTCTTTCCTGGCCAGAAGGTGATCCTGGCAGGTGAACTGGTGCAATGGGTCCGGGACGCTGACCAGCTTGAACAACCCCGTGTCGAAGGGAATCACCCCTTCTATATCGGCTTCACTTCCGGGTCGACCGGCGAGCCTAAGGCATTTGTCCGCTCCCATGCATCCTGGGTGGAAACGTTCCGCTGCAATCAAGTGGACCTGCAAATGACTCAAGATATTCAGGTCCTCATCCCGGGATCGTTCGTGAATTCGACTTTCCTCTACGGGGCGCTCAGCACCCTGTACTTGGGCGGCACGGTTCATTTGCTGAAAAAATTCTCGCCGGAGCGATTGATGAAAGTCTTGGAACAACAGCTGATTTCCCACATCTATGTAGTGCCGACGATGCTGCAGGCGCTGGCCGATGGGGGATACAAGGGAGAGCAGGACTGCACCTTCATTTCGACGGGTGCCAAATGGCTGTCCTCCCTGAAAAGCGAAATGCGGCAACGCTTCCCGAATGCAGCCTTCTGTGAATTCTACGGCTCCTCCGAGCTCAGTTATATCACTTTTTTGAAAGACGAAGAACAGGATGAATACGGTGATTCTGTCGGCCGGCCCTTCCATAATGTCGAGGTGAGCATACGCCGCGACAACGGACAGGAGGCCAAACCAGGGGAAGAAGGCGTCTTGTACGTGAGGAGCCGGATGGTTTTCGACGGCTATATCAACAACCCGGAAGCAACCGACACCGTATTTGCCGGGGAATGGGCGACCGTCCATGATATTGCCAGACAGGATGAAAACGGGTTTGTCTACATACTGGGCCGAAAAAATGACATGATCCTGTACGGCGGAATGAACATTTATCCCCAGGAAATCGAAAAGGTCCTGAAAAACATCCCCGGTGTCGAGGAGGCCGTCGTTCTCGGGGTAGAAGACGACTATTGGGGAGAGAAAGTGGCGGCCTGCATTCAAGGGGATGTTACCGTCCGCGAGTTGAAAAGCTATTGCCTTGAACATCTTTCCACTTATAAAATACCAAGGATTTGGCGCAAACTTGAAAATTTCCCGCAGACTTCGGGAGGGAAGGTGTCACGCCGGGAGGTTAAAAGCTGGCTGGAACATGAGATGACATCATGAAAAGGGCGGTGATCGTCCAGGCCAAACGTACGGTCATCGGCAAAAAGAATGGAATCCTCAAAAGCTTTTCCCCCGACATGCTCGCTGCTCCGCTGATTCAGGAACTTGTTCAGGAACTGGACCAGCCGGTGGATGATATCTTGTTCGGCAATGCAGTCGGGCCGGGTGGAAATATCGCAAGGCTCTCGGCATTGCAAAGCGGTCAGCCTGTCTCCGTTCCAGGGCTGACGATTGACCGTCAATGCGGATCAGGGCTGGAAGCAATCCGCCTGGCCTGCCATCTGATCCAGGGTGGAGCAGGGGAAATCTTTATTGCCGGCGGCGTGGAAAGCACCAGCCAGTCACCATACGAGAAGCGGGCCCGTTTTTCCCCTGACTCGATCGGCGATCCTGATATGGGAATTGCTGCTGACTGGACGGCTGAGGCTTACGGCATCACCAGGGAAATGCAGGATGAATATGCACTGCTCAGCTATCAGCGAGCACAAGATTCACTGGAAAAAGGCTTTTTTGCCGAGGAGTTGATACAGCTGCCGGGAGTGCCATTGAAGGATGAAAGCATCCATCCGAAACTGGATTATGAACGGATGCTTCAGCGCCTCTCGCCTTGTTTTACCAAGCATGGCACCGTGACGATGGGCAATTGCTGCGGAATTAATGACGGTGCAGCGGCTGTCCTTATCATGTCGGAAGAAAAAGCGGCTTCTCTCGGATACAAGCCGGTCCTCCGATTCATAGACAGTGCAGTGATCGGGGTGGATCCGAATCACCCGATTACCGGTGCTGTCTCCGCAACGTCCAACTTGTTAGAGAAGCAAGGATTAACAGCAAAAGATATCGATCTGGTCGAAGTGAACGAAGCATTTGCCGCAAAACCGGTACTGCTCTCACAGGAACTCTCCATTCCCTATGAAAAAATGAATGTGGAAGGCGGCGCTATTGCCATGGGCCATCCCTATGGGGCATCGGGCGCCATATTACTGACACGCCTGTTTCATGAAGTCCGCCGTCATCAGGTACATCTCTGCCTGTCGGCTATCGGCATCGGCGGGGGACTCGGCATTGCTGCACTATGGGAGGTGGCGGAATGAAGACAGAGCTGGTTCCCATCACCATCACGGAAGAAATGGTCCGTGAGTTTGAACGGATTTTTGGCAGGCAATCCAAACTGCCGCCCACATTTCCGATGATCTTTTACCAATACATCGATATTCCTTGGCGAGACCCAACCACACCTATTCTCCGTAAACAATATTGCACAGCCACGAGGGAGCTTGTGGTCGGAGAAACTTATCACTGCCAGGTGAGCTTGGAATATGAAAGGCAAAAAGGCACTAAACTATTTTACAACCAAGTGTTGACCGGGTATGACGAGCGAGGGGAGGAATGTTTTCGATGTCTGTCCGAACTGGCCGCAAACTTGCCATCAGCGGAGAAATGATCCGGCAATATGCATGGCTTTCCGGAGACGATAATCCTATCCATATGAGTCAGCAAGCAGCCGAGAATGAGGGTTTCCAGGCACCTGTCGCCCACGGCATACTGACCATGGGCCTGATCGGGGAGATGGCAGCAGAAGGGCTCAGCATCACCTCTTATGAAATGCGATTCTTCAAGCCGGTGCATCAAGGTGACAATTTGGAAATACTTGTCGAAGCACAGAGGAACGGCGGAACGCTGTACAAAGTGGCCGCAAGGAATCAGGATGGGCAAGTGGTTGTGAAGGGGAAAATGGTGCTGGACGGGAATGCAGGGGAGACTGCTGGACCTATACCAGGGGAGCCGAGTTCTGCCTGATTAGTCAAGCCGCTCACGCAGAAAGCTGTTTTGATATACAGAAAAGACCACCATTAAAGGGGTCTCTTCTGTATCTAATCTATTTTCTATTCGAGATTAGCATGTTTGCCATACATTGTATTCGAATCTAAGCCTTTTTTCTCCATAAAACGCAAGATGACGGAATCATAAAATAACAACATCGTTTGCTCAAATAGAGATCCCATTGGTTGAATAGTCTTGTAATCACCTGCAGATTGATCTTTTGTTACACCGGGCAGCTGAACAACAATATCAGCCAATTCCCCAATGGTGGATTCAGGGGGAATGGTTATAGCTGCGACTTTGCCTCCCAAGCTCTTCGCTTTTTCAGCAATGGCGACTAATGTTTTGGTCTCTCCTGAACCCGACCCAATGATTAAAAGGTCATCCTTTTCTAAATTAGCTGTTACTGTTTCACCAACTACATAGGCATCAATCCCCATGTGCATCATTCGCATTACAAAGGATTTGCCCATCAATCCTGATCTTCCCGCACCAGCCACAAAGACTTTCTTCGACTCTAGTATTTGGTCTACTAATCTCTCTGCCTCGGCATCAGATATGAATTGAACGGTTTGGCTTAGTTCTTGAGCGACTTGGTTTAAATATTCAGTAGTCTTCATATGTGAATTACCCTTGTTTAATCAATTCTTGCATTTCACGGGCTGTCGATTGTTTATCTTCTTTGCTTGTGATACCGCCACCTACAATGATGAGGTCAGGATGTTCTTTAATCACTTCTGGAAGTGTCTCCAGTTTGATTCCACCAGCAATTGCAGTCTTGGCATTTTTTACAACGCTCTTAATGGTATGCAGATCTTCAAAGGAGTTTCTTCCTACCGCTTGTAGGTCGTAACCGGTGTGTACACAGATATAATCGGCACCAAGTTCATCTAGCTCTTTTGCGCGGGCTTCAATATCCTTTACGGCAATCATATCCACAAGAATCTGTTTCCCTTGTTTTCTAGCTTCTTCTACAGCACCTTTAATGGACGCATCTTCTGCTGTACCAAGAATCGTAATGATGTCAGCTCCTGCAGCAGATGCTTGGCTTACTTCATAGCCAGCTGCATCCATAATTTTCAGGTCTGCTAATACGGTTAAATTAGGAAATGCTGCTTTTACTTCTTTTACTGCTTTGAGCCCTTCATTGATTACGACAGGTGTACCGATTTCTACTACATCAATATACTCTTCTACCTCTTTTACTACTTCAATAGCTCCAGGAATATCGACGAGGTCTAATGCTAATTGTAATTTCATTTATATTTGCTCCTTCATAACTTAATTTATTGTACTGGTGGAAATGCAAATATACCCCTGTGAGAGTCTATTTACTCCGCAGCACTCGTTTAGTATAATCAATATGTTATTGATTTAAAAGTACGCACTTTAACTGCATATAGTGCTAAAAAGTATACTATGGATAAAGATGGGGATGTGAAGCAATGCCAAATTTAGGAGAGAAATCGTTTAACTGCGAAAAAGAATTAACACTCGCAGTAATTGGCGGGAAATGGAAAATGTTGATTTTATGGCATCTAGGCAAAGAAGGGACGAAACGATTTGGTGAATTAAAAGCCCTCATGCCAGGGATTACGCAACGAATGCTTGTCAACCAATTGCGCGAACTGGAAGATCATTTGATTGTCCATCGTGAAGTGTATCCTGTCGTTCCGCCAAAAGTTGAATACTCATTGACGGAGTATGGAGAAAGCCTGATGCCGATTTTGGAAGCTATGTATGAATGGGGTAAAGGTTATATTGAGAATGTTTTGGAACAAGACCCTCATGATGAATCAGCCATTAAGTAGAAAGAAGTTTCTTTTCAGGCTGTGAGGGTAAAAACTAGATACCACGCCAATTCTAATAAAAAAGTCTTGAACAGTGATTTTTGCATAATGCTGTCCAAGGCTTTTATGTTTGATTTGAATCCTATGCATTTCGGCCTATTTTCACCAAACGGATCACAGACCTTCTAATCATTTCTTCACAAATGGCTTAAAATTCGAGCGAATTGGTTTTTATATTATGAATATTCCGTTATATTATATATACATTCAAATAAAATAATCAGGTGGATTGTATTGGAATTGGCGTTTGGCCCCAGCGCCGCTAAAAAGGCGAGCTAAATTTTTAAAAGGAGTGGATCGATTGAGGAAAGTAAATACCACTACTGCTATTATCCTATTTGGGTCAGTCCTGCTTATGCTCGTAGGGACATTCACATATGCCGGGTCGCAGAAGGAAGTGCTGGAGTCAGACGAGGTATCCCATTTTGGGCCGCCAACGTCTTCCACTTCCAACTCCGTATCCATCCCCAAAGAATATGATCAGCTGTGGCTGAGCGGCATGGTTCCTCCCATCCTTGATGAGGAGGGAGAGACCTCGTATGAAAAATATGGAGACACAGAGACGCAGGCCATCGGTATTTTTGAAGACCTGGAGGCACAGCTGGAGGAAAAAGGGTTGTCCTTATCAGATGTCATGTATCTCCGCGTATATGTCGCCTCCGATCCTAATAACGGGGACGAACCGGACTTTGCCGGCTTTTTCAAGGCCTACGGGGAGTTCTTCGATACGGAGGAAAACCCGGTGAAAACCGCCCGCTCCACCGTCGGGGTCGATAGCCTGGCCGAACCGGGATGGTTGATAAAGATTGAGGCATTTGTCGCTTATTCATCCTGACGAACATAGCTATTAATATGCTGAACGCCCGTCATCCTCCCCTTTAACTAATACCGCAAACGCTAGCACACTCGCCAAAATCGTTGCACCCAAACAAAAACTTAGCACCTTTGAATATGTACCCTGCAAGTGGACGTTTTACGCGTCCACTCTGCAGGGTTCTTTTCATTTGAGTATTCGATAGGAGGAAGATTGCACCAAAACGATTCCATCTATAACCAAAGATACATGCCTAATTTCCTGCATTTTTTTACCATTTCTATAAAGGAAGTTCATATGTAGTTAATAGAGTTTTACTAGACTGTAGGTGAACCAAACACAAGGAGGGAATGGAATGGGAAAAATGCTGAAGAAGTTTGTAGCGGTAATGACGATGATGGTGGCTTTGGGAAGTTTTGCGTTGACACCAATGGCAGCCTTTGCGGCAGAGGGTTCGGCCGAGGCCAAGCTGAAGGTAATGAGCTTCAATCTGCGGTATTTGAATGACCATGATAAACCTCCCCATACGTGGGACGAAAGGCGGTCGACGGTCCGGCAGGTGATTCGGATGGAACAGCCGGATATCATCGGAACGCAGGAGGCAGTCCATCAGCAGGTGACAGATGTCGCGGAGGATTTGCCGAACTATGAGTGGATCGGCCAGGGCCGTGAAGGCGGTAATGCAGGTGAATTCATGTCGATCTATTATAACGAAAACCGCTTTACACCACTGGAATATGACCACTACTGGCTGTCGGATACACCGGAAGTAGTCGGCTCCATGTCTTGGGGCAACACGATTCCGCGCATGGTTACCTGGGTGAAGTTCCTGGATGAGCGCTCCAACCAGGAATTCTACTTCGTGAACACCCATTTCGATCACCAGTCCGAAGAGGCAAGACAGAAAAGCGCAGCGCTTATCTCTGAGCAGGTAAAGGAATTTGATCCAGATCTCCCAGTATTGTTGACCGGCGACTTCAATGCAGGCCCGGACAGTGAACCGCATAACATCCTGCTGGAGCAAGGCGGATTCGTCGATACTTTCACAGCAGCGGAAACAAGCATCAATCAGGAACTCGGTACATTCAACGGATTTGATACGTATGATGGAGGAGGAGCGGACAACCGGATTGACTGGATTCTTTCCAAAGGGAATGTGGTGACGGAGACGAGCGAGATTGTAGATTATCAGAAGAACGGCCAATATCCAAGTGACCACTATCCTGTTGTTTCGGATGTGATTCTCCAGTATTAGGGGTGGCTACGGAAATATACTCCGCTTTCCACGGGCGGCTGGCGAGCCACTTGTGCTTCGCACTGCGTTGTCTCGCCTAGTTCTTCCTAAACTGGTTGAAAGTGAGAAATTAGAAGATGCGAGTGCCGGATATATCCAATCTAAAAACCCCCTCTAAGTGCCGGGCACAAGAGGGGGTTTCTCCATGTATTCATTATCTATTCGGCCACTGCTTCCTTTGCCGTCTCTACTGTCCATTGTTTACCTGGCTGTATGCTTGCATTCAGTTTTTGGGCAAATGCTTCTGCCGACTGGGAGTCAGGGAACGTCTTAGCCAAGTCGCTGTTGGATTTCGTCAGAATTTCGGTCTCTCCATTTATTCTCCGTACAAGAATAAACATAGCATTAACTCCCTTCATGGTTCAGCCAGAACCTAGCTGTACAAGTATTATCTCATATACGATGGAAAAAAGGCGCAATTTAACAGAAGTGTAATAGAAATATAAAATCCGCTCAATACTTTCGAGGAAATATGCAATACCTACAGAAAACCAATCGAAAGGAAAAGATATTTGTCGAAATAATGGGAAATATATACCAAGGAAAATTTTGGATAAAGTTACTGTCTTCCATATTTGTAATATTAATGTAATACAATGCACCTGCCCCTCACCCAATGGAAGGTTTTTCCTATAACACTGGAGGGTACAAAAACATACAGAGTGCTGAAAACGAGAGTCACCTTATCCCGAGATTAGAAAGGTTGTGAGAGATATGGGCGCATCATGGGATCAGGAAGCGGTGGAATACTTGAGGGACAGTGTAGGGATGACCAAGGTGTCGACCATCGCGGCCAATTTGGGAAAAAGCTATACAGCGGTGGAGCTGAAGATGAAGCGGATGAATCTGTACCATACCAAGAACCAGACAGGCTTCCTGACGATGGGGGAGCTGGCCAATATTCTAGGCGTGGAACGAAATACGGTGAAAGGCTGGATGCTTCGCCATGAAATGCCCTGCCACCGGAAAATCACCAAGGAAAAGAAGAAATTCTATCTCATCCATCCAACGGAATTCTGGGATTGGGCAAAGGACCATAAGGAGAAAATCCAGTTTTCCGATATCGAGCCGCATTCGCTGATACCGGAGCCAAGCTGGGTGAATAGAGAACGGAGAAGGGAAAAAGAGCTTTCACTCATGAAGAAAAGGAAATACAAGTCATGGACGACCCTTGCTGATCGGGAGCTGCTGGATCTCCGCCAGCGTGGTCTAACCTTTAACGAAATCGGTGAGAAGCTGGACAGAAGCCCCCTCAGTGTCGAGAGGCGGTATCACCGGATCAAGGACCTTTATGTAAGAAGCTAATTCAGGCAAGGAAATCTGCAAGCCATAATAGATGATATGCCATCTGTTATGGCTTTTTGTTTATGCATTCAGCTTTCTTAGCTTATCGACCACTCCGTCGAAATACGGTTTTACGATGAAATCGGTCGCCCCGGCCTTTAGCGCCGCTAGCACCTGGGATTGTGCGCTCATCGCAGAACACATCACCACTTTTGCCTGGGGATCAATGATCCGGATGCTTCTTAAGGCTTCCAGGCCGTCCACATCAGGCATGGTGATATCAAGGAACGCTACATCCGGGCGGGCCTGCCTGTACTGGTCAATGGCTTCCTGGCCATTCGATGCTTCGATGATTTCATTATATTCGGTGTCCTGCAGGATCTCCCGCAGCCATTTCCTCATAAACTGGGAGTCGTCGGCAATTAAAACGGACTTCATGTCATCCCTACTTTCCTTTATATGATGTTATCTTTGATGAAATAGCATTTACCCTTATATCGGCAAAAGGGGACAACTATTGAAGCATTATTTTCTGCCTTTTCTGATTCGGGCGTCTAAGCTGAATAAGGTGGTTACTTCCTATATAAACTGCTATCATAATAGATACATTGTTTTAGGGAAGGGACGGACCTTGTTTGGCTAAATGGAAGAAATGGATCATTGAAAATAAAGCGGCTGTCTGGCTGCTGGTACTCGCTATCACTTTAATATGGGGCTATGCCTGGGTCACCATGAAGGCGGCTCTGGAATACATGGGGCCGTTCGCCTTTTCCTCCTTCCGGTTCGGGACAGGGGCAGTCACCCTGCTGCTTGTCGTCTGGATCATGAAGATCGGCCTGCCGCCAAAGGAATATTGGAAGCATCTCGTTATCGTCGGCATTCTACAAACAGCCATCGTCTTCCTGCTGGTCATGTACGGACTCACCTTCGTGGATGCCGGGAAGTCATCCGTTCTGCTGTACTCCATGCCCATGTTCAGCAGCCTGCTGGCGGTGAAATTCCTCGGGGAAAAGCTGACCCCGGCCAAATTGATCGGACTGACTATCGGCATGATCGGCCTGCTGACCATTATGGGCTGGGATATCTGGATCGGCCAGCCAGCGGAAGTCATTCTCGGTGAGGTGCTGATCGTCATCGGTGCCTTATCCTGGGCAGTTTCCAATACCTATTTCCGCCTCCATGTACAGGACCTGCCGAAGATCCAGTCTTCCGCATTCCAGATGCTGTTTGGCTCCATCGCGATTATCATTGCCAGCCTGTTCCTGGAATCGCAGCCGATCGTCTGGAATGCTGAACTTATCTATTATATTCTATTCACTGGCGTCCTCGCATCGGCCCTCTGCTTCACGGTCTGGTTCATCATCATGAGCCGGCTGGATATGGTCAGCGCCACCATCTCGACACTGTTGGTACCGATCTTCGGCCTGGCATTCAGCAGCGTCCTGCTGGGAGAAACCATGACCATCGGCGTGCTGACCGGCTCGGCAATGATCATTATCGGAATTATCATCGCCACCGTCAGATGGAAAAATCCCCGTGTCCAGTAAGGGCCCGGGGATTTCCTGTATCTTTTTAAAGAATAACGATTTGTTGACGATATAAGAAATGGAGCAAATTTGTATCGATTAAAATTCACACAGGGAGGCTTGCGTATGCGGGTACCACAGGTCCAGATCCAGACAACCCCGGCCAGGTTAGGGCTGAATATCACCAAGCCTCAGCAGACGATCCGCCAGCCTCAAGCCGACCAGTCGATCGAACAGCCCCGGGCCAATATGTCCATCCGCCAGCGCCCCGGTAAGCTGTCCATCGACCAGACAAAGGCCTGGAACAATCTTGGACTGGAAAGCATGCCGGTCCGGACCGAGAAATTCACGAGTAAGGCGAAACAGAATTGGCTGGAAGGGGTTGGACGGAGGGCCCAACAGGGAAAAGAACTAATGCAGATCGAAAATGAGGGAAATCCCCTAGCAGCCCAAGCCAAGCAGAATTCCGTGCTGGACTTTACCTTATATCAGCCAGGGAATATTCCTGCACACGCCTGGGTCGACATCTCCTATCAGCCGGGAGGAGCTGATATTTCGGTGGAGCCCCAAGCGCCGAGGATAAATACAGTCCCCCGCAAGGCTGAGACGTCCTACCAGCCGGGCGAAGTGAATGCCTATATGGAACAATATCCGGATATCCAGATTGATTGGAAAGTTTAAAGAGGTGGTTTTATATGAGAATAGCAACAAAATATTTTGGCACAGTAGAAGTGGCAGAAGAAGAACTGATTCAATTTGAAAGGGGCCTGCCGGGATTCGAAGGCTATCATTCCTTCGTTCTGATCCCGGTCGATGAACAAGGTGTATACCAAGCCCTGCAGTCTATGGAGGAAGCGGGCATCTCACTCATTGTGACGAATGCTTATATGTTCTATCCCGACTATGCATTTGACTTGGACGAAAAATCCCAAAACGACATCGAACTTAAACAGCCGGAAGATCTGGCTGTCTATAATGTGGTGACGTTAAAAGACCCGTTTGAAGCATCGACGATCAACCTGCAGGCACCAATCGTTATCAACAAGAAGGCGGGAAAGGCCAAGCAGCTCATCCTGAATGATAATACCTATCAGACCCGTCATCCACTCCTAAAGTCAAATAAAGGCGGTGACCTGCATGCTCGTCCTTAATCGAAAAGTCGGAGAATCCATCCGCATCGGCGATGACATCGAAATAAGTGTCACAGCCATCGAAGGCGGCCAGGTGAAAATCGGAATCAACGCCCCGAAGCACATCGAAATCCACCGCCAGGAAATCTACACAGCCATCAAGGAAGAAAACGCCGAAGCAGCAGCCTTCTCAGAAAATATCCTGGATCTCCTAAAAAATACAAAAAAAGATTAAACATCTCCCAAGGTCGGTCGATATAAGTAGTGTAAGCAAATACAATGTCGGCCGACGCTTGTTTTGCCAAACAAAATAGAATCCCACAAGGATGTGGGGTCACCTAATTCAGGGAGGAATTATTAAAATGAGAATCAATCATAACATTGCAGCTCTTAATACACATCGTCAGTTGGGGAATGCACAGAATGGGCAAATGAATTCAATGGAGAAATTGGCATCAGGACTTCGTATTAACAAAGCTGGAGACGATGCAGCAGGTCTGGCAATTTCCGAAAAAATGCGTGGACAGATTCGTGGTTTGGATATGGCTCAAAAAAATGCACAAGATGGCATATCTATGATTCAAACAGCTGAAGGTTCGTTAAATGAATCTCAAAGCATTCTTCAGCGTATGCGTGAACTTGCTGTTCAATCAGCTAACGATACAAATACTGAAAGTGACCGTGGAGAACTGCAAAAAGAAGTTAACCAACTAGCTGAGGAGTTAACTCGTATTGCGGATAATACAGAGTTTAACACTCAAAACCTACTTGATGGAAGTTTTGAGGGTACATTCCAAATTGGTGCCAATGCAAATCAAAATCTTTCTATTTCTATAGATGCTATGGGGTCTGAGGCTCTTAAGGTTGCTGGATTTGCTGCTGGAGAAGCGGTAGATTCCGGGAACGTTAGTATTGCAAACTTAACCGGCGAAGAAATCACTGTTCAGTACGCGGACCTTGGGACAGAAGCTGTATCTGAAACGACTGCGGTTTTTGATGAAGACTCTAATACAATCACTGTTACTCTTAAGCAGGATGCGGGAGCTGATGCTACAACTGCAGCTACAGCAACTACTGCTACACAAGGTGAAGTTGCTACAGCATTGGCAGCTACTGGAAAAGTAACAGCGACTCCAACAACAGCTGATACTGCTTTCACTGCAACAACAGCAGATGCAACCATCGCTGCTTCTACCGTTTATGATACTTCAAAAGGTATTGACATTTCATCTCAGGGTGCAGCTAACAGTGCAATTGAAACAATTCAGACTGCTATTGATTCTGTTTCAGCTGAACGTTCTAAACTTGGGGCAGTTCAGAACCGATTAGACCATACTATCAATAACTTAGGTACATCTTCTGAAAACCTAACTGCTGCGGAATCTCGTATCCGTGATGTAGATATGGCGAAAGAAATGATGAACCAAACAAAGAATTCTATTCTTGCTCAGGCATCACAAGCAATGCTGGCTCAAGCTAATCAACAACCACAAGGAGTATTACAACTTCTACAATAATATTAATAAAGGAAAAGACGCTAGCTTTGCTAGGGTCTTTTTCATTACAATCTAGATAGGAGTACCGGTATGGATGATCATAAACAGGTGGAAAAAAGGTTCCTTCAAGAACAATTTGAGTGGGTTAAAGCCCGAGATAAAATCTTAGAAAAGATAGAAATAAAGCTATATGAAATGAGAAGTATAGCTGAATATGCTCGCGATCAAGAGTTGTCTTCACAAGAATTTAATAGATTAAATGACCAAATAAACGAATTGCAAAATGACGTTCTTAATTTGCAACAGCAGTTAAACACTGCTGTTCATTAAAACAAGCGAAGAAAATACTATTCTATATAACCCCCCTTTACAAAATTCACATAATTGTATACCATAAAGACACATGAAAACTGCATAACCGACAAAAAGCACTAGGGGAGCTGTCTGGAATGGCGGCTGAGAGGATACATTCTGACCCTTGGAACCCGATCTGGATAATACCAGCGTGGGGAAGTGCAGTGGACCGTATGATTAATGAACATGATGAATATACATACGACAAACTGCATTCCCGCGGGAGTGCAGTTTTTTTGTGCAAAAAAATTTAGGAGGAATTTACATGAACAATAACAGTTGTGGACCAAGCAGGATCGCGGGGTGCCAATTCACCCTGTTTCCGATGAGTGAAAAGTTTGTCGACATCATTCTCGGAGCCATCGAAGAAGTGGATACGTCGAAGGTATGGAAGGATACCGATGATGTGAGCACCTGTGTCCGCGGGAGAATGGGGCATGTGTTTGATGTGACCAAGGCGATTTTCCTGCATGCAGCCAAAACAGGGGAGCATGTGGCAATGAGCGGCACTTTCTCGATCGGCTGTCCTGGTGATACCGAGGCCGATTCTTATATGGATGAGTCAGATCAGCTGCTGAATGAGGAAAAGTCCCAAGCGATTTCCCAACAGGCAGGATGCAAATTTTCCCTGTATCCAATGGGCAGAGAGGATTATATGGATGCCATCTATGAACAAATCGACCTTTCCAAACACCGTGGAGTCGAGGTGAGCCATGCCCATTATGCGACAAGGCTGGACGGCGATGTGAAGGATATTTTTGAGGCCATGCACCAGTCGTTTGACAGTGTGCAGGAGAAGGTCTCCCATGTGACGATGACGTTCACCATTTCAGCGAACAGTCCATCCAATCAATCATAAGAAGAAAGGAGTTAACAAGATGACCAATCAATGGAAATTGAAAGAAATTGTCCTGATGTCCATATTAGGTGTGGTGTTTGGTGTCATTTATCTCGTGTTTTTCCTTGTTGGACAGGGGATCCGAAATATTCTCGTGCCATTCGGCCTGGCGCCGTTCGGTTATGAGATCATTTTTGGCATCTGGTTCATTGTCTCGATCATGGCGGCCTATATCCTGCGTAAGCCAGGTGTCGCCTTTACTGCGGAATTGATTGCCGGGGTCGTGGAAGTATTGCTCGGTTCAGCGGCAGGGCCGGGCCTAATCCTTGCCGCCGCCATCCAAGGACTAGGTGCAGAAGCCGTATTCGCTGCGACAAAATGGAAGTATTACCGGCTAAGGATCCTCGTGTTGTCAGGGGTGTCTGCAGCCGTCTTCAGCTTCGTCTGGAACCTATTCTCGGCCGGTAATATTGCGCTTGCGCCGTGGCTGATCGTTTCTACCTTAATTGTGAGGATGATCAGTGGAGCATTGCTCGCCGGAGTTCTTGGAAAATGGCTCAGCGACCAGCTCGCCAAAACCGGTGTGTTGCGCGGCTATGCTTTAGGAAAGGAACTGAAAAGGAAGCGGAAATATGGAGCAGCTTAATGTCCAGCCGAAGCCGGTGATCGAGGTGCGTGACTATTCCTTTTCCTATGAGGAAATCGATGAACAGCCATTGTTCAACCGGCTCAGCTTTGCACTGAATGAGAATGAAGTAACCCTCCTGATGGGGGCGAGTGGTGCCGGGAAAAGCAGCCTGGCCCTCTGCCTGAACGGGTTGTATCCCGATGCGGTCGAAGGGACTGCAACGGGGGACATCTATTTCCATGGCAGGCATATTAGCGAGTTTGAAAAAGGAGAGCTGAATCAAGAGATCGGCATTGTGTTTCAGGATCCGGAGAGCCAGTTCTGCATGATTACGGTCGATGATGAGCTGGCATTCACGTTGGAAAACCGGAAATTTCCTGCCTCTGAAATCAAAGGGCGGATCAAGGAAGTGCTGAAGGCTGTCGGGATGGAAGGATTTGAGCAAAACAAAATCCATGAGCTGTCCGGCGGGCAGAAGCAGAAGATTGCGCTTGCCGCTGTCCTCTTGCTTGAGCCGGAAATGCTGATTCTTGATGAGCCAACTGCCAATCTCGATCCCGTCTCAAGTCTGGAATTTATTGAACTCGTGCAGGAAATCCAAGAGGAGAGAGGCATGTCTGTCCTGATCATCGAGCATCAGGCCGATGACTGGTTGGAACTGATCGACCGGGTGCTGGTGATTGGCCGGGATGGACAGCTGCTGGCTGATGATACGCCGGAGCGGCTGTTGACAGAACAAAAGCAGCTGCTTGAGCAGGAGGGTGTCTTCCTGCCAAGGGCATATTCCGATGCAAAGGACCTCCGGGATGTCCTGCCAATCGCCGCCCCATCGGAGGAATCAGTGCTGTCTGTTGACGGGCTTGCGTTTTCCCGGAAAAAACAGCAGGTACTTGAAGATGTGAGCATGGATATCCGTGGCGGGGAGTTTGTCGCGATCGTCGGTGAGAATGGTGCAGGGAAATCGACACTTCTGCAGCTGATGGCTGGACTGCTAACGCCAAGTAAGGGAAATGTCTTGCTTTCCGGACGAAAACTGGAAAAATGGGATGAAAATGAACTCCGGAAGCGGCTGGGGTTTGTGTTTCAGAATCCGGAACATCAGTTCATCACCGATACCGTGTACGAGGAGCTGACGTTCGGCATGAGGCTGAACGGCTATGCCGAAGAGGAAATGGAACAAGCGGCAGGGGAGCTGATGCGGCAGTTCCATTTGGAAAAGCAGCATGACAGCAATCCCTTCTCTTTAAGTGGCGGGCAGAAACGCCGGCTCAGTGTGGCGACGGTGCTCGATGAGACACCGGACATCCTGCTGTTCGATGAGCCGACATTCGGGCAGGACGCGGCCACTACGGCGGAGTTGATGCATTATGTGATGGAATTGAAGAGCAAGGGGACGGCGATTGTATTTGTGACCCATGACATGGATATCGTCGATGCCGCGGATCGTGTCTCTGTGCTGCAGCATGGCAAGCTAGCCTATGACGGATCGCCGGAGAAGCTGTGGGAAAAAGAGGAACTTCTTCAGGAGGCAAGGCTCAGGCTGCCTGCAAGGATGCGCCTGGATCGGAAGGAAGGTGTGGTGTATGATCTCATCCATTAACCCGTCCATCAAGGCATTCGCTGTGCTGATACCGGGAATCATGCTTGGGTTCACGTTTGACGTGTTCACCCCGCTATTGTATTTCCTGTTCATCCTCGGAATAACGTTTTCGATGACCGACATTCCTACCTTGCGCTGGCTGAAGCTGTTCAGCCCGTTCGTATTGATCGCCTTGGGATTTGCCTGGATGACGGTGCTGTATGCCAATCAGACCTTTTCCTATGGGGAAGTGGTGTTTAGCCTCTGGGGGCTGGAGGTCACGACAGGAAGCATCCAGACCGGCATCAGCCTGGCGCTGAGGTCGCTATGCTTTGGTGCTTTGTCTCTATTGTTTATCCTCACAACGGATTCGACAAAGCTGATGCTGAGCTTCATGCAGCAATGCAAACTGCCGCCGAAAATCACCTATGGTATACTGGCCGGCTACCGATTCCTGCCGATTTTCCAGCATGAACTGCAGGTGCTCAAGCAGGCCCACCGCATCCGTGGTGTCGGCCGCACAAAGGGAATCAAGGGACGGCTGAACCAATTCCGCCGCTATGCCATCCCTCTCCTCGCCAACGGCATCCGGAAAGCGGAGCGTGTCGCTATTGCAATGGAGTCGAAGGGATTCACGGGAGATAAGGACCGCACCCATTATCATCAAATGAAGGTGGAAAAGCGTGACTGGCTGTTCTTTGTGCTGATGATCGGCATGCTGGCGGCAGTATTTATCCTGTCGTATTATCTCGGTTATCTGAATATATTCGGAAAGCGCTACTGAATGATGAAAAGGCCGGAGGGAACGCCCCTCCGGCCTTTTCTCGGTGCATGCTAACTTTTCCTTTCCGCAGCCATCGGCGGTTGTTCCAGCCATCCGTTGTCAATCATGATATTGATGCCGTCTTCCCCGAATTTCATAATTTCCGTAAGCAACCGGGAATAGTCGATCGCCAAGTCGCTGCGCTGGCTCTGGGAAATGGAGGAGCCATAGTTGCCCATGCCAGAATAGGTCATCAGATTGAAATGGTAGGAAATCAGCTTATCGGAAAATGGTGCTTCCGTTGAATCGGTGACCGTCTCGTCGATGGTTGTCGGTGCTGGGAGCGAGTGGTTATTCAGATAATCCGTGAACACCCGGACATGTTTGATGGAAATATCTTTGCCGCGCAGGATATATTTCCGGAGCCTATCCGACTCGACCACCTGGCTGAAGGCTGTCGCAAGGGCGGAACCGAGTTCATTGGTCAGGATATTTTTATGGAGGTTGGAAACTTCCAAGCCTGTCAGCGGCCGGTCCCCAAGGCCTTCAAGCAGGAAGGATTGCTTCTCTACAAACTCGACTTTTTTTGCCTCCGGGATGGCCGGCGGTCGGACAGCAATGCCTTTCTCCAACATCAGCCTTGTCACTGCATCATTTAACTCCACGGTGGAGGTGAGGCAGTTGGAGAAAAATGCCCGGATGTCTCTGCGGTAGATGTCCGGCAGCAACCTGGAATAGGTTTCGAGCCCTCCCTTGGCCATCTGCTTTACATAATGCAGATAGAACACATCGGTGAACAGGCTGTCTGCACCGAGATTCACATCCTGTTCCCCGAATCCTTGAGGTATATGAATGTCCTCTACCTTGAAGATTCTCCGGATCATTTCCACATGATTTCGGGAAATGTCCAGCGCCCGGGTCATCAGCTTTTTTACGTCCTCATCTTCCACATGCTTGAGGAAATAGCTGAATACACAGATTGACATCGAGTCCCCCTGATAGGTTGTCCATAAATTGGCCATTTCCGCCGAAGAAAGCCCGGCATGATATTCCTGCTCCATTTTGTACCCACCTTCACTAGTCTCTTAGTATAACTGCTAGCGTGCCCAAAAATGGGAGAAAATATGCAGGGAACGTACGAATCATCGGCGTTCAACCCTTCAAACTGCCTACCGCAGTTCAAGAGCTATCCGGATCTTATAGGGTAGAGCCGGAATAGGCGAGATTTTTTTCGGGTAAAAGGCCGGGCACCTGTCTCACTCCATGAAATGTTTTCCATTAATAGGGAAGGGTAAGTAATGGATAATGGAAGTTCGGGTGTTATAATGGATGAACTAAATGTTGTTGGAAAGAGGAGTTCCTATGAAGAGTTGGCTGTATCACTGGAAGGGGAGGATGGCCGCAGCGGATCCGGGCCGGACAAGGTTTAAAAGTGCTGGGAAAGCGACCATGAGCCTGCTTTGTTCGGTGCTGGTCACTTTGCTTATCCTACATGTGGCCGGCAATGCCTATCTCACGCCTGCCATGATTGCGGGGCTCGTCGGGATGATGGGCATTGTCATGGTCATGGATGACACAAAAAACCAAAAGAAAGTGACCACCTTGTTGCTTGGAATATCCGCGGCTGCTGGGATGACGATTGGGTCGCAACTCCCGGAAGTCTATTACATTGATATTATCCTGATACTGATCATTTTCGGGAGCTATTATTTTTCCAAGTTTGGCAGCAGGTATTTTAGCATCGGCCAGATCGGCTTTATGACGATCTATTTTTCTTCCATCATGGATCTTGCCCCGGGAGAGCTGCCATGGGTGTATATGGGTATCGCCATCGGGGTGGTGTCTGCCTTCCTGTTCAACTTTATCCTGTTTCAAAGCTCGGCACAGGTGCTCAAATCGAGCATGCGCTCCTTTCATATCCAGGCCAATTTGACGTTCGACCTGCTGATCCAGGGCTTGGAGGAAAAGGAATTGGATGAAGCGCGCAGGAAAAAGATCGACCAGAACGTCCAGAAGCTGCGCAGCTATGCCCGCACGGTGGCCGGAAACCTGAATGAACAGGATGTCCAGGAGCTTTGGCCGGGACTAAAGCAGACACGGCTGCGCCTATATGTATTTGATGCCGGCATGCTGATGGAGACGCTGACCGAAGCCATCTATGGGCTGAAATCTGCGGATGCATTTGACATCGAAGAACTGCGCCGTCTGCTGGTCTGGGTGATGACTGCCCTCCGGGATGCGGATGTCTATTCGGAAGAACATCACCTGGAGGAGGCGGCACTGGCTGTCGAGGCATTAAGGAATGTTATCCGGGAATTTATGGAGACGGGGGATTCGTCAAAGGGATGGCTGTTCCTCATCCGCCGTATCGAATCAATTGCCAATCATATCGTCGCTGCAGGATTTTCGATAAGGCAGCATCTCCAAGCGGGGAAGGATGGAGAGGACCCTGAGGAAGCGGAAGAGGAGGACGTGGAACAGGAGAAAGAGGAAGAAGATGAGAAGAAGGAGCTGTCACCGGCCGCCAAGAAGGCATTCCAGGCTCTGGTGGCGAGCATCATCGCCATTTTCGTCGGAAAGCTCATCTCCCCGGTGCAGCCGTACTGGGTTCTATTAACGACGTTCATCTGCCTGCTTGGCACGGAATCGATCGGCCGCACCTATCGAAAGGGGATGCAGCGCTCGGTGGGCACGATAATCGGGGCAGTGATCGGCTTTCTGCTGGCAAAGCTTCTTGGCGGGAGTCCTCAGCTCGAGCTCTTCCTCCTGGTAGTGGTCGTGTTTTTGTCCATCTATCTGTTCCCGGTTTCCTATACATGGATGAGCGTGTTCATCACCATTTTGATCGCCTTCATGTATGACATCCTGCTTGGCGGCATCAGCTTTGCCCTGATCGGGGAGCGGGTGATCGACACTATTGCCGGGGCATTAATCGCCTATGTCGTATCCGTATTTCTGTTCCCGACCAGGACGACGGATAAAGTTACCGAGGTATCCAATGACTATCTGGAGGAACTGAAACCATTTGTCCTCAGTTATGTTAGAAGGTTTCGGGAAGATGTGAGTGTGAAGGGGCTGACCGGATCGGCCATTGATATTGATACAAAACTCCAGCAGATCGAGGACCAGGCCCAGCCGCTCATGAAGCGGACAGCGGCACGAAGCCATTCGCGGACGAGCCGGTGGGTGACCGTATTTACCGCCATCAATTATTATGCAAGGCAGCTGGTCGCCTCGTCGTACCGGAAAAACTTTGACTATCCGGCGGAATTGGAGGATACCTTCCGGCAGGTAGAGGAAAAGCTGGGAAATAATATCGACACCCTTTCCCTGCTGCTCAAGGGAGAGAAGGGAGCCGTATATTCATTGGAGGAGGAACGCGGACAGCTGGAGCGGCTGGTGCCGGGGGTGAATCAGGAGGCACATATCGACCTGATCCACCATCTGTATTATGTTTGGCAGATTAATAAATCGATCGTCCGTATGAGTGTGGAACTAGGAGCGGAGAAAAAATAGGCCCGGACGTATGGAAACCGTCCGGGTCTGACTATCGACTAGTGACTTTATCGGCCAATGGAGAATCTGTTTGCAGAATGCATAACATTCCACTATTTATTGATTTTCACTATCTGCCTTTCCCTGATAATTCAAAAGCCAGCCGATGCCATTTTTATCTGTGACATTGGCGTGTAGCGCACCCCAGAAGGTCGACTGCAGTGCCGGGGCAGCATGTCCGCCATCAAGAAACGAACGGTATACCCGGCGGATCTCTTTCTCGCTATCGAATTCCAGGCAGACTTTCACTTGATCCCCAATGCTCACGCTTTCAAATATATCGGAAAAGTGGATGATACAGTCTTTAAAATGCAGTTCGCCGTGCAGCACTTTCCCCTCATGGCCCTTAAACATAGCTATTCCGTCAGCCAAATGGACGTTTTTTATCTCGCCCCCCAGGATTCTTTGGTAGTATTTCATTTCCTGCTTGCAGTTCTCTATAAAAATATAGGGAGTTGCACTCTTCATCCTTCGTTCCTCCTACCATCTTTTGGCCTATTCCTTTAAATTAACAGCAGACAAAGGATTTAACAAGGATAAAAGACTGAATTATTGATTGAAAGAGAAAATAGAAGGATATTTCCCATGTGCTTGAAAGAAGCGAACCATCGCCGGTCTATCTGTCGGACTACCGGCGTTCGTTCTGCCATAGCTTCATTGGGTCCTCCTGCCCATCCTCTAGCGGCATCTGTTTCATAGAGATATCCCGGGTTGTTTTTGATTTCTGGAGCTGCTTGTAAATATAGGCTGATTTCTCCAGTCCTGCTTCTGCAGCATCTTCGACAGAGCCACAGTAGATGATCGTTTCAATTCCGGCAAAATACATGGCGGTCAGACACATCGGACACGGCTCACCGCTTGCATACATGGTAAACCCGGAAAGGTCATGGGTCCCGAGCTTCTCCTGTGCCCGGCGGATTGCCAGCATCTCCGCATGCCCGCTGATATCATAGGTATGATGCAGCTCATTCACACCCTCCGTGAACATCTCGTCCCCTTTCACCAGGACAGCGCCAAACGGCTGCCCGCCATCCCGTACATTTTCTGCCGCCAGCTCAACGGCCCGTTTCATAAATCGATCCATAATAATATACTCCCTCCATCATTCTATTAAATTAAGTATAGGATAAGGGAGGAAAGAGAGGGAAAGCAAGTGGTGTTGGATAATGGGGGATGAGTTGGGGCTGAGTTGGTGGTGTTCCGGCCCGAGTGAATGGTGCCAGGGCCTGGGGCGGCTTTTGTCATAGGAAAAATTTCGCTGTTTTTCTTACAAACTATTAACCTTCTATTTAATTCTAGTTCATATCCCGATTCTATAATAGAGTTGAACAAACTTAAGGGAGTGTTGGATTCATGAAGCGTTTATTCAGTATTTTATCCATCGCCTTTGTTTCGCTGGGCATGTTTGCGATGCCGGCAATGGCGGCGGAAGGGGAAGTGTCGATGAGGGAACAGCAGCAGATCATCAATGTGGCCCATCGCGGGGCATCTGCCCATGCACCGGAGAATACGATGGCCGCCTTCGAGAAGGGGTTTGAGATGAAGGCCGACTACGTCGAGATCGATGTGCAGATGACCAAGGATGGAGAACTTGTATTGATCCATGATACTACCGTGGACAGGACCACAGACGGAACAGGGCTTGTAGGTGATTTTACATTGGAGGAGATCCGCCAATTGGATGCGGGAAGCTGGTTTGGTGAAGAATTTGCCGGGGAAAAGGTGCCGACCTTTGAAGAGCTGTTGGATGCCTACCGCGGGAAAGTTGGAATCCTAATTGAACTGAAAGCACCTGAACTGTATCCAGGGATCGAGGAGAAAGTGGCTGAAGCATTGAAGGAGCGCAATATGGACAAGACCGCCAACGGAAAAATCGTCATCCAGTCTTTCAACCATGAATCGGTGAAGAAGTCCAAGGAACTGCTGCCGGAGCTGCCACATGCGGTATTGGCAGGAATGAGCTGGGCGGATGTGACGGATGAACAGCTGGCGGAATTTGCCACCTATGCCGACTTTTTTAATCCGAACATGAATATCGTGACACCAGAACTGGTCGAAAGCGTACATACAGCAGGAATGGAAATTTATCCGTATACATCCAGATCCGAAGAACAGGCCAAGCATTTGTTTGACCTGAATGTAGATGGCATCATCACCGACTATCCGGAGCATGTTTATTATCATCCGGTGAAGAATCACTAGTATTGTTGAATGGCCACATGAAAAGCCACTTGGAGCTCTACAGTTCCAAGTGGCTTTTCACTTTCAGGATTTTTTCGGAAGTATAGTGGCAGGCGGATGCCCACCACCAGCTGCCTTTAGCCTTGCCCCTTGGCCCAGACGCAGAGGAATTTGACCGTTTGATTGGTCCGGTTCAGCCAGTAATGGGGCCTGGAGGAATCGACGAAGATGCTGTCGGATGGTTCAAGTGTATGCTCTTCCTGGTTGATCAGCACGGTCAGCGTGCCCTCCAATACATAGAGGAATTCCTGTCCCTTGTGGGTGATGTTATTTCCTTGGTTTTCACCCGGGTTCAACACTACGAGGATGGGGGAGAACAATGGATTTTCCATCTTGCCGCTCAGATCCCGGTAGATAAAGGGATTTTTTCCGGCATCGGTCACATGGGAGCTGTTTCGGACGATTGCCTGCTTGGATTCTTCTTCCGGCTCATCGAAAAAGTGGCTTGGATTTACTCCAAGTGTATCGGAAATTTTTCTGAGTGATTCGAGGGTAACGGAGGATTTTCCGTTTTCCAGCTGGGAGAGGAAGCTGATCGACAGGTCGGTCTGCTCGGAAATTTGCTTTAGTGTCTGTTTTTTTTGCTTGCGCAGCTGTTTAATTTTTGCCCCTATGTCTTCCTTCATATGTCGTTCACCTCTTGCCGGCAATAATTGAACGTTCATTATAGCATGGCCGCCGGGAATCTTCTTCTCTTTCATTCTTATTATAAGGAAAAAATCATTAATTTGATAGTTGACAATTTAAAGAAAATTGCCTTATAATTCGACTATAGATATTTAAGTGACACTTAAATTTTGGCAGGAAGGAGGGCCGGGGGAAAAACTTCATGCAATATTTTTTCATCATAATTGTAAGCGATTTCTTTTGTGGGAGAAAGAAAACTACTATTCAATATAGGGGTGAAGAAAATGGAAAAGAAGAAAATGCGGCGTGTGCTTGTAGCCAGTATTGTCGGAAGTGCCATCGAGTGGTTTGACTACTTTTTATATGGAACCGTAGCCGCTTTGGTGTTTAACCAGCTGTTCTTCGTGACGGAGGACCCGGCATTCGGTACACTCTACGCCTTTGCAACATTTGCGCTTGCCTTCCTAATCCGGCCATTTGGGGGAATTATCTTCAGTCATATCGGGGACCGGATCGGGCGGAAGAAGACATTAGTCCTCACACTTAGTTTGATGGGGATGTCCACCTTCCTGATGGGGGTTCTGCCTACATACCAGGCCATCGGAATCTGGGCTCCTATCCTCTTGATTACGTTGAGGCTCGTCCAGGGTATTGGCCTTGGCGGTGAATGGGGCGGGGCCCTGCTGCTTGCGGTGGAATATGCACCGAAAGAAAAGCGCGGCCTGTTCGGAAGTGTTCCGCAGATGGGGGTAACCCTCGGGATGCTGATGGGTACGATTGCCCTATCGATTATGACTTTGCTGCCTGACGGCTCTTTTATGACCTGGGGCTGGAGGGTGCCGTTTATTCTGAGTGCAGTTCTGGTTATCTTCGGCCTTTGGATCCGTAAGGGAATTGATGAAACGCCATCGTTTAAAAAGAATCAGGAGCAGGGTACGGTGGCCAAACTGCCGATTGCCGATACCCTGCGCTATCATTGGAAGGAAGTATTGATCGCCATCGGGGCGAAAGTAGTGGAGACCGCTCCATTTTACATTTTTGGTACATTCATTGTTTCCTACGCAACGTCTAATCTGAGCTTTACAGAAACCAATGCATTGAATGCTGTAACAATTGGTACAATCATTACAACGATTATGATGCCGATCATGGGGGCTTTATCCGATAAAATTGGCAGGAAGCCGCTATATATCGGGGGAGCAGTCATGATGGCGCTGTATGCATTCCCGTATTTCTGGCTCATTCACCAAGGTTCAGTTGCATTGTTGATGTTGGCGACTATCATCGGCCTCGGTATTATCTGGGCGCCGATCACCGCAGTTCTTGGTACGATGTTCTCGGAAATTTTCAGTGCAAAGGTTCGTTACACAGGAATTTCCCTGGGCTATCAGATTGGTGCAGCACTTGCCGGGGGTACGGCGCCGCTTGTCGCAACCGCCTTGCTGATCCGGTTTGACAATTCCTATGTACCGGTTGCTTTGTATATTATCCTGACTGCGGTCATTTCCCTGATTGCCGTAACGGCTGTCCAGGATCGCAGAGCACAGGATCTCGATGAGGAGGATGCAGTCATCCCAACCAACGAAGCCAAAATCACAACATAGAGAGAAAGGAAGAAATAGATGCTTATTTTATCAGGGAAGGAAATACAGGACCATTACGGAATGAGGGAAGCAATTGCTGATGTGAAGCAGGGGCTCATCTCTAAAAAGGGAGGTTCCATCACCAGCCCGCACCGTACGGTCATTGATATTCCGCAATACGAGGGCTCAACTTTATATATGCCGGGCGCCGATCTGGCACAGGAGATGGCGGCGGTGAAAGTCGTCTCCATCTTCCCGCAAAATCCGCAACAGGGAAAGCCGACGACCCAGGGTGTGCTGATGTTGACGGATGCACAGACAGGCGAGCATATCTGCATGATGGATGCGTCCTACCTGACCAGGCTGCGTACCGGGGCACTGAGCGGCATTGCTACAGAAAAACTCGCAAGGGAAAATGCCAGCGTGCTCGGCGTAATCGGCACCGGAGGGATGGCGTTCGAGCAGGTGCTCGCTATGCTGGAGGTGCGGAACATCACCTCGATGAAGCTATATAACCGCACCAGGGAAAAAGCGGTCAGGTTCAAGCAAAAGTTGGAGGACTTCGGCGTGGAGGTCGATGTCGAGGTCTGTGACAGTTCTGAAGATGTGCTTGCAGCAGCCGATGTCATCTGTTGTGCCACCCGCTCCAAAGATCCAGTATTCAATGGGGAATTATTAAAGGAAGGAACCCACATCAACGGGGTCGGATCCTTCCTGCCATCGATGCGCGAGGTGGATCAGACAACCATCGACCGAGCAGGGAAAATTGTCGTCGATGACCTGGCCGGCGTCAAGGATGAAGCAGGCGAGCTGATCCATGCCGATGCCGAAACCGACTGGAGCTTCTCCTCCGTCTATGCTGAACTCAGTGAACTCGGAGGGGATTACAGCCCGATCCGGGAGTCGGAGGAAGAAATCACCTTCTTCAAATCCGTCGGCGCCGCCTACTTTGACCTTGTCGTAGCAATAGGTGTATATAATAAACTGAAAGGTGCAGGGATTGGAGTACAGGCGGAATTGTAACCCGGCACTCGGTCTACACCCGCTTGGACTCGGGCGCCAGGCATCCGCACTCGTGCCGCACCGGCTCTGACTCGGACGCCAAGCAACCGCACTCGTGCCGCAACCGCTCGGACTCGGGCGCCAAGCAACTACACTCGTCCGCACCGGCTCTGACTCGGGCGCCAGGAAGCCGCACTCGTGCCACAGCCGCTCTGACTCGGGCGCCGATCTCATCCCAATTAAAAAGACCGGGCAACCCTCTGCCCGGTCTTTTTACATAATCTAATTAATTGGTCACTTCATCCAATACCTCAGCATTCCGCTCCATTAAGGAGAAATAATCCTCTTCATTGCTGATATCTTCTTCCGTGAGCACTGCCAGGTTATGAATGTGGGCAGCTTCCAGTCCCAGCTGTTCCTGAATAATTTCGGATACACGGTTGGAGCTGTTTTGCTCATAGACCATATACTCTAGGTCATATTTTTCGCCCAGGTCAATGATTTGTGTCAATTCCTTCTGGGAAGGCTCACTGGTGGAAGACAGGCCATTCACGGAAATCTGCTCGATGCCGTATCGTTCCTCCCAGTACCCGTACGCTGCATGGGATACAAGGAGATGCTTGTTTTCTTTGCCTTCCAATGAGCTTATAAAATCTTCGTCCAGCTGATGCAAGTCTTCCTTCAGGCCGGAGAAGTTTTCCTCATATGCCTGCTCCGCATCCGGATTCAGAGCGATAAGCTCCTCTTTGACCATATCGGCCATCTCCTGCATCCTGACAGGGTCGAGCCATACATGTGGATCGTGATCGCCATGGTTATGTCCGTCATGCTCGCCATGCCCGTTGCCATGACCTTCTTCATGGGATTCCTCCGCATGTTCATGTCCCTCTTCTTCATCCTCATGAGCATCTACACCCTCACTTGGCCGGAAGAGTTCTTCATTTTGCCCAAGTTCGACCAGCTTAACATCCTGGGAGGACAGTGCCTCCGCAGCTGATTCGGCAAATCCCTCCATACCAGCGCCCATATAGATGAAGGCATCTCCTTCAGCAATCGCGGTCATATCCCTGCTTGTCAGTTCAAAGGTGTGTGCATCCACTCCCGGAGGTAGGACAGATTCCACTGTGACGGTATCTCCGCCTATCCTTTCTGCCGCATACTGAATCGGGTAGAGGGTAGTATATATCGTAAGTCCCTCATCTGCCCCAGCAGGCGATGATTGCTCTTCGGAAGTGCAGCCCGCCGCAACCATTGCAATAATAACTAAGGTAATAAGTGCTTTCATGCTTTTCACTGTGATCTTCACTCCTTATCCACGTCAAATATAAGTTATGAATAAAATAATACCGTAATGATTACGTTTTGTAAATAGTAATCGTTACGGTTTGTTTATGTTTATGTCTATGTCCGCATAGGTGTGTTGAATATTCTGGTACAGGATAAACTGTACAAGCTGAAGCAGCGGATCGGGGGAGCGCGACCCATCGACCTCAAGCCTTGACCCATAATCATAGGCCATCAACCCCTCTTCAGAAACCCGCTTATTTTGATGGGATGGAAAAAAGGGCGTAAAATGGAGGGAGTGTGTCACCATTTTATATATAAAGTTTTATCAGAAAGAGGAGCTGCTACATGAGTAATTCTAGTGATCATACATTTTGGACGGCTGTTAAACAGGCCTTTGAAATCAAGAAAGTGCCCTTCCCATGGATCAAAGCTATTCTGGCCGGAATCTGTGCGGGTACCCCGATTTTTCTCGGCCTGCTGCTGGGAAACTTCCAATACGGCATGTATGGCAGTATCGGGAGCTTTACCTTTTTATATATGTTCAATGAGCCGCTTGCCCAGCGTGCCAAAAAGCTGTTTTTCGTCGCTTTGGGGTTGGCTGCAGCGGTCGGGATTGGTACATTGCTAGCTCCGTACCCCCTTGCAATGGCAGTAACGGTCGGCTTCATCGGGGCGTTTGTCACGTTCCTTTTCGGGACGTTGAAATTTCCGGGGCCGGATGCCATCTTCTTTGTGTTGGCGTTTACCATCGCATCTGCCATGGATATCAACCCGGCGGAAGCACCAATCCGTGCCGGACTGGTATTTCTTGGCGGGATGCTGTCCTGGGTGGTCGCCATGTCCGGCTGGTTTGTAAGCCGCCGGGGGCCGGAAATCAAGGCATTGAAGGCTGTCTATAGTGAATTGGGTTCTTTGCTTGATTCGGCAGGGACAGAAGCATTTGGCGAGGCAAGAGAAAAAACGCTCCAGCAAATCAAAACCACTGGCGACACCCTGTCTGCCGGGTATATATCCTGGGACAAGTCCGCGGAATCAAGGAAGTTATACTATTTATATGAACAGGCAAACCATATCTTTTCCGAAGTAGCCGAGTATCAGGTGCTGTATGGGAACCGGGTCCCTAATGAATTCAGTGAGGCGGTTCACCGTGTTGCTGAATCGATCGATAAAAACAGATCGATTCCGGAACGGAAAGAGTATGAAGAATATCCGATGCTCAAACGCCTGGCAGACCGCCTCAAGGAAATAGCAGAGGTCCTGGAAGATCCCCAAAAGGCAATAGAAAAAGAAATTCACTTTAGAAGGCCGCCGCTTCGATCTTTGTTCGCCGGGGCCTTGCATAAAAATTCCATCGTGTTCATTTCGTCGCTTCGCAATGGCTTCGTTCTGACTATTGCTGCACTGATCGCCTTTTCGTTTGACTTTGACCGTGCCTATTGGATTCCATTGTCCTGTGCCGCTGTGATGATGGGGACGACGGTAATGACCACTTTCCATCGGGCCATTCAGCGTTCGGTCGGAACAATTATCGGGATATTCATCGCCAGTATCCTGCTGTCATCCCAACCGGATGGCTGGATGATCGCCATCATCATTGTACTCCTGACGTTCGGGGCAGAGATGTTCATCCCGCGGAACTACGCCCTTGCTGCATTCTTTTTTACATCGACAGCCATCTTTATGGCGGAAAACTCCACCCAAATTTTTGATGTCGGAGTATTTGCGACCATCAGGGTTACCGATGTCCTTATCGGCTGTTCCATCGGTTTGCTCGGCACGTTTCTGATTGGCAGAAGATCCGCATCCAGCAGGCTCCCGCATCTGCTGGCCAAAACAATCCGCAGCCAAATGCAACTGTTGGTTCAGCTGTTTTCCGACAATCAAGATAAAGAGGCTGTAGAAGACAGCGGGGACATGCGCAAGATGCTGACCAATCTGAATAATCTCGATCTTGTCTACTCGACGGCATTGGGAGAAATACCGCGAAATAAGCGTATCCTGAATCATCTCTGGCCGATTATCTTTTCCGTCAAACAGCTAGGATACCTGCTCGAAGCTGCAGCTAAGCGCCCTGACCGACCGATCCTGACAGATGTGGACATGGCTCAGCTGCTGCTCATCTTTGAAAGGATGGCCCAGGCAGCCAAACAAAGACATTCTCTTACAACGAGAAAAGTCCCTGAACTGCCAGGTCACCCCCATATCCAAAAAGAAATTGCCGACCTCCAGGCAGCATTGCAGTTAAGAAAATAAAGAGCCGCCCGATGCCCCACTCGGGCGCCAGCACCTCCCACTCGGGCCGCACGCACCGCAACTCAGGCGCCACCACCTTGCACTCGGGCCGCACCCACGCACACTCGGGCGCCATCACTTCCCACTCGGGCCCCAGCGCCTCCCATTCGGGCCGTACCCACCTCACCACACATCTCCCATTCTCTGTTATAATGAATTTGTTTATAAAAATCGGAAAAGGGCGGTGTTAGGCATCGGCCTGTTACATAGGGAGGACGACGGAGATGACAGGGAAGTTTCATTTGGAAGAAATGCTGCTTAAGGACTATGACGACAGTGAGGATCGGGATGGTATCTCGGGCGCCAGGCTGGCGAAAAGGCTGGGGGAGCTGTCAAAAATCGGCCTGACGGAAGACAAAGGATCGAAACGGCCTGGGTTCTCACTGGAGGAACAAGAGGCGAAGGAACTGGTGAAATCCTGGATGCGTGAAGCTGGATTGGAAGTGCGGCAGGACGGGGCAGGCAATGTATTCGGCCGGCTCGCCGGAAAAGATGATTCCCTGCCGGCTGTGTTGAGCGGTTCGCATGTAGACAGTGTGCCGAATGGCGGCCATTTTGATGGGCCGCTCGGGGTTCTGTCCGCTCTCGAAGTGGCCGAAGCATGGAAAGAGGCCGGGTTTCAGCCGAACAAGCCATATGAGGTGGTCATTTTCAGTGATGAGGAAGGCTCCCGTTTCCATGGCGGCTTCAACGGCAGTGAAGCAATGATGGGAGAAATTGATATCGAGGAGAAAAAGAAGCAGAGTGATAGTGAGGGCCGGAGTTTTACAGAGGTTGTGAAGGATGTCGGCCTTTCACCGGAGAGTTTCTTGGAGGCGAAACGGAACCTTGAGGAGATTGACATGTTTGTTGAGGTCCATATTGAACAGGGGAAACGTTTGGAGAAAGAAAACCTGCCATGCGGGATTGTTACTGGAATTGCGGGCCCGTCCTTTTTGGAACTGACATTTACCGGGAAGGCCGGCCATGCAGGCAATACCCCGATGAATGACCGACAGGATCCCCTGGTTGCGGCCAGTGAATTCATTTTTCAGGTGAACCAGCTGCCAGGAAAAATCAGTGACTCGGCAGTTGCTACAGTTGGTAAAATGCATGTCGACCCGAACGGCGTCAATGTAATCCCTGGCAAGGTGGCCGTCTTCGTCGACATCCGGGATATTGCCGAGAGTACACGGGACACGCTGTTAAGCCAGGTGGAAGGACTCGCCAACAGCATCTCCGGCAAACACGGCATTGAACTGGAAAGTGAGGAAAAAATGCGGATCACTCCAGTACCGATTGGGGAGGAGGTCCAACATCAGCTCGAGCAGGCAGTGGAGTCCAATGGTATCCGTCCATACCGGCTGCCGAGCGGTGCCGGCCATGATGCTATGATCATCGGTACAAAGCTTCCGATCGCCATGCTGTTTGTGAAGAGCAAGGATGGTGTCAGCCACAATCCTGCCGAATGGTCTGATCTCAACGACTGTGTAAAGACCGTCCATGTACTGAAAACCTTCCTCGAAGGCAAAGTAAAAGAAGCGTAAAACTCTGATTTCTACCTATATAAAACTGCCTCCAGCGGCGAGCGATTCAGCCACTGGAGGCAGTTTTCCATTATCTACAAGAATAATAGAGCGAGGGTGATCGGGATGAAACTGTAGAACAGGATCATCACACAGAAGCCCATGATGTCCCGAACCTTCAAGCCGGCAATGGCTAGAACGGGCAGGGCCCAGAATGGCTGGATCATATTGGTCCAGGCATCTCCCCAAGCGACGGCCATGGCAGTTTTCGCCGTACTGACGCCAATTTCCATGGCGGCAGGAATCATAATCGGACCCTGTACGGCCCACTGTCCACCCCCGGACGGGACGAAGAAGTTGACAAGGCCCGCGCTTAGAAAGGCGAATAGCGGATACGTGAACTCAGTGGAAAAGCTGAGAAACCACTCGGATATCTGCTGGGACAGCCCAGAGGCAACCATCATGCCCATGATCCCAGCGTAAAATGGGAACTGCACAATAATGCCGGCAGCATTCTTCACACCCTTCATGACGGTATCCAGGAAACGCTTTGGTGTCCGGTGAAACAGGATGCCGAGAAAAAGGAAAATGAAGTTGACGATATTAATATTCAAGTCGAACCCATTCATTGCAAAATGATAGAAGATGTAGGCAAGACCCATGATTCCAATAAGAAGAGAAACGGTCTGACTGTTCTCCAACCGCTCAGCCGGAGTGGATGGCTGCACTCCCGTATGGATCTCCTCTTCCTCCTCTTTCCACAGCGAAGCATCCGTGTTTCCTAGTGGGTCGCTTCCTTTCATTAAGTACCGGTTAAAGAATGGCAGCGTGACAACCAGGAACAGGACAATGAAGATATTAAACGGGCTGAACAGTGTTTCCGTAACAGGAATTGTCCCGATGGTATCTTCTAGAAAATGCCCTGGTGTCGCCAGCAATAAAGGAATCGAAGCAGAAAAACCTCCATGCCATACAAGCATCCCGCTGTAGGCGCTCGCGATTAGAAGCCGGTAGTCCACCGACGGAACCCTTTTTGCTACATGGATGGCAAATAATGCACCAACTACTAATCCGAATCCATAGTTGATCAGGCAGGCAACCAATGCAACAAAGGTAACAAGCATGATCGCCTGTACAGGTGTCTTCGCCAACGTGCTAAGCCTCCCCAGTGCCCGCCGTATCACAGGCGCACTGGCTAGAATATATCCGGTGATGACTACAAGGGACATCTGCATGGCGAAGGCCAGAAGATCCCAGAATCCGCTGCCCCAATGGTCGACCATCTGCACCGGACCACTGTCTGTGAACAAAATCCCTGCCACAAATACAACAAACGTCAGGATGACCGCAAACAAGAAAGCATCGGGCAGATAACGCTGAATCATCCGATCAAAAAAACCAGTGAGTGCTTTCATCGTATTCCCCCTTATTCAAATTTTGACATTTTTCGAACACAATAATGTACATAATACCATAAGATTCACTATATTGAAATTATATGTCCAGGCTATAAAAATAGCCCTTTTTTCTTGGATACTAGTTAGTTACGGAGAAAACCTTGCCTTGCTTCCCTTTTTTATTGGCACCTCTACCGGCATCTATCCACTCCTCTATCTTGAAATTTAACAACTATCCTGGAAAAATGACGCTAAAATGGATGCCAGACTGCCTTTTTCATAGAAGTAAGACCCTCGAGCACAGGGATGGATTTTTCGATTATATCACCGGGCTTGCAGAGAAGGCGTCATCCGTCCATGATTAACCCATAATTTTTAAAACAGAACGTATGTTTACCATAACCCCTCTTGTTCCTGTATAATATGAAAAAGCAGGAAGGGGGGAACGCAACATGAAGGGAACAACACATGCAATGATCGGGGGCGCTGTGGGCTTCGGTGTTGCGGCCTATTATGGGGCCGAGCCGATGGACAGCGTCGCTTTGATCAGTGCCAGCATGATCGCTGGGCTATTCCCAGACCTGGATACGGGAGGCAGGCTTTCGAACCGGATCACTCTCCCATCGGAACCGTTGAAAATTGTCCTGAGCTTTGTTGCTTTATGGCTTGTCTATTACTCATGGGCAGAGGGGATTGGTGCCGACCGGGCTATCGGCATCGGTGTCGGCATGCTTCTGTTTTTCTTTTCCCGAAAGATGTCGGAGAAAATGATGCTTACCGTCACCGGTGCCGGTGTCATTCTGCTTGGGGTGGCCATGAATGTTCTGTGGCTCATCTTGCTTGGCGCTTATGTCGTGCTTGCCTCGCTTGTGCCACATCGGTCTTACACCCATTCCGTGCTGGGTCTCGCTTTCTTCAGCTATATCAGTTATTTATTTTCGATGGATGTGCAAATCCACGGCATGTTTTATGCCTGCATGCTCGGCTATGCATCCCATTTAGTCGGCGACTCTAGATGGGTTCCAGGCAATAGAAAAGGCGTAAAGCTGCTGGCGCCATTGACAGGCCAGCAATTTTAACCAATACATAGGGCAGCCATCTGAAAGGTGATAGCAGGTGGCTGCTTTTTTATGGAAGAAACGATGAAACTTCCCCCATCCTTCCACGTCTTGATTCACGGGTCATCGGCGGATCCGGATGCCACCGAGCGCAATCGTCGCGGTAATGATATGACATGGGAGGACGTAGTGGAAGACTTCCCACAGCTGGAGGGGTCGGAACCTTCCTGGAACTATTATACTTATGAAAATCAATATTGGAATTATGGAGTGAATCCAGGGTTTGATGTCAACCGGGATTTTAACCCGAATCTGGATTACACGCCGCAGCCGGATGATTTCCCTAACGATTCCTCTCAGCCTGGCTGGTTCATCACCCCAGAAGCCCAAACCATCCGTGATGTGTATAAAGGCCTGCAGGAAGAGTACGGTAATGTGCATGTATTCATCGACCTGCACCACCAAGGGGAATATGTGGTAGAAGGCACCGATGATCCGGTGACACTTTCCTTATCCGGCGTGTTCATTCCTGAATCTGAAACAGAAGAGGGAGGAAAATAGAAGCATAAGCGGACGAGTATAATGTAGAGTTTTCCAAACAGTTGAATGTCGCTGCATATGATGCCTTGCAGGAAATGGGCAACTCGCCATTCGGCAATATCACCCTGTATCCACAGGACCTTGACCTGCCGGGAACAGCACTTGGCTCCTTTGCCATGAATGGTAGCGGAGCAGTATTGTTCGAGGTGACCGGGCAGACACAGAGCTTTGGCCAGAAGAAATTAGGCCAATTGACCAAAGCGGTGGAAACCGGGTTGTACGGCATTTTGGACAGCGTGGCCTCCGGTGAAGTACATGAGCTGGATGTAGAGGATTATGATGACATCCCCCTCACCGAACGGTAAAGACATAAGAAAAGGGAGCAGTACCAGCTGCTCCCTTTTTTTATGCCTTATAAAAGCCCTTCCTGTTCATACAGATACTCATACGGCACATCCAAGAAGATGTAGAGCTTGTTGGAAAGGGGATAGGAGTACGTGCGAATCTGTTCATCCCGCTCAATATCCGTATAAAGGTCGGAAAGAATGCCTTTTTTCTCGACATTCATGCGGATGATATTTTCAAAGAAATATGGACGCCAGCTCCAGTTCTTATGACGGCCCTCACTATAAAGTTCCCACTCGCCATGTTGATTTTTCTCCGCATTGGACGACAGCTGGATTCCTTCTTCATTACAGATGTACACCCGGAATGCATAACGGCTGCATGTCTTGCCGACAGCTAAAATCGTTTCATCGTAGGAAACATCAGCCGTTACATTACTCAGTATCGTGTGGAACTGCGAGCTGATCAGGTTGGCGAGCTCCATCTGTGCCTTCACTTTTCTCTTTTCAAATGTGACAAAGTGGTGGAAATCCTCCTTCATCCGCTCCTGTACGCATTCTGCATCTACATAGGCAGAGTCCGCCCGCTTCAAATAGCTTCCCTGATAGAACTGTCCGCCATTCCGCCAGGCATAATTGAGTTGCTGGAAACTGGAGATTTCCTTAAACAGCAGGGTGGAACCGATCTTCCGGGACAGCGAGGCAAGCGACTGATGCACCTCTCGGTAGAGATGCGGCATCAGATTGTCCTTTAGGAAGTTTGCATCCACTTTTACCACATGTGGGCGCACTTGTGCCATCCACTCCAGATTGCCGCTCCGCTGTCCAACATCATCCACCGCTATCTTGAGCCCAAGGGCTTTCATATAATTGAACATCGGCCGAAGCTCTTCAATCCGGTTCACAATAAACTCTTCTTTCAGCTCCAGATAAATTCTGCTGATATCCAGCCCCAAATCTATGTAGGATTCCAGCTGGGCCATTAATGTCTCACCATTATCCCTGGCAAGGAGCCGTGCATCATAGTTGAAAAATAAGTATAACGACTGGTCCGTCTTCCTAAAGGTCTCGAGTGCTTTGTGTTGAATGATGGAACTTAACTCTAGCTGAAATTCATCCGGGATGGAAGGATCCTCGAAAAACCAGTCGAGGCTTCGTATATCATCTTCCTGCATCTGAAAATAAGGCTTCACCTCATAGCCGACGACAAGCTGCGTATCCGCGCTGATGATCGGTTCGTAATGGGGGACCACCTTTTCCTGATGCAGCATGATATCCAATGGGTCCAAATCATCCACCTCCGCAATTTACTATACCCTATATTATATCACAGGGGGATTTGGAGAGTGACAGCTTTTGGCTGGAATAGGGATCAGGCATACTGGGAAAGGAATAATCAGTGTGTATGTGATGAATGGGGCACAATAGCACCCTCACGACATCTTGTTCACCCGCCCCTCATATACCCCTCCACCTCATCCAGCATTTTCTGCAATTTTTCCGCCTGATCAGCATACATGGTCTTGGCCTGGTGATTCTCTGTCTGGAGTGCATAGTTTTCCAAGTCCGCCTGTATCTTCTTGAGGGATGCTCCAGCAAGGACCGCTCATTTACGGCCTGCTTTTTCTCCATATCTTTATAAAGGTCCACATACATTTGCCCTTTGGAATCAATTTGTGCAATAAAGACATCGTTCAGTTCCTGTGCACCCTGTTTCTCAATTTCCCCCAGCAGCCAGGAGGTGGAATAGCCGAGCTTCGACAGACTTTTATTCAGCACCCGGCCATCCATGATGACGATTGTCGGACCATGCTCATTTTCGACGGGAATTCCCAGAGTGCTTGGCGTTATTGGCTGTTTATCTGTCTTTTTCATAATGCTTATTTCTCCATTGGTTTCAAGGATCGCCATTTCTACATCGGAAATTTTGAAAATTCCCTTCTCACGCAGCTGCAGCATCAACTCATCGACAGTCATTCTGTTTTTCCGCATATTTTTATCCAGAACCTTCCCCTGTTCAATGACGACAGCCGGCTTGCCATCGGTCAGTTGGGAAAAGGTACGGTTTTTCATTCCCAGGTAGGCAAGGACGATAGGGAAGAGCCCCCAGATAACGAGGGCACCCAGCCCATTGGAAATCTTTACATTTTGGTCCACCGACATCGTGGCAGCAATCGATCCGATAGTGATGCCTACCACATAATCAAAAAACGTCAACTGCGCAATCTGCTTCTTGCCCATGAGCCGTGCCATCAGCAGCAGGACAAGGAAGGACCAGATAGAACGAATCAGAATCAGTACGATCTCGGGCATAGAATCTCCTCCAACTAAAGATGGAAGCTTTTCATATTATTGGGCAATATAGGAATAACCATGCAGGCGAACGGGGTGAAAGTTATGGCAGCACTGAGAGTCCTGGCCTCCGTCTGGCTGTTGATCCTTATGTCCGGATGTGCGGGAGTGCTGGGAGGAGATATTTTTTTCGACCAAGTAGATAAGCTGGAAAGCTCTCTGGAAGCCTCCGATTGGAAAAAAATTGAGAAGGAGGCGGACGAGCTGAGGAAGCTGTACAAAGAACACCGCTGGAAAATCCAGCTGATCGGAGACGAAGGGGAGTATGAAGGGTTATATGAAGCCGTCAGTAAATTGATAGCCGCCGCAAAGGAAGAAGATTCCACGGAAACCAGGGTGGAACTGGCAAATGTACACCGGCTTCTCGAGGATATATATTCGCTGTGATGGAGCGGGGGGACCTCCCCGCTTCTTGCTGATCCTAAAGGAGGAGAATATAGTCTTATGTTCTCTTTGTGAGTGTTAACAAATCAGATTGCCAGTCATGGATAGAATGCCAGTCGCTCTATGGAAGCTATTAAACTAAGGATACAAACTAATATATCCGTGTTTCTTTAAGAAAAAGGTAGCAAATAGAGACATTTCCATAAGGCAAATCTTCCCTTAGATGAATATTTGCTATTTGAAAATTGACTAAATCTTCTTGTTGAGGGATTTCTGAAGGTGTAAAGTATGAAGAAACAATGAGTTAAGCAGGGGGCATGATCATGAAGAATCCTGTTATCTTCGTTATGACAAAGGAAGTCAGTCTATATTATACTTTTCGAGATAAAGTGAAGGAAATATTCGGTAACCATATACAATTACGCAGCAATCATTTTCCTCCAGTAGATTTAAAAGAAGTGGACTTAATTCTCTGGTCGGGAGCTGATGAATTATATCATGACTTAGTAGATTCTAACACCATTAAAGCACCTGTTATTACAGCAAACCGGACGGTGGATTTTAATAAGCTTGAGAGGCTATTTCAGCTCAAACAAGGCACCAGATGTCTGCTTGTCAGTAATACCGAGGAAGGCGCGTATGAATCTGTCGATCTTTTAAACCGACTAGGCTTTGATTACCTGGATATAACTCCATTTTCAAATGATATGGAAGTTCTTCCGGAAGTGACAAATATGGATGTGGCCATTACTTATGGATTGGCCCATTTGGTACCTGATGGGGTCAAACAAATTATAGATCTTGGCAATAGGAGTTTGGACTTATCAACCCTTTTTGAAATAGCCAAGGAGTTGAATCAGGACTTAGAGCACGCTAATCATATGACAATGGATTATGTAAAAAACTTTGTCCGTATAGGGAAGGAACTTGCCGCGTTAGCCGATGAACAGCGCTATATAAATTCTCAGCTTGAAGCTGTGCTCGATGCCGCCCAGGAAGGAATTATCTTTGTAAATTCAGTTGGCAAGATCACATTAATTAATGATCAGGCTAGCAGTATTCTTGGGATTTCTGAGAAAGAAGCGTATTCACAGCATTATACGGATATTATTCCGGCCTTTCCTATAGAAGAAGGAAGTAATAGAGTACAAGAGACACAGGAACGCATGGTAAGAGTTAATGGGAGAGATCTTTTAACCATTTTAAATCCTATTACAGTTAGTGATAAGTTTTTGGGTTCCGTTGTGATATTTCAGGATATTTCCCACGTACAGAGGCTCGAACAGGAAATTCGCAGAAGAAAGTCAGATGCCGGTTTAATCGCTAGGTATACATTCGGCGATATTATGGGAATGAGCGATCGTTTGACTGAGACTAAGAAAATGGCGAAGCGAATGGCTGGAACAGATCTATCAGTATTAATCACTGGAGAGAGTGGAACGGGAAAGGAATTATTCGCTCAGGCTATTCATCAAGCCTCCTCAAGAAGGAACGGCCCTTTTGTTGCAGTAAATTTTGCCGGACTGACAGAATCTATTGCTGAAAGTGAGCTTTTTGGGTATGAAGAGGGTTCTTTCACTGGAGCGAGGAAGGGCGGAAGAATGGGGCTATTTGAATTAGCACAGCACGGAACGCTCTTTTTGGATGAGATTGGAGATGCCTCCGAAAAAATACAGGCATCCATCCTCCGGGTTCTCCAAGAGAAGCAGGTAATGCGCGTAGGGGGTAATAAAGTAATCCCGGTTGACATACGGATCATAGCTGCAACCAATAAAAACCTCAATAGGATGATGGAGAATAAGGGATTTCGGGAGGATTTATTTTATAGGCTTAATCAGTTGCCTCTCAGGATACCTGCATTACGGGAAAGAAAAGAGGATATTCATTCTTTAATTGAGTACTTTCTAAGAAAACATTCTATCACGATGAATTTCACCTCAAAGATGGTGGAAGAGATTGAAAGGTATAACTGGCCCGGAAACGCTCGTGAATTAGAAGCGTTTATCCATTACCTCTCCGTGACCGTGGAGGGCAATGAAGCGGATCTTGACAGCATGCCTCCACAAATGAAGGAAGAGTTATTGGGAGAATCAAGTACTAATCGGGCTATTCAATATTTAGAGAAAAAAGGTGACCTCCCAGTGTATAAGGAAATTCTCGAGTGTTTGGCTCTTCATAGTACGGTCAATAGAGGAATAGGGAGAGCTGCCTTGCTTCCTATGATTCAAACTCCTTTAAGCGACAGCCAGCTCCGTACAAAACTTCAAATCTTAAAAGAGAGCAAATGTGTTGTAACTGGTGTTAAGAAGCAGGGAACGAGAATTACAAATCTAGGTTTAAAAGTTTTAGAGGAGTTATAGGATTTAATAAATTTAAAAAAATAACCTAAATGTATATGCCAACTCTACTAAGTGGGATTATAAAAGCTTATTGGAGTTGGCATGTTTTTTGCATATATTCATTAATAGAGAATGGAAGGGGATGTGCTATCTAGAGTTGTAGTATATTGTAAGTTTCATGGAAAAGGAGGAGAAGAATAGAGTGTTAACTTTAATAAAGAACGGAGAGATTTATGCGCCTGAATACATAGGTAAGAAATCTATCCTGATAGCTGGAAGAGAAATCATGAAAATCGGGGATGTTGATGAAATTTCGTTAGGCATGGCAGGAATTGAATTAGAAGTAATCGATGCTGAAGGTGCCCTTATTACCCCGGGGTTTATTGACCCGCATGTCCATTTCATTGGGGGTGGAGGAGAAGGTGGTTTTGCAACTAGAACACCGGAGATTCAATTAAGTGATATGATCAGCGGTGGCATTACTACAGCAGTGGGGGTGCTTGGTACAGACGGGACTACTCGTCATATGACTTCCCTGCTAGCGAAAGCCTTCGCGCTTGAGGAGGAAGGAATAACAACTTTCATATATACGGGTAATTATCACGTCCCTACTCCTACTATTACGTCCACTGTCAAAGACGACATTATCTTAATCAATAAAATCCTGGGTGCGGGGGAAATAGCCATTTCTGATTCACGCTCTGCCCAACCGACCATAGATGAATTGGCTAAATTGGTAGCCGAGGCAAGAATAGGAGGGCTGCTCAGTGGGAAAGCCGGAGTAACTCATTTTCATGTAGGCCCTGGTAAAGGATATTTGTCCCCCCTTCATAAATTATTAAAGGACTATGAAATTCCTCCTTCCAATATCTATGCCACCCATATTACTAGAAGCCGGGAATTGATGGATGATGCCATTGCTCTATCCAATGATGGAGCCTTTGTAGATATAACTGCCGATGACAGTACGGGGAAATGGATTAGCTATTTTAAGGAAAACGGGGGATGCATGGGGCAATTAACCATTTCTTCTGATGGGAATGGAAGTCTACCGAAGTTTGATAAGGATGGTGACTTAATTGGTTTCGGCGTAGCGAGTACGCAGACTTTGTATAGACAATTCGTATCATCCATCCTGGAATACGGTATGAAGGTAGAAGAAGTGCTTCCTCTTATAACCACAAATACTTCACGAGTTCTGCACCTTCCCCAAAAAGGAAGTATCCAAGTGAAGGCTGATGCTGACATATTGATCCTTGATAGGGAGACGTTAGGAATCAGAGACGTGTTTGCAAAAGGGCAGAGAATGATAGCGGATACACAGTTAGAAGTCGTTGGCGCTTTCGAAACACTGGAAAAATAGATTGCATTAAAAAATGGAGGCAAAATTATGGCTAGAAGACCAAATATGTTTGAAGCTTTTTCACCTATTGTAGTTATGTTGTTGTTATTGGCAATTGGTTATGGGGTTTTCGGATTTGCTCCTGAACCGCTATTAATTCTAGCATCTGTATATGCTGGTATCATAGCAGTTCGTCTGGGTCTTAAATGGAATGATATGTTGGAAGGAATACAGGAGAAAATAAAACAGGCAATGCCTGCGATTCTAATACTAATTTCTATTGGTATTTTAATTGGGACCTGGATGATTTCCGGCACGATTCCAATGATGATATATTATGGTTTGAGAATTATCGATCCAACATTTATCATCTTTATCTCTTTTGTAGTGGCCGCGATAATTTCGGTGGTTACCGGAACTTCCTGGGGGTCAGTTGGAACAGTTGGTGTTGCTTTAATGGGAATTGCCACTGGGCTCGGAGCGAGCCTCCCTGCTACAGCGGGTGCTATTGTAGCCGGTGCTTATTTTGGAGATAAGTTATCTCCATTGTCTGATACAACCAATCTGGCTCCAATCGCTGCAGGGAGTGAACTATACGAACATATTAAACATATGCTATGGACAACTTTCCCGGCAGCTATCATCAGTATGATTATCTATTTTGTAGTAGGACTGAACCTATCTTCACCTGAGGTGGCGGCACCAGAAACGATGAACTCTATGCTGGAGACCCTTTCGCAAATGTTTGATTTCAGTCTATGGCTGCTCCTCCCGCCTGCAATTGTGCTATATGGCTCTTTTCGTAAGAAGCCGACTCTTCCCGTTATTATTATATCTTCATTTGTAGCCGCTTTATTAGCGAAGTTACTACAAGGATTCAGTGCAGAGAATATCTTTGCTTCTACGGTATCAGGTTTTAACGTGGAAATGGTTAACCAACCTGGTTTTAATCCGGAAGGGGTGATTTGGGAAGTGACCCGCCTCGTGAATCAGGGTGGGATGGAATCTATGACGGGTGTAGTTCTAATTGCCTTCAGTGCATTTGTGTTCGCAGGTATAATTACCAAATCTGGATCTCTTGAGGTTATCATAAATGCATTAATGAAGATCGTTAAGCGGACAGGAGACCTTGTTCTCTCCACAGTCCTTTCCTGCATAACTATGGCTTTGGTTACAGGAAACTCTTATCTATCCATCATTGTACCTGGGGAAATATATAAAGATACTTATAAAGATAAAAGGCTGCACGCAAAGAATCTTTCCAGGACACTTGAAGATTCGGGAACGGTCGTTGTTCCTCTTATCCCTTGGTCTTCTGCCGGTGTCTTCATGGCAGGAACTTTAGGCGTCCCAACACTTAGTTATGCACCATGGGCTATATTATGTTATATAGGGTTCATATTTGCCATCATTTTGGGATACACAGGTATAGGGATTGCAAAACTGGGAGGACCGCCCGAGCAATTAGAGGAAGAAAAAGAGATTAAAGCACAATAAGATACAAAGAGAGGCAGCTGCTATATGGCAGCTGCTTTTCTTTCTTAAAGTTATCCATTAAATATAATGGAGAATTGACTAAACCTTATGCTACCTTCCAGCCTCACTCGGGCCGCACCCGACTCCACTCGGGCGCCACCCCACCACACTCGGGCCGTCCCCATACCACTCGGGCGCCACCCCACCACACTCGGGCCGCCCCCCATACCACTCGGTCGCCAGCCCCCGCACTCGGGCCCCGACCCACACCACTCGGGCACCAACCCACCCCCAATATCAACTCAAAAACAACTACATTACCCTTCATAATCTGTTAAAATGATTCTATGTTTTTTTATTCGGAATTTTAGACAGAAAAGGGGCAGGCGCATATGGCACAACATACCAACGATGGTTTTCTGCAATCAAATAATCCTGGTGGAAGGCTAAGTCTGCGAGCGAAGATGATCGGACTGATTAGTCTGCTGTTGATAGGTGTGTTTGTTATTTTTGCCATGTTCCTGTATCCATTTATTTCTGACACCATGGAGGAGCAGATTGGCAAGCGGGCATTGAGCGTGGCGCAGAGTGTTGCGCACATCCCTGAGTTGGCCGACGCTTTTGAAAGGGACGAGCCGGCTGCGGTGATTCAAGATATAGTGGATCCCATTCGGGAGGAAACCGGGGCGGAATTCATTGTCGTAGGAAATGAAGATGGCATTCGCTATTCCCATCCAAACCCGGACCGGATCGGTGAGGAAATGATCGGTGGAGACAATGATCGTGCATTAAATGAAGGAGAATCTTATACGTCGAGAAGCATTGGTTCACTTGGCCTGTCCATTCGCGGCAAAGTCCCGCTCCGCAATGAAGCAGGAGATATCATTGGTGTGGTTTCTGTTGGTTTTCTGGACTCGGAGATCCGGGAGACGGTTTGGGACCAGAGCAAACCATTATGGGTGGCCCTGATTTCCATTATTCTTCTAGGCATCGCGGGGGCTATAGCCATTGCACATTATTTGAAAAAATTGTTGTCTGATATGGAACCAGAGGAAATTTCCCATCTGCTGTTGCAAAAAGAGGCAATTCTGCAATCGACACATGAAGGAATCGTGGCTGTGGATCAATCGGGATTGGTGACCATGATGAATGCAGCGGCAAGAAGAATTGTCCTTGGCGATGAAAAGCAGGCAGACCATGTATATGGGAGGCCGGTCCAAGAGATCATCCCGGAAACACGGCTGCATAGGGTGCTTCATCATGGGGAGCGGCATCATGATGAGGAAATGGTGCTCTCGGGAAATATTGTGCTGGTAAACCGGATGCCTGTCTATGATAGAGAAACGATTGCCGGTGCAGTGTCTACCATCCGTAGGAAAACAGAGCTGGAACATGTAACAAAGGAACTACTCCAGGTGAAGCAGTATGCGAATGCCCAGCGTGCCCAGGCGCATGAATTCTCCAATAAGCTTTACATCATCCTCGGCCTGCTTCAGTTGAACCAGACACAGGAAGCGATCGATTTTATCAAACAGGAGAAGAATATCCAGAATGAATGGTCTGCATTTCTGACCCAGCATGTCGCAGATCCCATGGTCCACGGGCTGCTGCAGGGAAAATATAATCAGGCAAATGAACTGGGGGTCCGAATGGAAATTGACCCAGGAAGCCAATTGACACATCGTCTGTATGGGAAAAAGCGGACGGCTTTTGTGACGGCCCTCGGCAACCTGCTTGAAAATGCAATAGAGGCGGTGGAAGCAGTGCCAGAGGCCAGGGAAAGGATGGTTTCTGTGTTCTTGACCGATATGGGAGATGATGTGGTAGCCGAAGTGGAAGACACGGGTGCAGGCATTGCCGAAGAGGATATAGACAAATTGTTTCAGCAAGGTTTTACGAGAAAGCAGAACGTTCACAGGGGCACGGGGCTCGCGTTGTCCAAACAGCTGGTGCAAGAAGCTGGGGGCGAGATTCTCTTGGAAGAAGGAGAATACGGCGGTGCCTGCTTTGTCGTAACGATACCAAAGGAGGGGATACAGGATGAGTGAGAAGATTCAGGTGTTGATTGTGGAAGATGATTTCCGCATTGCCGATATTCATGCGAGGTATGTAGAAAAAGTGAATGGCTTCGAGGTGCTTGGTACCGTCAAGACAGGGGAAGAAGCATTAGCCTTCCTGGCTGAAAATGACAAGAAACCGGACTTGATCTTATTGGATATATACATACCTGATGTGAAAGGACTCGACTTGCTTTGGCAGATACGGGAAACCTATCATGAAATGGATATGATCATTGTGAGCGCCGCTAAAGAAAATGAGATTATCGGGGAAGCATTGAGGGGCGGCATATTCGATTACATTGTCAAACCGGTGGATACAGAGCGGTTTGAACAATCGCTGAAAAAATACAAAGAGCATAAAGAATTTCTCGCTTCGAAGGAAACATTGGCACAAGGAGAGGTTGATCTCTTAATTAGATCCCAAACGTTTCTTCCGGCAGAGGCTTCTGCAGATGGTCTTCCGAAGGGAATTGACCCTATCACCTTAAAGGAAATCAAGACATGGCTGCAATCCCGGTCAGGGGAAGGAGTCACCGCCAAAGAGCTTGGGGAGCAGATTGGGACGAGCCGGTCAACAGCACGGCGTTACCTGGAATTCCTGGTTTCCACCGGCTTCGTTCGCACGACGTTGAAATATGGCACTGTCGGCAGGCCCGAACGCCAGTATGAGTACGATGAAACTTATGAACAAAATAGCCAATATGGAGATTAAGCAGTTAATGATAAGAAGGTTTATCCTTCTTATTTTTTGTGCTAATTTTGACAGTAATCAATTATTTACAGGTTAATTGCGAGCGTTTTCATTTTTGAAAAAGAAATGAACGTACAATGGGGAGGAGATATAGTATGTTGAGCATTATCGCTTTTCTGACCATCATTACTATTGTTATTCTATTGATCAAAGGCAAGGTCATTCCAGTGGTTGCTTTAGCCCTTGTACCGATCATCGGGGCGTTTTTGGCTGGATTCGGATTGGGGGAAATAGGCGAGTTCTTCAACGAAGGAATCGGATCGGTAATGAATGTGGCAATTATGTTCATTTTCGCGATTCTGTTCTTCGGAATCATGCAGGATGTAGGCTTATTTGATCCATTAATCAATAAAATGATTGCGCTGTCAAAGGGGAATATCATTGCAGTTAGCATAGCTACCGTCATTATCGCTGCAGTCACCCAATTGGATGGCTCCGGGGCGTCCACCTTTCTGATTACCATCCCGGCGCTTCTACCACTCTACCAGCGGTTGAAAATGAGTCCATACCTTCTGCTGCTCTTGATTGCGGGAAGTGCTGCCATCATGAATATGCTGCCTTGGGCTGGTCCGGTTGGACGGGCTGCCTCCGTTCTTGGAATGGATGTTACGGAATTATGGCAGGGGCTCATCCCTGTACAGATTATCGGCATGGTACTGATGCTCTCTCTTGCATTTTTCCTAGGGCTTAAAGAAAAGCGGAGGATTGAGCAGCGGCATAGCTACAGCATAGATGCCATATCAGCGGTAGGTGGTGGAACAGGTGTCACGTTGCATGCCGGCCAGAATGATATGGAGCAAGAGGAAGATAAAAATTCCCAATCCCTGCCAAAACTCTTCTGGATGAATGCGCTGCTGGCGCTTGGCATAATAACCCTGCTTATCACTGGCATTATCCCGGCTGGATTTGCATTTATGATCGGGGTTGCTATTGCCTTGCCAATCAATTACCGCAGTTCAAAGGAACAGACAGATCGTATCCGTGCCCACGCGCCGAATGCTTTGACCATGGCATCGATTATCCTTGCAGCCGGATCCTTCCTGGGGATTTTGACGGGAACAGGAATGCTCGATTCGCTGGCCGGTGATATTGTCACCATTCTGCCAGCATTCGTAGGACCGTATATTCACTTGATCATCGGCTTCCTAGGAGTGCCATTTGATCTGCTGCTCAGCACAGATGCATATTATTTCGCACTGCTTCCGGTGGTTGAACAGATCTCCGCAGGCTTTGGTGTAGCTTCACTGACTACCACGTATGCCATGATCATCGGCAATATTGTCGGAACATTCATCAGCCCATTTTCCCCGGCACTATGGCTGGCGCTTGGACTTGCAGGCCTGGAAATGGGTAAGCATATCAAGTATTCGCTGCCTTGGCTGTGGGGGCTTAGTATCGTACTGATGGTAATAGCGCTCGTTATTGGCGTGATCTAGACGTAAGGAAGATAAAGAAGCCGCTCCGACAGCAATCGGAGCGGCTTTCTTTTATTCGGACCGAGATTCCTGTTCAGGCAGTGTATCCCAGAAAGAGGTATCCATCTCTTCAATGGAACCGTCGGAAATCGCCTCTGCAGTGGCAGTCAATGTATTGACTGTCTGCTTGATCAGATAGCCATTGCTTTTCTGTCCAAGTACATAACTTTCATTTTCATGATCCATCATACCGCGCATTTCAAACAGCAGGGTGGAAATTCCATATTCCACTGCAATGCCGTTGCGGCTGATGGTTTCAGCAGAGCCGCCTGCATATTTGCCGAGATGCCCCCAGCCGGTGCGGTCGATTTCATCAAACACCACAGCGCCCAGCTGTTTGGATTTCTCAACCAGGGCAGGATCTGCATTCTTGGTTGTCGGATAAAGGATGGAACCGGACACCAGCTCACCATCACGTTCGCTCTGTGCGCCTTGATGATGCAGATCGATCATATAATCAATGTCATACTTCTGCATCACATTATCATGCAGTGCCTGAGTCTCCGGCTCCTCTTTATCTACATGGTCACGGTTCAAGTCAACTCCATTGGCATTGTAACGTGTCAGGTTATACTCCCCATCCCCTACATAGTCATCCAGTGAGAAATTGACGTCACCCACGGCCCCGTCCACATTCAAGCGCGGGACAATCAGGATATTCACCCCATCCAGGACATCCTTCGTCTTATCTGTCCCAAGATGCTTGATAAATTCCAGCGTACCTTCAGTAGTAAGTGATTCATTGCCATGCTGCTGAGTCAAATACAGGATGGTCGGGTTATCCGGATCTGAAACATATTTAACCAGATGGATATCCCTGCCCTGAACCGACTGGCCGATCACCTCCAATTCCATCTGTTCCTGTTTGGCATCCTGTGTCTCGAGGAAGCTTACCAATTCTTCATGATTATGCAGAATGGATGTATTGATGGTCTCATGGCCATTATAATTCGGCCCTTCCCCGGCGGCACTCACACTCATGGAGCCGGCGGCAATCCCACTAAACACCAAGGCGCCTGCCATTGTGCAGGTGAGCAATTTCTTTTTCATCAAGCAAATCCCTCCCATTTTTAATTAACGCTTGGTGTATTCATTCGGTGGTCGAAATACTTAATCCTTCTAAATAATGGAAAATAAATCATTGTTCTTATGCACTCTTGGGAAATAGGGAAAAAGGTAATGGGAAGGAGGGAGGAGGGGGAGGCAGAAAAAAAGGCGAGGGCCTCCCCTCACCACTTCAGCATCTTCCCAGAGGGATGTGTGCCTTTATAGCCTTTCCCGAAAATTTCCTGTACCTTATGGAGGGTCACATAGGAATTCTCATCAATATCCTCAATGAGTTTCTTGAGCTGGACGATTTCCCGTTTGTTGATGACCACATATAGGACATCCTTTTCCGCACCGGTATAGCCGCCATGGGCTTCCAGTACGGTTACCCCGCGGGAGAGCTTATCGGTGATGCTTTTGCGGATGGCTTCATGCTTTTCGGACATGATCATTACCGCGCTCCGTTCCTCGGCACCCTCTAAGAGCGCGTCGATTACTTTGGCACCGACATAGACCGAGATCAATGTATACATTGCCCGCTCCCGCCCGATGATAAATGCCGAGATGGAGATGACGGCAATATCGATGAACAGCATCGCATTACCGACACTCCAGCCGAAGAAGCGGTTGGCCAGCCGGGCGAGAATGGTGGTGCCGCCCGATGTCCCGCCGGCCCGGAAAATAAGGCCGAGGCCAATTCCGACTGCCAGCCCGGCGAACAGGGCAGCAAGCAGCTTATCCTCCAGCAGTTCTCCCCACCCTACCGTAATATGCAGAAACACGGAAGATAGGAAGATGGACAAAATGGTATAGAAGATGGTTCGTTTGGTGAAAAAACGATAGCCCAAGGCGACAAGCGTTGTATTCAAAATAAAGTTGACCACGCCGGGGGACCATCCGAACAGATAATAGGTGACGATGGTAATCCCGATGATCCCGCCTTCGGACAGCTGATTGGGTATCACGAAATAATTGACACCCAATGCAAATAGGAACGATCCAATAATAATAAAAATGATATCTCTTACATGATGTTGCACAGCTATCCCTCCGCTCTTTTCCTTTATCACATACATCAGTCTATCTCACTTTCGGCAAAATGGGAACCATGCGAGCTAAACGCCGCCGGGCCGTGCATGGGTAGCGGATGAATTGGGTATAGATTTATTAGAACGATAGTGAAAAGGAGGATGGTGACGATGGCAGATGTGAAGACAGTAATGTTTGAAAGTGACGGAACTATTCCGAACAACCCAGTGCTTCCCGTTCTGGTTTACCAGGGAGCCTTTGAAGAGCATCCACAAGAGATAGAGGATGCTTTCAACCGTAATGGATGGACAGGCAGCTGGACAGGCGATGTATTCGATTATCATCATTATCACACCAATACCCATGAAGCGGTAGGCGTCGTGTCTGGCAGTGCAGACCTCCAGCTCGGCGGAAAACAGGGCGAAACCTACCGGGTAAAGGCGGGCGATGTTGTTGTCCTCCCTGCCGGCACTGGCCATAAGAAACTTCAGAACAGTGACGACTTCCAAGTATGCGGGGCCTATCCCGAAGGCCGTAGCCCAAACCTGAAAACGGGAAACCCTGCAGAGCATAATGAGGATCTGCAGGAGATCCGTTCTGCCAAGCAGCCGGCGCCATCCAGTGACCCGGTGTTTGGGGAGGACGGTTTGACCGTCCTGCTTTATTTTTTTATAAACTTATAAGTTCCGCGAATGAATAACAGGATTTTAAGGATACCTAATAACAGAGCCGTCTCCAGTTAGAAAAAAATATTTATCCAATTTTTTCAATCAAAGGGGAAATATATTGAAAAATCCCACCCCCGACCATCCAGATAAGCAATCGCTTTCTTTGTCGATATTCCGCATATTATGTCTATTTGCTTGTTTATTTCTCCACAAAAGTACCTCAAAAACAAATATTAGCATTGTATACAATTGTCAAAAAACACTATAGACAAGCATACCTGACGGTGATATATTGGATACTGTTCTAATTTCAAAAAAAAAACAACAGTGTTTTAACATCTGGGAGGTAATGACGATGATTGATAATCCGCTAGTGGCAACAACTTTGATTTTTGCCTTGATTGCCCTTGGTGAGTGGATTTCCATTATAACAAGAGCACGGGTACCCATGCTCCTGACAGCGATGGTAGGATATTTGATTTGTGTATGGACGGGAATTTTTCCGGCCGATATTATGGAAACTTCAACATTTGCCGGACTTGGGGCTCTATTGATCGGACCCGCGATTCTACATATGGGTACGATGATTCCCCTTTCCCTGCTGAAAAGCCAAATTAAGGCAGTACTGATCGCGCTTGGCGGAGTTGTAGTTGGCGGGGGGATCGTACTCCTTGTCGTTTCGCTGATCTTTGACTATCCGACAGCGGTGGCCGGTGTCGGACCGCTCAGCGGTGGAGTAGTCGCTCTGCTGGTTACATCGGAGCGCCTGACCGAGATCGGGCTTGCTAGCCTGGTTGTCATCCCCGCATTGGTCGTGGCATTCCAGGGACTAATGGGGATGCCGTTGGCGCTTAATTTCATGCGCCGTTATGCGGTGAGACTGCAGAAGGATATGGATGAAGGAAAGTTCATCCCGCTAGCCGGACCAGAATCAGAAGAAGTTGCCACAACGAAGGAGGAGAAGCCGGCAGGGCCGATCCGTTCCAGCATGACCATGAAGCTGTTCTTCGTGTTCCTCGGAGCATCCGTCGGGATCATGCTTGGCGAGGTAACACCGATTCACTATACATTATGGTGCCTTGCCATTGGTATTGCCGGGTTGAAATTTGGAATGTTTGAAGCAAGGACCCTGGAGAAAGCGAACTCTTTCACCATGACCATGGTTGCCATCATCTTCGTGGTAATCGGGAGCATGGCGGGGGTGACGCCGGTCGATGTATGGGATAACCTGCCGAGCATCCTGGTGATCCTGATTCTCGGTACATTCGGCATCTCGCTTGGCGGCTTCATCATGTCCAAGCTGGTCAAGTGGCATCCATATAAAGGAATGCCGGTAGCACTAACGGCCCTCTTTGGTTTCCCCGGCGACTATATCCTTTGCGAGGAAGTGAGCAGGAGTGTGGCCAGGAATAAAAAAGAGGAGAAGGCCATCTTTGACGAACTGATGACACCGATGCTGATTGGCGGCTTCACCACGGTGACCATAGCATCGGTCGTGGTAGCAGGAATCCTAGTACAAACATTATAGGAGGTATTTTTACATGAGCAAGAAAATCATCAAGAACGGACTATTGATCGATGGAAATGGCGGCGAACCGAAGAAGGACCAGGTTGTCGTTACCGATGGAGGAAAAATTGTCTATGTCGGGGCGGAGAACGGATATACCGCTAACGGAGATGAGACAGTCATCGATGCGCAAAGTGGTACCATCATGCCGGGGCTGATTGACTCCCATGTGCATATGATGATGGAATTTTCCCCGATTGCTAAGCGTCTGGAGACTCCTTTTTCCTTCATGTACTATCAGGCGGCCAAATACCTGGAAACTACCCTGAAGGCGGGCATCACTTCCGTAAGGGATGCACTTGGAACAGATTTAGGCGTGAAAAAAGCAGTGGATGACGGATTGATTTCCGGCCCAAGGCTGCAGCTGAGCATAAATGCATTGACCATCACCGGAGGACATGGCGATGGGTATACGGTGTCAGGCAACTCCATCGATCTGCTGCCGAATGATTATCCAGGCATGCCGAACGGGCGCTGTGACGGCGTAGCGGAAGTCCGCAAAAAGACCAGGGAAATGCTCAGAGCCGGCGCTGAGGTCATCAAGGTGCATGCGACAGGCGGCGTTCTTAGTGCTACCGATCATCCGGAATTCACTCAGTTTTCGGAAGAAGAGCTGCGGGCGATCGTAGAAGAAGGGCGTTTCCGTAAAGGTGTCAAGGTTATGGCCCACGCACAGGGCGCAGAAGGCATCAAGAATGCTGTCCGTGCAGGCATCCATTCCATCGAGCATGGTATCTTCTTGGATGATGAGGCAATTGAGCTGATGCTAGAAAACGGAACCTACCTTGTACCGACACTGCTGGCACCAGTAGCTGTTCTGGAGACGGCAGAAGAGGCCGGTATGCCGGAAGCATCCGTCCAGCAGTCCAGAGAAGTAATCGAGAAGCATAAGGAAAGCTTTACTAAAGCCTATAAGGCAGGCGTGAAAATTGCCATGGGAACGGATGCAGGTGTTTTCAAGCATGGTACCAACCTGCGTGAACTCGGTCTGATGGCAGACGGCGGAATGAGCCCGTTGGAAACCATCACCGCTTCCACAAAGACAGCCGCAGAATGTCTGGGCTGGGAAGATAAGGTCGGCACCCTGGAAGAAGGCAAATTGGCTGATGTGATCATCACCAAAGGCAACCCGCTGGATGATATTTATTCACTAGCTGACAACGATACGATCCAAGTCGTTGTAAAAAACGGAGAAGTAGAGAAAAATACATTGGCCTAATGGCTGAAAAGGGGCCCCGTCGGAAATAACGGGGTCTGGTACCTACTAAACAAAGCTTTAATTTTGTGTACCATAGATATATACCAAAAAGCACTGCAGGATGCAGTGCTCAGGCTGTCGAGAAAGTTCTCGACAGCCTTATTTTTTGTCCATTTTTCTAAAATTCATTTTCTTTACATGTTATTCTTAAGATAGAATTTCCAAAGGCGGTGATGAACTTGTTTCAATCCATGAAAG
>NZ_JBHRRZ010000034.1:0-62082 GCF_042643265.1 Virgibacillus sediminis | reverse complement strand
TTCGAGGTGGAAGCGTGGTGACACGTGGAGCTGACGAATACTAATCGATCGAGGACTTAACTACATTCTTTACCATGTCACGGTATTTACTCTTATTTAGTTTTCAGGGTGCAAATCAACCCTATAAAGAAAGTTGTCTGGCGGCGATGGCGGAGAGGCCACACCTGTTCCCATGCCGAACACAGAAGTTAAGCTCTCCAGCGCCGATGGTAGTTGGGACTTTGTCCCTGCAAGAGTAGGACGTTGCCAGGCAACAGAATTTAAAAGCTAAGGTACAATTGTATCTTAGCTTTTTATTTTATTTTTATATTCAAAGCATATATTAGTATAAAAGGGCAATATGATTTATAATTCGTATAATAATCACTTTTAAGGGAGGTGTGGTAGTTGGAAACAATAATGAATGAAGTATTTCAAGAAGATTTGGATATAATGGTTATCCGCTTGCTTATCGCATTGGTATTATCAGGTATTATAGGATTTGAAAGGGAACTGAATAACCATTCTGCCGGTTTCCGTACCCATATCCTTGTGGGTGTCGGAGCATGCCTGATGATGTTGTTGTCGATATTTGGGTTTGAAGAATTTATGCAGCAATATGATAATGTGAGATTTGACCCGGCAAGGATTCCTTCCTATGTAATCAGTGGGATTGGTTTTCTAGGTGCAGGCACTATCATTGTCTATGGCGGAACTATTCGAGGTTTGACTACTGCAGCTTCCATATGGGCAGTTGCGGGAATCGGCCTTGTGGTAGGCGCAGGCATGTATGGGCCCGCTCTATTCACTACTTTAATTATCCTTATCAGTCTTGTCTTTTTAAATAATTTGGAAAGAATGTTCACAAAAGGCCATTCCACTAATATAGTAGAAATAGTAGCCCTTTCCGACTTGGAGATTCATGAAGTGATCAGTATCATGGAACATTACAAATTGAATGTCCAAAACGTGGAGATCCTTAAAGCGGAGCATAATCTTCGAAAGATATTCATAAAGACGGATCGGCTGAAAGATATGGAGAAAATCGCGTTATTTGAAGAAATATCCCGATTAAATGAAGTGAGAAACATTTCAGAACTTAAATAGCTTGCTTGCCTCCCCTAGACCTTACACAAATAGTTGCTGTAAGGTTTTTTCTTTTTCTTTTTTGTCTAGACTGTACATAGAAGACAACACATACTATTTGCAACTTGCTTTTTTTCCCGTATAATAAGAGTATAGTCAAAGATAGTCAAAGTCAAAAAGAAGTAGCAAGGAGGCGGGGTGCCGTGAGTAATATTTCTGATGTAATAGAACAGTATCTAAAAAAAATATTACAGGCAGATGGGCAGAATGTCATCGAGATAAAGCGCAGCGAGATTGCGGATCAATTCCAGTGTGTCCCCTCGCAGATTAATTATGTGATTAAAACGCGTTTCACAGTGGAAAAAGGGTATATAGTAGAGAGTAAACGTGGTGGAGGCGGATATATCCGCATCATGCGGGTAATACATCAGGATAAATCGGAATTAATAGATGAGGTTATTGATATGATTAACCCTTCTGTTACCCAGCAGGCAGCAGTTGATATAATGGGCAGGCTTATGGAGGAAAAACTAGTGACAGAGCGTGAAGCCAAGCTGATTATGAGTGCAGTCGACCGAACCACATTAGCTTTTCAACTGCCTTTACGTGATGAGATCCGAGCGCGTGTTCTAACTGCAATGCTTTCCACATTGAAATTTCTGAATGAGTAAGGAGGCTGAAGAAGCATGGATTGTCAGGAATGCCATAATCGACCGGCCACTGTTCACTTAACACAAGTCGTCAATGGCAATAAAACGACTGTGCACGTATGTGGTGTATGTGCAAAAGAAATGGGCTACATGAATTCTCCGGAGGAAGGCTATTCCCTTCAGAATCTGCTTTCTGGGCTGTTTAACTTTGACCCAGGTGGCCTGGGCCCACAAAAAGACCAGCCATACCAGCAATCGAAGGAGGTACAGTGCCCCGGTTGCAAAATGACTTTTTCAGAGTTCCAGCGCGTTGGCAAATTCGGGTGTGCTTCCTGCTATGAAACTTTTTCTTCAAGACTCGATCCAATATTCAGGAGGGTACATTCAGGAAATACCCAGCATTCCGGGAAAATCCCAAAACGCCAGGGCGGTGACTTGAAAAAGAAGAAACAACTGGAAAGCTATAGAGAGCAATTAAAAACCCTGATAGAGGAAGAAGAATTTGAAGAAGCTGCTAAGGTTCGCGATAAAATCAGGGAACTGCAGACGGGAAATGGTGAAAAGGAAGCGGGTGACGAAAACTGATGGCATTGGAAGATTTTATGAAACAGGCAATAAGTCCCTGGATGCGTGAAAATGGACCTGACAGCGATATTGTACTAAGCAGTCGTATTCGGCTGGCGAGGAACTTTTCTAATGTCGCGTATCCAATCCTTGCCGATCATAAAAGGCTCGAGGAGATCCATGATTTTTTTAAGAAGGAATATGACGGACAGTCTTTTGATGACGATCGGAACTTTTCTTTTATTTCTATGCAGGAAGTCAGCTCCATCCAAAAAAGGGTATTGGTTGAAAAGCATCTGATCAGTCCTCACTTGGCAAAAAACAGTCAAGCAGCTGCTGCACTCATATCCGAGAATGAACAGGTATCCCTTATGGTGAACGAAGAGGACCATATTAGGCTTCAAGTCTACTTCCCGGGGTTTCAATTACCGGAGGCCCTCAAGAAGGCATCCGCCTTGGACGACTGGTTTGAAGAGAAAATTGATTATGCTTTTGATGAAACAAGAGGATATCTGACCAGCTGTCCTACGAATGTGGGGACAGGTATGAGGGCCTCTGTCATGATGCATTTACCTGCACTGGCCATCACTAAACAGTTGAATCGGATGACCCCGGCGATTAACCAGCTAGGCCTAGTGGTCCGCGGTATTTATGGAGAAGGCAGTGAAGCCCTTGGGAATCTTTTCCAAATCTCCAACCAGATAACCCTAGGAAAATCTGAAGAAGATATTGTTGGAGATTTACAAAGTGTTGTGAAACAATTGATAACACATGAAAGGAATGCACGCTCCAGGCTATTGGAGCAGTCCAGCACCGAGGTGGAAGATCGTATCTTCCGTTCATATGGGGTTCTTGAGTACAGTAGAATCATGGAATCCAAAGAAGCGGCGAACCGTTTATCCAATGTACGGCTGGGAATTGATTTAGGCCTCATAAATAACGTGTCCAGAAATATACTGAATGAACTGGTCATCCTTACCCAGCCGGGTTTCCTGCAGCAATATGCAGAGCGGAAATTATCTGCTGGAGAGCGGGACGTGTTAAGAGCTTCTTTAATCCGTGAAAGACTGCAATTAGAAAAGTAGATGGGAGGAAAATTTATATGATGTTTGGACGATTTACGGAAAGGGCGCAAAAGGTATTAGCTTTATCACAGGAAGAAGCAGTTAGGCTGGGCCATAACAATATAGGTACGGAACATATTCTCTTAGGCCTGGTCCGTGAAGGAGAAGGCATTGCGGCTAAAGCTCTGCAGTCTCTGGGAGTTGAAGTGTCCAACATTCAAGAACAGGTGGAGGAACTGATTGGCGTCGGCAAGCAGCCAATGCAGTCTATTCACTATACACCAAGAGCCAAGAAAGTAGTGGAGCTATCGCAGGATGAAGCAAGGAAGCTGGGACATTCCTATGTAGGAACTGAGCATATCCTCCTTGGCCTAATTCGTGAGGGAGAAGGAGTTGCAGCCCGTGTACTGAACAACCTTGGTGTGAGTCTGAACAAGGCAAGGCAGCAGGTGCTTCAGCTTCTTGGCAGCAATGAATCCCAAAGTGGCCGGCAGGGCCGTAATGGGCAGCAGTCCAACGCCAGCACACCAACTCTGGATTCCTTGGCGCGAGATCTGACCGTGATAGCCAAAGAAGGCAAAATTGACCCGGTAATCGGACGATCCAAGGAGATTGAGCGTGTCATTCAGGTGCTAAGCCGCCGAACTAAAAACAACCCTGTCTTGGTTGGGGAGCCTGGTGTAGGTAAAACGGCTGTTGCAGAAGGGTTGGCACAGCAAATCGTTGATAATGAGGTGCCGGAAATCCTTCGTGATAAGCGTGTAATGACGCTCGACATGGGAACCGTCGTGGCAGGCACTAAATATCGTGGTGAATTTGAAGACCGTCTCAAAAAGGTAATGGAGGAAATCCGCCAAGCTGGCAATATCATTTTATTCATTGACGAACTGCATACCTTGATTGGAGCTGGAGGTGCAGAGGGTGCCATTGACGCTTCCAATATCCTCAAGCCTTCCCTTGCTCGCGGTGAACTTCAATGCATCGGGGCAACCACCCTGGATGAATATCGCAAATATATAGAGAAGGATGCCGCTCTAGAACGGAGATTCCAGCCAATCCAGGTTGATGAGCCAACTATGGAGGAAACTATACAGATATTGAACGGTCTTAGGGACCGTTACGAGGCTCACCACCGGGTCACCATCACGGACGAAGCTATCGAGGCTGCAGCACACCTTTCCAATCGGTACATTACAGATCGTTTCCTCCCGGACAAGGCAATTGATTTGATTGATGAGGCAGGTTCGAAAGTGCGTCTCCGTTCCTATACTGTCCCGCCAAATCTGAAAGAGTTAGAACAGAAGCTGGAGGAAGTCCGAAAAGAGAAGGATGCGGCAGTCCAAAGCCAGGAATTTGAAAAAGCTGCTTCTCTTAGGGATTCTGAGCAGCGACTTCGCGAAGAGCTGGAAGAAACGAAGAAGCAGTGGAAAGAGAAACAAGGGCAGACAGCTTCAGAAGTAACAGTAGAAGACATTGCCAGTGTAGTATCCATCTGGACAGGCGTACCTGTATCTAGGCTGACCAAGGATGAAAGCGAGCGTCTGCTTCATATGGAAGAGACTCTGCATAATCGGGTGATAGGTCAGGAAGAAGCGGTAAATGCCATTTCAAAGGCTATACGCCGTGCCCGTGCCGGGTTAAAAGATCCAAAGCGCCCAATCGGTTCATTTATTTTCCTGGGGCCAACCGGTGTAGGGAAGACAGAGCTTGCCCGCGCTTTGGCAGAGACGATGTTTGGTGAAGAAGAGGCCATGATTCGAATTGATATGTCAGAATACATGGAGAAACATTCCACTTCCCGTCTGGTTGGTTCACCTCCTGGTTATGTAGGCTATGATGAAGGAGGCCAGCTTACGGAGAAGGTACGGACAAAGCCATATTCCGTTGTATTACTGGACGAAATTGAAAAAGCGCATCCCGAAGTCTTCAATATTCTGCTTCAGGTATTGGAAGACGGACGGCTGACCGATTCGAAGGGGAGATTGGTGGATTTCCGTAATACCGTACTGATTATGACCTCCAATGTAGGAGCGAGTGAACTGCGCAGAAACAAGCATGTCGGTTTTAATCTTGAAGACGAAGATCAAGATTATAAAGATATGAAATCGAAAGTGATGGATGAAATGAAGAAGGCGTTCCGTCCGGAATTCCTCAACCGTATTGATGAAACCATCGTCTTCCATTCACTGGAGAAAAAGCATATGAAAGATATCGTTACTTTACTAGTGGAACAGCTGCGTAACAGGCTGAAGGAACAGGAAATTGAGTTTTCTCTCACGGACAAAGCCATTGAAAAAATTGCTAATGAAGGTTTTGACCCAGAGTATGGCGCCCGCCCATTACGCAGGTCCATTCAGAAAAACATTGAGGATTTGTTATCGGAAGAGCTCCTTAAAGAAAATATCAATAAAGGTGAAAAAGTTAAGATCGGTCTTAATAACAAAGGAGAATTCACGATTCTCCCATAAAAGGACATCGAGGGGAAAAGCCGGAAGCATGAGTCTTCTGGCTTTTTGCCTAAATGAGGGATTTTTGCAAAAAAAGTGGCTAAATGTGGCATGCTTATGGAAAATATCTCATAAATTGATAGGAAGCTGTAACCTTATGAATTAACAATTTGTCCTATAATAAAGATATAGAGAAAGAAAGGATCGAGTTCTTTGGCAAAACGCAAAACGAAATATGTATGCCAGGATTGCGGCTATGAGTCAGCAAAATGGATGGGGAAATGCCCTGGCTGCAACAATTGGAATACAATGACAGAGGAAATGATGGCTGGAAATTCCGGGCAGCAGCGGCTTTCAGGTGGTATCGGCTCCCGTTCTGTCAAATCCGAAAAGATAACTTCCATCGAGTCCCAGGAGGAACCGAGGATTACGACAAATATGGAGGAATTGAACCGTGTACTCGGCGGAGGGATTGTGCCCGGCTCACTTGTATTGGTAGGGGGTGACCCGGGAATTGGGAAATCTACTTTGCTATTGCAGATTTCTTCTCAGCTGGCCGGAAAGGGGCTCCCTGTTCTCTACATATCCGGAGAGGAGTCTACAAGGCAGACTAAGCTACGGGCCGACCGGTTAGGTATTAAAACAGATTTATTGTATGTACTCTCAGAGACTAATTTATATGACATTTCCAGACAGATTGAAGAAGTGAAACCGTCCTTAGTAGTTATAGATTCCATCCAGACAATATTTAGGGAGGAAGTCTCCAGTGCACCTGGCAGCGTCTCACAGGTCCGCGAAACTACAAGCGAGCTGATGAAAATTGCCAAGACAAGCGGGATTCCCATTTTTATTGTCGGCCACGTAACGAAGGAAGGTGCCATAGCAGGACCGAGGCTTCTGGAGCATATGGTAGATGCGGTACTCTATTTCGAAGGGGAAAGACACCATACGTACAGGATTCTCCGTGGCGTTAAAAATAGATTTGGCAGCACCCATGAGATGGGGATTTTCGAGATGAAAGAGGAAGGCCTACGTGAAGTAATGAACCCTTCTGAAATCTTTCTGGAAGAACGTTCAGAGGGAGCTGCGGGGTCCACGGTTGTTGCTTCGATGGAAGGGACCAGGCCGGTACTGGTAGAAATACAGGCATTAATCTCTCCTTCTAGTTTTGGGAATCCCCGCCGGATGGCTACCGGTATTGATAATAACCGGGTGCCGCTTTTGATGGCAGTACTGGAAAAAAGGGTGGGGCTGATGCTTCAGAATCAGGATGCGTACATTAAAGTAGCAGGCGGTGTAAAGCTTGATGAGCCTGCCATTGACTTGGCCATCGCTGTAAGCATTGCATCGAGCTTCCGGGACCAGCCGACCAAACCGGATGATATCTTCATCGGAGAGGTAGGCCTTACAGGGGAAATCAGGCGGGTATCAAGGATTGAACAGCGAGTTCAGGAAGCGGCAAAGCTTGGTTTCAAGCGTGTTTTCTGTCCCGCAAAGAACCTGGACGGATGGAAAGCTCCTGAGGGACTGGAAATAGTTGGTGTGAATACAGTTCAGGAAGCCTTGGATTTAGGCGTTTCCCGGTAACGGATCTGTTTGTATGGAGTGCTAAAAGAATATCTTCCCAAATATGACACAGGCTTTTCATATTGGAGTGGTTATTTTTAGTTTAAAAAGGTAATAATAAGGTTAGGAGGTGACAGTGGTGCTTAAATTGATTGTTCACTTATTTTTTGTTGTTTTAGGTGGTACCATTGGGTATTTGTATATACCGTATATTATTAATCTGCTTGATTTTACAGAAGCGAGCTGGGTTGCATCCCCCTATTTAGGAATGGTTGTCGGAGCAATTATATTCTTTCTTCTTTCGTACTGGCTTGCAGATTATTCCGTAGGTTTTTTGAAATGGGTGGAGGATGCGCTGATCAAGCTTCCGGCCATTGATTTGTTTTTTGGAAGTGTAGGTTTGATTGTTGGTCTGGTTATAGCCTATTTTATAAACATGCCGCTTCAGGATATAAATATTGAAATTATTTCTCAGGTGCTTCCATTCTTTATTATGACTTTACTGGGTTATTTCGGGTTCCGGGTGGGCTTCCGACGGAGGGATGAGTTTGTCAATCTTCTGAATAAGAACCGCAAGGAAAGGGATAAGCGAAAGCCCGCGGAGAATGCTGAAAACAATCAGCCAACCGGGAAACCAAAACCCAAAATACTTGATACTAGCGTCATTATTGACGGACGAATTGCAGATATTTGCCAAACTCACTTTCTCGAAGGGACAATCGTTATTCCCCAATTTGTACTGGGTGAGCTGCAGCATATTGCGGATTCTTCCGATACTCTGAAACGTAATCGGGGCCGTCGAGGGCTGGATGTCCTAAACAGGATGCAAAAAGAACTGCCGGTAGAAGTAGAAATCTACGAAGGGGATTTTGAGGATATCCAGGAAGTGGACAGTAAACTGATCAAACTGGCAAAAGTAACTGATGGCGTGGTTGTTACGAATGATTTCAATCTTAATAAGGTTTGTGATCTACAAGGTGTTCCGGTACTGAATATCAATGATCTGGCTAATGCTGTAAAACCGGTTGTATTGCCGGGAGAAGAATTGGCTGTTCAAGTGATCAAGGACGGGAAAGAACATAACCAGGGAGTTGCCTACCTCGATGATGGAACAATGATTGTTGTCGAAGAGGGAAGGAATTATATCGGCAAGACGATAGAGGTTCTGATTACAAGCGTGCTGCAGACATCTGCCGGTCGTATGATTTTTGCTAAACCAAAATTACTTGAAAAAGCACAGTAAAAAGAGTATAACTTATAGAGGATATAGTAATTTATAAAAGTGATAACATGTGGATGTTATCACTTTTCTTAGCATTTATATAAAACATCTACCATCCATTTAGCTGTTTTTATAAAAAGAAAGGGGTAACATCATGACAAAGGAAGTTCGTGTTCGCTATGCACCGAGCCCGACCGGCAACCTGCATATTGGAAATGCGCGTACGGCGCTGTTCAACTATTTATACGCCAAGCACTTCGGTGGGAAATTCATCATCCGTATAGAGGATACAGATGATAAGCGAAATGTGGAAGGCGGCGAGCAAAGCCAGCTGAAATATCTGAAGTGGCTCGGTATTGAATGGGATGAAGGTGCTGATGTAGGCGGCGACTATGGTCCATACCGACAGATGGAACGCTTGGAAATCTACCAAAAGTACGTAGATGAACTGCTGGAAAAAGGACTTGCTTACAAGTGTTATATGACAGAAGAAGAGTTGGAAGCAGAGCGGGAAGAGCAGCGCCAAAAAGGCGAGGTCCCGAAATACTCGGGCGCTCATCGCAATTTGTCGGAAGAAGATATCAACCGCTTTGAGAAGGAAGGGCGCCAGCCAAGTATCAGGATGCGTGTGCCAGAGAACCATACTTATACATTCCCTGATATTGTCCGTGGCAATATCACCTTCGAATCAAGTGATTTCGGCGACTGGGTGATTGTTAAGAAAAATGGGATTCCAACGTACAATTTTGCGGTGGCTATTGATGATCACTTGATGCAGATTTCCCATGTACTGAGGGGAGAGGAGCATATTTCCAATACACCGAAGCAAATGATGGTCTATGAAGCATTGGGATGGGAACCTCCTCAATTTGGCCACATGACCCTCATTCTCAATGAGGAAAGAAAGAAACTGAGTAAGCGGGACGAGCATATTCTTCAGTTTATTGAACAATATGAGAAACTCGGCTATTTGCCTGAAGCTCTATTCAACTTTATTACTTTGCTTGGTTGGTCGCCAGTCGGGGAAGAAGAGATATTCAATCAGGAAACCTTGATTGATATCTTTGATCCGGACAGGCTGTCTACGTCCGCTGCGATTTTTGACAGACATAAATTAAAATGGATGAATAATGAATATATCAAAGCTGCAGACATTGAGCAGGTAATCGATTTGGCTATGCCTCATTTGATTGAAGCCGGCAGACTGCCTGCAGATATGGATGAGCGTACACGCGAGTGGGCCGAAAAGGTTGTCTCCCTTTACCGTGAACAACTGAGGTATGGAGCGGAAATCGTGGAGTTAACGGAGCTTTTCTTCCAGGATGAATTGACCTTTGATGAAGGAGCAATGGATGTACTCCAGCAGGAGCAGGTGCCTGAAGTGCTTCAAGTCTTCACAGATAAGCTGATCCACTTGGAGGATTTTGAAAAAGACTCCATCAAGGCGCAAATTAAGGCAACACAAAAAGAGACCGGACATCGCGGGAAGAAACTTTTCATGCCTATCCGGGTAGCAACCACTGGGCAGACACATGGCCCCGAATTGCCGTTGGCTATTGAGCTTCTAGGCAAAGAAGCTATTGTCCGCAGACTGGATAAGGTACTCAAGCAGCTGGGAGCTTAATGGTTCACATTCCGCCTAAAATGTAATATAGTAATTATAAATATTGGAACGTTGACAAGGAAAAGTAGGAAACAATTGACTTACCCAGAGAGAATCACATTTGCTGCGAGTGGTTTTAAGGATTGTTTTCGAAGTGCCCCTTCGAGTCCGGCATGGAAAGCTAGGAGTACATGTTGGCGGAACTCTCCCGTTATGAGAGCATTAAGCTGGGAGGAGAGTGTCCTTTGCTCCTCCAAACAGAGTGGAACCGCGCAAAAGCGTCTCTGTGTAGTCACTACACAGAGGCGCTTTTTTTATTGAGGAAACTACAATATTTAAAAGTAGCGGCTGACTGATGACAGGTATAATTACGTCCAAGCTGGCGATTAGTGGTTTAACGAGGCTTCTGGAGGCAATGGATTGTGTATAGCACGTACAGCGCTGACGGGGTGTCTCCACTTAGCTTTTTCGCCAACGCAGGAGGAACTGGGCCATATAGCCCAGCCTGTCTAGGCGTTTTCTTGTAATAATGGAAAGGGCAGTGAAAAATAGACTGATAAAAGGGAAGAAGGAGGAGAAACAATGGGCTTTTTCAGACGGATGAAAGAGGATATGGACGTAGTGTTTGAACAGGATCCAGCGGCAAGATCCTATATTGAGGTCATGCTCACCTATTCAGGACTGCATGCTGTTTGGGGGCATCGTATCGCCCATGCTTTCTACAAACGAAAGATGTTTTTCTTCGCCCGTCTCATTTCGCAAATCAGCCGTTTTATTACAGGTATAGAGATCCATCCGGGTGCTAAAATTGGCCGGAGATTCTTTATCGATCATGGGATGGGAGTTGTCATCGGGGAGACATGCGAGATTGGGGATAATGTCACCGTATTCCAAGGAGTCACCTTGGGCGGGACAGGAAAAGAAAAAGGGAAGCGCCATCCTACAGTGAAAGATAATGCGCTTATCTCAACGGGTGCCAAAGTGCTCGGCTCCATTACCATTGGGGAGAATGCAAAGGTAGGCGGCGGATCTGTCGTGTTGAAAGATGTCCCGGACCATGCCACTGTTGTAGGGATTCCTGGCCGGGTGGTCAAGCAGAATGGGGAAAAGATTAGAAGGGATCTAGATCATCATAAGATTCCCGATCCGGTTGCAGACCGTTGTGCCCATTTACAGAGGGAAATTGACGAATTGAGAGAAGAAATCGCCAGAATGAAAGAAGGGAAACAATATGTCGATTAAGGTCTATAATACATTAACAAGGCAAAAAGAGGCGTTTAAGCCATTGGAAGAAGGTAAGGTGAAGATGTATGTATGCGGTCCGACCGTATACAACTACATCCATATTGGTAATGCCCGTCCAGCAATCGTATTCGATAGCGTAAGAAGGTACTTGGAATATAAAGGATATGAGGTGGAGTATGTTCTAAACTTCACGGATGTAGACGATAAAATTATCAAAAGGGCGAATGAACTTGGTGAAGAGGTAAAGGCCGTAGCTGATCGTTATATAGATGCCTACCTGGAGGACGTCGGAGCTCTAGGGGTCAAGCAAGCTACTTACAACCCACGAGTAATGGAAACGATGGACGATATCATTGCATTTATTAAAGGGTTGATCGAGAAAGGTTTTGCTTATGAGGCTGGGGGCGATGTCTACTTTAAACCCCGTGCTTTTAAAGAGTATGGAAAGCTTTCTCATCAATCTATTGATGAATTGCGTTCCGGTGCAAGGATACAGGTAGGGGAGAAGAAAGAAGATCCATTGGATTTCGCCTTGTGGAAACAAGCAAAAGATGGCGAGGTTGCCTGGGACTCTCCATGGGGGCAAGGGCGGCCGGGCTGGCATATCGAATGCTCTGCAATGGCAAAAAAATACCTTGGTGAGACCATTGATATCCATGCCGGCGGGCAGGATTTGACCTTCCCACATCATGAGAATGAGATTGCCCAGTCGGAAGCAGGCAATGGTAAATCATTTGCGAGATATTGGATGCATAATGGGTATATTAATATAGATAATGAAAAAATGTCGAAGTCACTTGGTAATTTTGTACTGACCAGGGATTTGATCACACAGCATGATCCTCAAGTGATTCGCTTCTTTATGCTGAGTGTCCATTATCGCAATCCGATCAATTTCACAGAAGAGCTGCTGGAAAGCGCAAAAAACAGTCTTGAGCGTATTAGAACAGCTTATGTCAACTTGAAACACCGGAAGCAATCCAGTATGAATCTTGCGGGTGATGGCCAGCAGTGGCTGGATAAGATTGCACAGCTGAAGCAGCAGTTCGAAACAGAAATGGATGATGATTTTAATACAGCTAATGCGATTTCCGTGCTGTTTGATCTTACAAAAGAGGCAAATGTTTATCTGGAATCCAATCAAACAACCACAAAAGTGATCGATTCCTTCATGGAAACAGCTGAGTCATTTATGCAAGTGCTAGGGATTGACTTGGTACAGGAGGAAGAGCTGCTTGATGAAGATGTGGAGGCATTGATTGAGGAACGGACGGAAGCCAGGAACAAACGGGATTTCGCCCGGGCAGATGAAATTAGGGATATGCTAAAAGAGAAAAACATCATCCTGGAGGACACCCCTCAGGGAGTGCGTTGGAAGAGAGGATAGCTATGATCCAAGACGTCAGGCAGATGAAAAGCTTGGCCCTTGCCTACATGGGAGATGCTGTATTTGAAGTGCATGTACGCGAACACTTATTACAGTCGGGTCAGGTAAAACCCAATCAGCTTCATCAGAAAGCAGTGAGTTTTGTATCAGGGAAAGCACAGGCGGCCGTTGTCCTGCATTGGCTGGACAACGGGGTCCTTGACGAAGAGGAGGAGCGGGTGGTCGCAAGAGGCAGAAATGCCAAGTCCGGGTCGACGCCCAAGAACATCAGCATTCAAACTTACCGCTACAGTACTGCCTTTGAAGCACTCATTGGCTATCATTACTTATCTGGAAATAAGAAACGGCTGGAGGAACTGTTGGGCCAGGCGGTGGAATTCACTGAAGGGAGGAAACAGTAATGGATCAACAGCAAGAGATGATTATCGGCAAGAATCCCGTTCTGGAGGCTTTAAAATCAGGAAGGTCAGTAAATAAGGTGCTTGTTTCCGAACAACTAAATCCTAAAGTACAAGGGAAAATCATTCATCAAAGCAAGGAAGCGGGGACAATTGTACAGAAGGTTCCCAAGAGTAAACTGGACCAAGCGGCGTCCGGAAATCATCAGGGAGTCATTGCTTATGTAGCATCTTATCAATATGCTTCTATTGAAGACCTGTTTCAGAGGGCAGACGAGAACAAGGAGGAGCCATTTTTAATTATTCTGGACGAGTTGGAGGACCCACATAACTTGGGTTCCATCCTCCGCACTGCTGATGCTGCGGGGGTTCATGGCGTAATTATCCCAAAGCGCCGTTCTGTGGGGCTCACTGCTACGGTGGCAAAAACTGCAGCGGGGGCAATGGAGCACATTCCAGTGGTCCGGGTAACTAACATTGCCAATACAATTGATGAGTTGAAAGAGCGGAATGTTTGGGTTGTCGGAACAGAAGCGGACGCTACGGAAGATTATCGTCAATTAGAAGGGACGCTCCCACTCGCCATTGTCATTGGTAATGAAGGCAAAGGAATGAGCCGGCTGGTCAGAAAAAAATGTGATTGGACGGTAAGCCTCCCCATGAAGGGCGAGGTTTCCTCTCTTAATGCTTCTGTTGCATGCAGCCTTCTCCTGTACGAGGTGTACCGCAAAAGATCTCCGCTTGGTGAGGGATAATGAATATTCTGGTAGTGGACGGTTACAACGTCATAGGCGCATGGGGAGAACTGCAGAGGCTTAAAGAAAAGGATATGGCCCAGGCGCGCGACCGCCTTATTGGTTTGATGGCCGAGTATCAGGCATATACCGGAATGAGGGTTATCATCGTTTTCGATGCTTACTACGTAAGAGGTACAGCTTCCAAATTGGAAGCATATAAAGTTGAGGTCATTTTCACCAAAGAAAAGGAAACCGCCGATGAGTGTATCGAAAAACTCGTAAAAGATCTGAAGAACGTACAGAATCAGGTGTACGTCGTAACTAATGATTATACCGAACAACGCACGATCTTCAGCAGAGGAGCCTTGCGTAAATCGGCCAGGGAATTATTGATCGAATTAGGAAATATTGAAAGAGAGATTGAGGAGAATATCAAGACACATCAAAAGATGAAGCCGCAGACAAAAATAGCTTTGAGTGATGAAGTGTTAAAAAAGTTTGAAAAGTGGCGGAGAGGGGATACATGAGCGGTTCGGGTACGATTATTCCGCATGGTATCCCCTTTTTTGGCATTGACTCTTATAAAGCGCTTACTGTATAATAATTCTAAATTGACTGTACGTTCCGGGGGGGGCTTTGTGTTGAGTGTCAAGCAGTTAGCGGCGGAGGACCATAACTTAAGCATACTTGATGATGATGAACTACTTCGCCTGATTCATCAAGAGGACAGCAATGCGTTGGATTTTCTTATAAATAAATATAAAAACTTTGTATGGGCGAAGGCGCGGACTTACTTTCTGGTGGGAGCAGATAAAGAGGATATCATTCAAGAGGGAATGATCGGACTCTATAAAGCAATCAGAGACTATGATAAAGAGAAGCAGTCATCCTTTAAGGCCTTTGCCGAACTTTGTGTGACGAGGCAGATCATAACTGCAATCAAAACGGCTACCAGGCAAAAGCATATTCCCCTTAATTCATATGTTTCATTGGACAAGCCAATGTATGATGAAGAGACTGACAGAACTCTGCTCGACGTGATAGCCGGATCCAAAACGATAGACCCGCAGGAGCTGCTCATCAATAGAGAGAAATACGGAGATATGGAGAACAAGTTATCAGAGTTGTTGAGCGGCCTGGAAAAAAAGGTGCTCCACCTCTATTTAGACGGCCAGACCTATCAGGAAATCTCCGTGTTGTTGGACAGGCATGTCAAATCCATTGATAATGCCCTTCAGCGGGTGAAAAGGAAATTGGAGCAGCTCTTAGAAACAGAGAAGGTAAAATACTGACGGGGTGGGGAATTGGGCTCCGTTGACAGAGTGGCTGGTCCATGCTACATTAGAGTGTGTGTAAAATGAACCCTGAACGGGGTGAATCGATGAGAAAAAAAGTAATATTAGCGTGTGCAATTTGCAACAGCAGAAATTATTCTACAAATAAAAATGTATCCGCCCAGGACACACGTCTGGAAGTTAAAAAATACTGCAAAACATGCAGTAAGCATACATTGCACCGCGAGACAAAATAAGCGTCCGGTAAAGGCAGAGTTTAGGGGGTACAGGCATGTTCTCGTTTTTGAAGAATGTCTCCAGAGAGATGAAGAAGGTAAGCTGGCCAAAAGGGAAGGAATTGACTGCATACACGATAACGGTTATAACTACGGTGGCGTTTGTAGCGGTGTTTTTTGCAATTGTCGATTTTGGGATTTCCCAAGCTTTGAACGCTTTCTTTGAATAATTACTAGAAGATTATGCTATAATGAAAATAATATTCCTTTTATAAAACCCGGCAGCACGGGTTTTTTAAATTGCCTGAAATTAACAGCGAAGCAGATTGCAGATGCTGCAGAATAGATATCCGTTAATAAACATAAGGGAGGGAAGGGTGGTTGCCGCCCTGATCGAATGGAGAAAAACTGGTATGTCATTCATACTTATTCCGGGTATGAAAACAAAGTGAAGATGAACTTGGAGAAACGAGTGGAGACGATGGGCATGGAAGATAAAATCTTCCGTGTCATTGTCCCAGAAGATGAAGAGACGGAAATCAAGGACGGCAAACGGAAAGTGGTCAAGAAAAAGTCTTTTCCTGGTTATGTCCTGACAGAGATGATTATGACAGATGATTCCTGGTATGTTGTAAGGAATACGCCCGGTGTTACCGGGTTTATCGGCTCCAGTGGCGGAGGAGCCAAACCGACGCCACTGCTCCCCGGCGAAGCGGAGACAGTCCTTAAACGTATGGGAGTCGAAGATGCGCCAGTACAGCTGGATTTCGAATTGAAGGAGCATGTCCGGGTGACAGATGGGCCGTTTACAGATTTCACTGGGACGATCGAGCATATTGATATGGATAAGCAAAAAATCAAAGTGCATGTGAATATGTTTGGAAGGGAAACTCCGGTTGAATTAGACTTCAACCAAATAGAAAAACTCAGCTAAATCTAATACAATTCGATAAAAATCGGGAGGAGGGCTTGCATCATCTCCCGATTCATGCTAAAATTCTTTTGTTATTCATGCTTCGGCATTGAATATGGCAAATTGGAGTGGGAGGGTACCATACAGGACCCTATTACCACATCACGGACTTTAAGGAGGTGTGTCTCGTGGCTAAAAAAGTAATCAAGCTAGTTAAATTGCAAATTCCAGCTGGAAAAGCAAACCCGGCGCCACCGGTAGGACCGGCATTGGGTCAAGCAGGTGTGAACATCATGGGATTCTGTAAAGAATTCAATGCACGCACGCAAGACCAGGCGGGTATGATTATTCCTGTTGAAATCACGGTGTTTGAAGACCGTTCATTTACATTTATTACTAAAACTCCACCGGCTGCAGTTCTGTTGAAGAAAGCAGCAGGCATTGAAACTGCTTCAGGGGAGCCGAACCGTAATAAAGTTGCTAGTGTTAAACGCGATCAAGTCAAAGAAATCGCGGAAACAAAAATGGAAGACCTGAACGCCGCTGATGTAGAGGCAGCGATGCGCATGGTTGAGGGAACAGCCCGCAGCATGGGTATCACCATCGAAGACTAATTAATGTTTCAAAATACGGTACAGGTTGCGAGTGACATGCCATTACCCGCAACCTTTTTCGTGAGATTGGCAGCATTTTAAGGAACACCTTAGGATGTCTGTCATTCTAAGCTTTATAAAAGTGTTTGGCTTTTATAAGTGGGAGGTCTTACCGTTATAACCACAATAGAGGAGGAAATAAAATGGCAAAAAGAGGTAAGAAGCATCAAGAAGCTTTGAAACTTGTTGATCGTTCTAAATCATATGATATAAATGAAGCTGTTGCTTTGGCAAAAGAAGCTTCTAAAGCAAACTTTGACGAAACAGTCGAAGCAGCTTTTCGTCTGGGTGTAGACCCTAAGAAAGCTGACCAACAGATCCGCGGTGCAATGGTGTTGCCGCATGGAACTGGTAAAACCCAGCGTGTTCTGGTGTTCGCTAAAGGCGAAAAAGCCAAAGAGGCCGAAAACGCAGGTGCAGATTATGTGGGTGAAGAGGAATACATCAATAAAATCAACCAAGGCTGGTTTGAGTTTGATGTGATCGTAGCCACTCCAGATATGATGGCTGAAGTTGGTAAGCTGGGCCGTGTGTTGGGGCCTAAAGGCCTGATGCCTAACCCTAAAACCGGGACAGTTACTTTCGACGTGGAAAAAGCAGTCAAAGATGTCAAGGCGGGACAGGTTGAGTACCGTGTGGACAAGTCTGCCAACATCCATGTGCCGATCGGCAAACTTTCTTTCGAGAATGATAAATTGGTTGACAACTTTGCCGCTCTCGCTGAGCAATTGGTCAAAGTTAAACCGCAAAGCGCTAAAGGGACATACATGAAGAATGTATCCATCGCTTCAACCATGGGACCTGGAATCAAAGTCGACGTCTCCAACTATCGTTAATCGACTATTGACTTTTTGATTTCTATCCAATATAATAGATCACGTTGTGAATTGAATACGTTGTACCGTAGACAGCAGGGGCGACCATTCGCTTAATATCCTGCCGAGGTGTTTATAGACAGATGTGAAAGGCATTTCCCGCTCTTTCCATTTGTGATATTAAGCTCCCATGTCTACATGGGAGCTTTTCTTATATGTCCCGCTGGTTGGAAAGAAATTTCCTGCCATTCTTCGGGCTTCTCGAACGGTATGATGAATGTTAACAGGAGGTGGAATAATGTCTAATGTAATTGAGCAAAAGAAACAGGTTGTTGAAGAAATCACAGAGAAATTTCGCCAAAGCCAGACATCTGTACTCGTGGATTACCGCGGTCTTGATGTAGCTGAAGTAACGCAATTGCGTAAAGAGCTCCGCGAAGCTGGGATTGACTTCAAAGTCTACAAGAATACAATGACACGCCGTGCCGTTGAATCTGCTGAATTGACAGAGTTGAACGACCTGCTAACAGGTCCGAACGCCCTGGCTTTCAGTAATGATGATGTCGTTGCTCCAGCTAAGATCCTGAACAACTTTGCCAAAGAGCATGATGCTTTGGAGATCAAAGGCGGTGTTATTGAAGGAAAGGTAGCTACTGTTGATCAGTTGAAAGAGCTTGCGAACCTTCCAAACTACGAAGGCATGGTCTCTATGCTTCTTAGTGTACTTCAAGCACCAGTCCGCAACTTTGCATATGCTGCAAAAGCTGTTTCGGAACAGAAAGAAGAACAAGGCGAATAAACTCAGGCAGTGTAAACCTGCCGTTTAAGTTCGTTTCTATTAAAACTATAATATAAAAACCAGGAGGAATTTTATCATGAATAATGAGCAAATCATTGATGCGATTAAAGAAATGTCCGTTCTCGAACTGAACGACTTAGTTAAAGCAATCGAAGAAGAATTCGGAGTAACTGCAGCAGCTCCAGTAGCAGCAGCAGGTGCAGCAGGAGCAGGAGAAGCAGCAGAAGAACAAACTGAATTTGATGTAGTGCTTACTGGTGCTGGCGCTTCTAAAATCAAAGTGGTTAAAGCTGTACGTGAAATCACTGGTCTTGGCCTGAAAGATGCAAAAGACTTGGTGGATAACGCACCTAAACCAGTTAAAGAAGGAATCTCTAAAGAAGACGCTGAGGAAATCCAAGGTAAACTTGAAGAAGCTGGCGCTGAAGTAGAAGTTAAGTAATAACCTATTAATTACATGTAAGCTCGTCGTCCTACGGCGGGCTTTCTATATCTTAAAGGCGAAAACCGCCGACTCCAGCGCCCATCCCAATCATTCAGTTTCCTCGAAGCGAAAAGCGCCCTAAAACGGAAGCTCTGATTCAGGGATGTTTCTGGCGCTTTACAGTAATTTTCTTCTCATATTAAATAAAAAAGTAGGTGCCCAAATGGCTGAGCATTACTTTTCGAATAAACCCCAATCAAAAAGTTCACCCAAGACATGGAAATATGAATTGAGAAACAAGGTTTATACTTTCACTAGTGATGTGGGAGTGTTTTCTAAAAACGAAGTGGATTTTGGATCGCGGCTGTTAATTGAAAAATTTACTGCTCCGGATGAGCCGGGTGACTTATTGGACCTCGGATGCGGCTATGGTCCGATCGGTATTTCGCTAGCAGATTCTTACCCCGATAGAAAAGTAGTGATGGCGGATGTCAATGAAAGAGCTCTCGGCTTAGCGGAAAAGAATGCTAAACAGAACGGTGTGACCAACGTTGAGTTTACCTATAGTGATTTGTTTATGGGCCTGAAGAACCGATCATTTGCTTCAGTGATATCCAACCCCCCGATAAGAGCAGGAAAAAAAACAGTACATCAACTCTTTGAAGAATCTAAAAATGCGTTGCAGGAAAATGGGGAGTTGTGGGCAGTCATGCAAAAGAAGCAGGGAGCACCTTCTGCCAAAATCAAGTTGGAAGAATTGTTCGGGGAAGTAGAAATAGTTGCAAAAGACAAAGGCTACTATATACTGAAGGCTGTTAATGTTTGACGAGTTTAAGTCGAGATGGTATGATAGATAAATGCTAACATGGCGATTCCTTTGTCAAGATATATTTTTATCGAATTATGACGTATATTCCATTGTTGGAAGGAGAAAATGGTAAAGTTAAGAGTAATTAAAACTTGTATTTTCCTGTTTTCTAATGATTAAAACGCCGTCAGGCAATCTTTGGAGTCGCAAGGAATCCGATACACACGGATGTGTGTTCTTGCATGTATGGCCGCCGGCAACCGGCGGAAGTAACTGGTATCAAAGCATTCCTGGATGATTGCAAATTCAGGTTTGTTTTTCAAATATAAAAATCATTTCAGTAGAGTTTCTACAAAATGCTTGATTTAAGGGGTGAAGCAGTTGACAGGTCAACTAGTTCAGTATGGACGGCACCGCCAACGCAGGAGCTATGCGCGTATCAGCGAAGTTTTGGAATTGCCAAATTTAATCGAGATCCAAACCGCTTCCTATGAGTGGTTCATGGAGGAAGGTCTAAGGGAAATGTTCAAAGACATTTCTCCTATTGAAGATTTCACAGGAAATCTATCTCTTGAATTTGTCGACTACAGTTTAGGTGAACCGAAGTATTCCGTGGAAGAATCGAAGTCACGGGACGTCACCTATAACGCTCCGCTTCGTGTGAAGGTCCGTCTAATAAATAATGAAACCGGAGAAGTGAAAGAGCAGGAAGTCTTTATGGGAGATTTCCCTCTGATGACAGATACGGGTACATTTGTAATTAATGGAGCTGAACGAGTGATCGTATCACAGCTCGTCCGTTCACCTAGTGTCTATTTTAACAAGAAAATCGATAAAAACGGGAAGCGGGGAATTGGTGCTACAGTAATTCCAAACCGTGGTGCCTGGCTTGAATTTGAGACAGATGCCAAGGACGTTGCCCATGTCCGTATTGACCGTACACGCAAATTGCCGATAACTGTGCTGTTGCGTGCACTTGGGTTTGGTACAGACCAGGAAATCATTGATCTCATTGGTGAGAATGAATACTTAAAAAACACGTTAGAAAAAGATAATACAGAAACATCAGAAAAAGCATTGCTGGAAATCTACGAACGTTTACGTCCTGGGGAGCCGCCTACAGTAGAAAATGCAAAAAGTCTGCTGGTATCCCGTTTCTTCGACCCTAAACGTTATGACCTTGCCCGTGTCGGCCGTTACAAGATGAACAAGAAGCTGCATCTTAAGAATCGACTTTTCAATCAGGTTCTTGCTGAAAACATCGTGGATCAGGAAACAGGCGAGGTACTTGCCCAAAAAGGTGATAAGCTGGAGCGTAAACTGCTGGATAAGATTATTCCTTATCTTGAAGATGAAGAAGCACGGCTTGGTGAGAAAGTTTTCGAACCGACTGATGGAGTGCTGGAAGATCCTATTCCACTTCAATCTATCAAGATTATAGATCCAACTGACCCTAATGGTGAAAGGGTTCTGAATGTAATAGGCAATGCCAATGTGCCGAAAGAGGTAAAACATATTACCCCTGCCGATATTCTCTCGTCTGTCAGCTATTTCTTCAATCTTCTCCATGAGGTTGGCGGGACAGATGATATCGACCACCTTGGCAACCGTCGTCTCCGTTCTGTCGGGGAGCTGCTGCAAAACCAGTTCCGTATTGGTCTATCCCGTATGGAGCGAGTGGTGAGAGAGAGGATGTCCATTCAGGACACTTCCAGTATCACTCCACAGCAGCTGATCAATATCAGGCCTGTAATTGCTTCAATAAAAGAGTTTTTCGGAAGCTCGCAGCTTTCACAGTTCATGGACCAGACCAATCCGCTTGCAGAGCTGACGCATAAACGTCGTCTATCAGCATTAGGACCAGGTGGTTTGACAAGGGAACGCGCCGGTTTCGAAGTCCGTGACGTTCACTACTCACACTATGGCCGCATGTGTCCGATTGAAACGCCTGAGGGGCCTAACATCGGGCTGATCAACTCATTATCCAGTTATGCAAAGGTAAATGAATTCGGGTTTATTGAGACACCATACCGCCGGGTAGATCCTGAAACTGGTAAGGTTACAGCCCAAATTGATTATCTAACTGCCGATGAGGAAGATAATTATGTTGTCGCACAGGCAAATGCTGAATTGAATGAGGATGCAACATTTGCAAGCGAGGAAGTCATTGCCCGTTTCCGTGGAGACAACACGGTAGTAAAGCGGGAACAGATTGATTATATGGACGTATCGCCAAAGCAGGTTGTTTCAGCGGCTACCGCATGTATTCCTTTCTTGGAAAATGATGACTCCAACCGTGCATTGATGGGTGCCAACATGCAGCGTCAGGCTGTTCCACTGATGCAGCCCGAAGCCCCTGTTGTAGGTACTGGGATGGAATATGTAAACGGAAAAGACTCAGGTGCCGCCATTATATGCCGCCATGACGGTGTAGTAGAGAGTGTGGAGGCTAAAACAGTAGTTGTGCGCCGCATCTCTAATGTGGACGGTAAGGAGGTTGAAGGAGATACAGATAAGTATACCCTTCAGAAATTCATCCGCTCCAACCAGGGTACCTGTTACAACCAGCGTCCGATTGTAAGTGAAGGAGACCGGGTAACCAAAGGAGAAGTATTGGCTGATGGACCTTCCATGCAGGATGGAGAGCTGGCTTTAGGTAAGAATGTGCTCGTTGGTTTTATGACATGGGAAGGTTACAACTATGAGGATGCCATCATCATGAGTGAAAGACTTGTGAAGGATGACGTTTATACTTCCATCCATATAGAGGAGTATGAATCAGAGGCTCGGGATACCAAGTTGGGACCCGAAGAAATTACAAGAGATATCCCGAATGTCGGTGAAGATGCGTTGAAAAACCTTGATGAGCAGGGTATCATCCGTGTCGGGGCAGAAGTCACCGATGGAGATATTCTGGTTGGTAAGGTTACTCCTAAAGGGGTAACAGAGCTTTCGGCGGAAGAACGGCTCCTCCATGCCATCTTCGGTGAAAAGGCTAGAGAAGTCCGGGATACTTCCCTCAGAGTACCTCATGGTGCCGGCGGAATAGTCCTTGACGTGAAAATCTTCCACCGTGAAGACGGAGATGAGCTGCCGCCGGGCGTAAATCAGCTTGTCCGAGCTTATATTGTCCAGAAACGTAAGATAAACGAAGGGGATAAAATGGCCGGTCGTCACGGTAACAAAGGTGTAATCTCGAAAATCCTTCCGGAAGAGGATATGCCTTACTTGCCGGATGGCACACCGATCGATATCATGCTTAACCCATTGGGGGTACCATCCCGTATGAATATCGGACAGGTGTTTGAATTGCATCTTGGTATGGCGGCAAGGGAATTAGGCCTTCACGTCGCGACCCCAGTGTTTGACGGGGCCCGAGAAGAAGATGTTTGGGAAACCCTTGAAGAGGCTGGAATGCCGCGGGATGCAAAAACCATCCTTTATGACGGCCGCAGCGGTGAGCCGTTTGATAACCGTGTGTCGGTCGGCGTCATGTATATGATCAAACTCGCCCATATGGTTGATGATAAGTTGCATGCCCGTTCAACTGGACCGTATTCCCTCGTAACCCAGCAACCGCTCGGTGGTAAAGCGCAGTTCGGTGGACAGCGTTTCGGTGAGATGGAGGTATGGGCTCTGGAAGCATATGGAGCTGCATACACCCTGCAGGAAATCCTGACAGTCAAATCAGACGATGTAGTCGGCCGTGTGAAGACGTATGAATCGATTGTCAAAGGAGACAATGTTCCGGAGGCTGGGGTTCCTGAATCATTCAAAGTATTGATTAAAGAACTTCAAAGTCTCGGAATGGATGTCAAAATGCTCTCAAGCGATGAGGAAGAAATCGACATGCGTGAACTGGAAGAGGAAGACACACAGGCAGCGAGCAAGTTGAATCTGGAAGTCGGAGAAAATCAATAGTTGGCGGAAAAAGACCCCGGTTCCCGGGGTTCCCAGCCAGCTTTTTGCTTAGGATAGATAAGCCAATGGATAAATCGGGACACTTTAAGGGAGGTAGGCCCTTTGCTAGATGTAAATAACTTTGAGTATATGAAAATCGGTTTAGCATCCTCGGAAAAAATCCGTTCTTGGTCATACGGAGAGGTCAAAAAGCCGGAAACAATCAATTACCGGACACTGAAGCCGGAAAAAGATGGCCTATTCTGTGAGCGTATTTTCGGTCCACAGAAAGACTGGGAATGCCACTGTGGCAAGTACAAACGCGTACGTTACAAGGGAGTTGTCTGCGACCGCTGCGGAGTTGAGGTGACTAAATCCAAGGTCCGCCGTGAAAGGATGGGTCATATTGAGTTAGCCGCACCTGTGTCGCATATTTGGTATTTCAAAGGGATACCAAGCCGTATGGGGCTTGTTCTTGATATGTCTCCACGTGCATTGGAAGAGGTTATCTATTTTGCTGCATATATCGTAACAGATGCAGGTGATACTCCTTTAGAGAAGAAACAGCTTCTTTCCGAGAAGGAATACCGCTCTTACTATGATAAATATGGCAAATCATTCAAGGCGCAGATGGGTGCCGAAGCAATTCGCAAACTTTTGCAGGATATCGATTTAGAGAAGGAAGTCGATGCCTTGCGGGAAGAGCTTAAAACAGCACACGGGCAGCGAAGAACTCGTGCAATCAAGCGGTTGGAAGTGCTCGAATCCTTCCGCAACTCAGGAAACGATGCTTCCTGGATGGTTCTGGATGTCCTTCCGGTAATCCCGCCAGAAATCCGCCCAATGGTGCAGCTTGATGGAGGACGTTTTGCGACGTCTGACTTGAATGATCTGTATCGTCGTGTGATCAACCGGAACAACCGTCTGAAACGCCTGCTGGACCTTGGGGCTCCTAGCATTATCGTCCAAAACGAGAAACGCATGCTCCAAGAAGCAGTAGATGCTCTGATTGATAATGGCCGGAGAGGCCGTCCTGTAACCGGTCCTGGTAATAGGCCACTGAAGTCTTTATCCCATATGCTGAAGGGTAAGCAGGGGCGTTTCCGTCAGAACCTGCTTGGTAAGCGTGTAGACTATTCAGGACGTTCTGTTATCGTGGTTGGACCGCATCTGAAAATGTATCAGTGCGGACTGCCAAAAGAAATGGCGCTTGAGCTATTCAAGCCATTCATCATGAAGGAACTGGTGGAAAGAGGAATTGCTCACAACATCAAGTCCGCAAAACGGAAAATAGAGCGTGTGCATCCGGAGGTATGGGATGTACTTGAGGAAGTTATCAAGGAGCACCCGGTATTGCTTAACCGTGCACCAACCCTGCACAGGTTGGGGATCCAGGCGTTCGAACCTACCTTGGTTGAAGGCCGCGCTATCCGCCTACACCCTCTAGTATGTACGGCATACAATGCTGACTTTGATGGGGACCAAATGGCGGTTCACGTACCGTTATCTGCAGAAGCTCAAGCGGAAGCCCGCATTTTGATGCTGGCTGCCCAGAACATTCTGAACCCGAAAGACGGCAAGCCTGTTGTTACTCCTTCCCAGGATATGGTATTGGGCAACTACTACCTCACTCTGGAAAGAGAAGGCGCCGTTGGAGAAGGTAAGGTTTTCAAAGATATCAATGAAGCACTCCTCTCCTATCAAAATGGATATGTCCACTTGCATACGAGAATTGCAGTGCAGGCGTCAAGCTTAGAAAATAAAACTTTCACAAAAGAAAATCAGAATAAACTCCTGTTGACAACGGTCGGAAAACTGATATTCAATGAGATTCTGCCGGAATCCTTCCCGTATATCAACGAACCGACACAGAGCAACCTTGAGTTAGAAACCCCTGATAAATACTTTGTGGATAGTGATAAGGACATTAAAGAGGAAATCCAGTCAAGAGAGATTATTAAACCTTTCAAAAAAGGATTCCTTGGTGACATCATCGCCGAAGTGTTTAAACGATTTAAAATCAGTGAAACTTCCAAGATGCTTGACCGCATGAAAGATCTAGGTTTCAGCTATTCCACTAAGGCGGGAATGACCGTTGGTGTTTCCGATATCGTGGTGCTCGCCGAGAAGGAAGGAATCTTAGATGAGGCCCAAAAGAAAGTGGATAATGTCCTTAAGCAGTTCCGCCGTGGTCTGATCACGGATGAAGAACGTTATGACAGGGTCATTGCAGTCTGGTCCCAGGCTAAAGATACCATTCAGGACAAACTGATGCAGTCCTTAAGTCCGCGTAACCCGATATTCATGATGAGTGACTCGGGTGCGAGGGGTAATGCTTCCAACTTCACACAGCTTGCAGGTATGCGTGGCCTGATGGCCAACCCGGCTGGTAAAATCATTGAACTGCCAATTAAATCAAGCTTCCGTGAAGGCCTGACAGTATTGGAATACTTTATTTCCACTCACGGTGCACGTAAAGGTTTGGCAGATACCGCACTGAAAACTGCCGACTCCGGCTATTTGACCAGAAGATTGGTAGATGTTGCCCAGGATGTAATTGTCCGTGAAGAAGATTGCGGTACCGACCGTGGATTGACAGTATCTGCTCTTACTGAGGGGACAGAATTGATCGAACCACTGATCGACCGTCTGATAGGACGTACAGCGTTCGAGACTGTGAAACATCCTGAAACAGGTAAGGTAATTGTGGAGAATGATACAGTTATCTCCGAGGATCAGGCGAAGCAGATTGAAGAGGCTGGCATTGAAAGTGTCATTATCAGGACAGCATTCACATGTAATACCAAGCATGGCGTTTGTAAGAAGTGTTATGGCCGTAACCTCGCAACAGGTGATGAGGTTGAAGTAGGCGAAGCAGTTGGTATCATTGCTGCACAGTCTATTGGTGAGCCTGGTACACAGCTTACCATGCGTACTTTCCACACAGGCGGGGTGGCCGGTGATGATATCACGCAAGGTCTTCCACGTATCCAGGAAATCTTTGAAGCCCGTAATCCAAAAGGGCAAGCGGTCATCACAGAAGTTCATGGAACCGTGCTGGAAATTAAAGAAGTTAAAGATAAACAAGAAATTGTTATTCAAGGTGATGTGGAGCAGCGGTCCTATCCGGTTCCATATAATGCCCGGATAAAAGTGACGGTTGGCGACGAAGTTCAAGCCGGCCAGGAACTGACAGAAGGTTCCGTGGATCCTAAGGAACTCCTGCGAATCAAAGGCATCGAAGGAGTGCAGGATTACTTGCTGAAGGAAGTACAAAAAGTATACCGGATGCAGGGTGTGGAAATCGGCGACAAACACGTGGAAGTAATGGTTCGCCAGATGATGCGCAAAGTGCGTGTAGTGGATGCCGGTGATACGGAAGTGCTCCCTGGTTCTCTGCTTGAACTGCACCAGTTCCGTGATGCTAACCATCAGGTTCTGCTGAATGGCGAGTCTCCTGCAACAGGGAAACCAGTACTTCTTGGAATTACAAAAGCTTCGCTGGAGACTGATTCATTCCTGTCCGCAGCATCCTTCCAGGAGACCACACGTGTCCTTACAGATGCCGCTATTAAAGGAAAGCGTGATGAGCTGTTAGGTCTTAAAGAGAATGTCATTATCGGTAAACTTGTTCCAGCTGGTACTGGAATGCAGCAATACCGTTCTGTTGAAGCTAACGTTGATGAGCCTGCAGAAGAGGCGGAAGAAACAGAAGCAATTCAATAAACGGGAGGTTCGGTTCCGGCTGTGCCGGAACCGCCACCCGCTTTACTATGTGATAAAAACAAGTGTTGGAATCGGGAGCCATAAAAATCCCATTTTATGTTGACACGATTATGGGTGGATGATAAACTATCCTAGGTGCTTCCGATATGCTTGTTGCTTTGGAGGATATATGAATATGTCTTATGAAAAAGTAACGCAAGTTAAATCACGTGTGATTATTGGAACAAAGCAAACGCTCAAAGCCATGAAGAATGGTGAAATCAGCGAAGTGTTCATTGCTGACGATGCAGATCCAAAAATAACACAAAAGGTTGCAAGTTTAGCCGAAGAATTGAATATACCATGTGAACGGGTTGATTCAATGAACAAGCTTGGAGCTGCTTGCGGCATAGAGGTTGGGGCATCTACAGCAGCAATAAAACAATCCTAGTTTTGGCGGAATTCTTTCGCGAAAGCTTTGTTTTTGCCAAAAGATGAACCACCTGGATATGTGGAATTACAAAAGCCACAGCTGGTAGGTGGTGCCGGGTTTAACGCAAGCCCAATCACTAGAAAAGAAAGGAGGAAATATACATGCCTACAATTAATCAGCTAGTACGTAAAGGTCGTGTGAGCAAGCCAAAGAAATCTGACTCTCCAGCACTTAACAGAGGGTACAACAGCTTTAAGAAAAAGTTCACCAACCAAAATTCTCCACAAAAACGCGGAGTATGTACACGTGTTGGTACTTTGACACCGAAGAAACCTAACTCGGCTCTTCGTAAATATGCTCGTGTGCGTCTTTCTAATAACATGGAAGTAACTGCATACATCCCGGGGATTGGCCACAATCTTCAAGAGCACAGTGTTGTATTGCTTCGTGGAGGCCGTGTAAAAGACCTTCCTGGTGTACGTTACCACATCGTACGTGGTGCGCTTGACACTGCAGGAGTAGAAGGCCGTGCACAAGGCCGTTCCAAATACGGAACAAAACGACCTAAGAAATAAACCGTGAAACGAATACAACAAGGAAAGGAGGGGGACATATGCCACGTAAAGGACCAGTACCTAAACGCGATGTCTTGCCGGATCCACTTTATAAATCAAAATTAGTAACTCGTTTGATCAACCAAATCATGATTGATGGTAAACGCGGTAAAGCCCAAAAAATTCTTTATAATGCATTCGAACTTGTAGCTGAAAGAAGCGGTCAAAATGCAATGGAAGTATTTGAACAGGCGATGAAAAACGTTATGCCAGTGCTTGAAGTTAGAGCCCGCCGTGTCGGTGGTTCCAACTACCAGGTGCCAATGGAGGTTCGCCCTGAACGCCGTCAGGCTTTAGGTCTTCGTTACATTGTTAATTACTCCCGTCTACGCGGAGAAAAAACAATGGAAGAACGTCTTGCAAACGAAATCCTGGATGCTTCCAATAACACTGGAGCAGCAGTGAAGAAACGTGAAGAAATGCATAAAATGGCTGAAGCCAATAAAGCATTCGCTCACTACCGCTGGTAATTATACCAAATATAAAGCTTTCAAGAGAAGGGAGAAGAATACATGGCTAGAGAGTTCTCCTTGGAAAAGACGCGTAATATTGGTATTATGGCGCACATTGATGCAGGTAAGACCACTACTACCGAGCGTATTCTTTTCTACACAGGACGTATTCACAAAATCGGTGAAACCCACGAGGGTGCTTCACAGATGGACTGGATGGAGCAGGAGCAGGAGCGCGGTATTACAATTACTTCCGCTGCTACTACCGCTCAATGGAAAGGCCATCGAATCAACATCATTGATACACCTGGACACGTAGACTTCACTGTTGAAGTTGAGCGTTCCCTGAGGGTGTTGGATGGTGCGGTAACTGTACTTGATGCTCAATCAGGTGTTGAGCCGCAGACAGAAACAGTTTGGCGCCAGGCTACTACTTATGGTGTACCTCGTATTGTGTTCATCAATAAGATGGATAAAGTAGGTGCGGATTTCGAGTATTCTACCGGAACACTGAATGACCGCCTGGGAGCAAATGCTCACCCAGTACAACTTCCAATCGGGGCTGAAGACGAGTTCGAGGGTATCATCGACCTTATAAACATGGAAGCCTACTTCTATGAAGATGACCTTGGAACACGTGCGGAGGCTCGTGAAATTCCTGCTGAATACAAGGATAAGGCGGAAGAACTCCGTGCAAGTCTTGTAGAAGCAGTTTCTGAGCTTGATGAAGACTTGATGATGAAGTTCCTCGAAGGAGAGGAAGTCTCCAACGAAGAATTGAAGAAAGCAATTCGCCAAGCTACACTGAACGTGGAATTCTACCCTGTATTCTGCGGTTCTGCCTTCAAAAACAAAGGTGTACAGCTAGTGTTGGATGGTGTCCTTGACTACCTACCGGCACCAACAGATGTACCACCGATCGAAGGTGTTGTACCTGGAAGTGAGGAGAAAGTTACTCGCCCATCATCTGATGATGCACCTTTCTCAGCGCTCGCATTCAAGGTTATGACTGACCCATATGTTGGTAAGCTAACCTTCTTCCGCGTTTATTCCGGCACATTGGATTCAGGTTCATATGTCAAGAACTCTGTAAAGGATAAGCGTGAGCGTGTAGGACGTATTCTGCAAATGCACGCAAACTCCCGTGAAGAGATCTCTACTGTCTACAGTGGTGAAATCGCTGCTGCAGTAGGTTTGAAGGATACTTCAACAGGTGACACACTTTGTCATGAAAAAGACCTGGTTGTTCTTGAGTCCATGGAATTCCCTGAACCGGTTATCTCCGTTGCTATTGAGCCTAAGACAAAAGCCGACCAGGATAAAATGGCTATTGCACTTGGTAAGCTAGCAGAAGAGGATCCGACTTTCAGAACTGAAACAGATGTGGAAACAGGACAGACAATCATCTCCGGTATGGGTGAACTCCACCTTGACATCATCGTAGATCGTCTGAAACGTGAATTCAAAGTTGAAGCTAACGTGGGTGCTCCAATGGTTGCCTATCGTGAAACCATCCGCGCTTCCGCTGAAGTCGAAGGTAAATTTGTACGTCAGTCCGGTGGTCGTGGACAGTATGGTCATGTTTGGGTTAAGTTTGAGCCAAACGAAGAAGGCGCCGGCTTTGAATTTGAAAACAAAATTGTCGGTGGTGTTATCCCTCGTGAGTACATCCCGTCAGTTGAAGCAGGTATCAAAGAATCTGCCGAGAATGGTATTCTTGCAGGTTACCCGCTGATCGACTTCAAAGCGACTCTATATGATGGAAGCTATCATGATGTCGACTCCAACGAGATGGCATTTAAGGTTGCTGGTTCCATGGCGCTTAAAGCTGCTAAAGCTAAGACTCAGCCAGTAATCCTTGAGCCGGTTGTTAAAGTTGAAATTGTTATCCCTGAAGAGTATATGGGTGATATCATGGGTGACGTAACTTCCCGTCGTGGACGTGTAGAAGGTATGGATTCCCGTGGGCAGCAGCAGCTTGTTAATGCATTCGTGCCTCTTTCCGAAATGTTCGGTTATGCTACCGCATTGCGTTCCAATACGCAAGGCCGTGGAACTTACACCATGACATTCGACCACTACGAAGAAGTGCCGAAAAGCATTGCTGAAGAAATTATCAAGAAAAACGCTGGTGAATAATTGATTTTTTCTTCAATCTAAAGTATAACTTTTAGTAAAGGCTGAGATTATGACCAGTATATTTTCTTGGCTGACTATAAATGCTAACAACTTTCATTTAATTAAAGGAGGAACTATAAATGGCTAAAGAAAAATTCGATCGCTCTAAAAGTCACGTCAACATTGGAACAATTGGACACGTTGACCATGGTAAAACTACTCTGACTGCTGCAATTACTTCTGTAATGCATAAGAAATCCGGTAAAGGTTCTGCAATGGCGTATGACCAAATCGACGGAGCTCCGGAAGAAAAAGAGCGTGGAATTACCATTGCTACATCTCACGTAGAATACGAAACTGATTCTCGCCACTATGCACACGTTGACTGCCCAGGTCACGCTGACTATGTTAAAAACATGATCACTGGTGCTGCACAGATGGACGGAGCTATCCTTGTTGTATCTGCTGCTGATGGTCCAATGCCACAAACTCGTGAGCACATCCTGCTGTCCCGTAACGTTGGTGTACCTTCTATCGTAGTATTCCTTAACAAAACGGACATGGTAGACGATGAAGAACTATTAGAATTGGTAGAAATGGAAGTTCGCGATCTTCTCACTGAATATGACTTCCCTGGTGACGATGTGCCAGTAGTTAAAGGCTCTGCACTGAAAGCACTTGAAGGTGATGCAGAGTATGAAGAAAAAATCGTTGAGCTGATGGCTGCAGTTGATGAGTATATCCCAACTCCAGACCGTGACAAAGATAAGCCATTCATGATGCCTGTTGAAGACGTATTCTCCATCACTGGACGTGGTACCGTTGCAACTGGCCGTGTTGAGCGTGGAGAAGTTAAAGTAGGGGACGAAGTAGAAATTATCGGTCTTGCCGAAGACTCTTCCAAAACTACTGTAACTGGTGTTGAGATGTTCCGTAAGCTTCTTGACTATGCAGAAGCTGGTGACAACATTGGTGCACTTCTTCGTGGTGTGGCTCGTGAAGATATCAACCGTGGTCAAGTTCTGGCCAAGCCTGGTTCTATCACTCCACACACAAAGTTTAAAGCAGAAGTATACGTTCTTTCCAAAGAAGAAGGTGGACGTCACACTCCATTCTTCGCCAACTATCGCCCTCAGTTCTACTTCCGTACAACTGACGTGACTGGAGTTATTGAACTTCCAGAAGGCGTAGAAATGGTTATGCCTGGTGATAACGTGGAAATGCAAGTTGAACTCATTTCCCCAATCGCTATTGAAGACGGTACTCGTTTCTCCATCCGTGAAGGTGGACGTACTGTAGGATCCGGCGTTGTTAACGAGATCCAAGAATAATTGAATCCTACGTATAGAGCGGACAGCACAAGTTGCTGTCCGCTTTTTTATGAAAACAATCTAGTCCTATGTTTATAGATTTTAGCAAAAAGAGAAATACTTCCTCACATTCTATCCTTTTGGGAATTTCTGTACCGTTTCAGTATCTGGTTCATTCCTGGACAGTGGAGTGCTGAGTCTCCCCTTTTAATTGCAAACGCTGGAATATTGTCTTCTATAGCTTTACACTGTACTTTCCTAGCTGAACAGCTTCCTTCTATAAACATGTCTTTCAAAGAATTGCTGTATTGAGAGAATCTACCAAGGATAAAGAGTAAAAAAATAACTGAGGCCCTTGAAATGGCTGCTCGAAGTCTGTATAATACATTGATGTGCGATTAGATATTTTTATGTATATAAAGGTTGCACTGACCAGCGATTTCTTATATAATATGAATGTTGGTCATTTAGGGCGATGAAACGGAAGGTTGTTGGCACACCCGGCCCCTTTGCCATGGCGGGTCTGCTAAGGAATTTCCGTGGAGTATGTCTGTAATAATATGGGCGAAAAAGGAGGGAAAATAATGGCAAAAGAGAAAATCAGAATTCGTTTGAAAGCATATGATCACCAAGTGTTGGATCAATCTGCTGAAAAAATCGTAGACACTGCAAAAAGAGCGGGATCTAAGGTGTCTGGACCAATCCCACTCCCAACTGAGAAGTCAGTCTACACAGTATTGCGTGCGGTGCACAAGTACAAGGATTCTCGTGAGCAATTCGAAATGCGTACACATAAGCGCTTGATCGATATTGTTAATCCAACTCCGCAGACAGTTGATTCGCTTATGCGTCTTGACCTGCCATCCGGTGTGGATATTGAAATCAAACTATAAATTTAATGTTAACTATAGGAGGTGTAACGGATGACGAAAGGAATCTTAGGTCGTAAAATCGGCATGACTCAGCTATTTTCTGAAACTGGTGAATTAATCCCTGTAACAGTTATCCAGGCTGAGCCAAACGTAGTTTTACAGAAGAGAACAGAAGAGAATGATGGTTACAAAGCTCTGCAATTAGGCTTTGCTGATGTCAAGGAATCTCGCGCAAACAAAGCGGCTAAAGGTCATGCTGAAAAAGCGAGCACTAGCCCTAAGCGCTACGTTCGTGAAATCCGTGACGCAGACGTTGATGCGTATGAAGTCGGCCAAGAAGTCGGAGTAGGCGTATTCGAGGCTGGAGATAGAATTGATGTAACAGGAACTACTAAAGGGAAAGGTTTCCAAGGCTCTATCAAGCGTCATAACCAACAGCGCGGGCCAATGTCCCACGGTTCCCATTATCACAGAAGCCCAGGTTCATTAGGTGCGGTTGACCCAATGAGAGTATTTAAAGGTAGACCACTCCCTGGACAGATGGGTGGCAATCAGGTTACTATCCAAAACCTTGAGATCGTGAATGTAGATACTGAAAAGAATCTGCTTTTGATTAAAGGAAATGTTCCTGGTGCTAAAAAATCATTCGTGAAAATCACGAGTGCAAACAAGGCTAACTAATCATATAAACGAAGGGAGGATATGTCATGCCTAAAGTAGCACTTTTTAAACAAGATGGTTCACAAGCTGGAGATGTGGAGTTGAATGATTCTGTATTCGGCATCGAACCAAACACACATGTTTTACATGAAGCTGTAGTAATGCAGCGTGCTTCCTTAAGACAAGGTACTCATGCAGTGAAAAATCGCTCGGAGGTTCGCGGTGGTGGTCGTAAGCCATGGCGTCAGAAAGGGACTGGCCGTGCACGTCAAGGTTCCATTCGCTCTCCACAATGGGTAGGCGGCGGAACAGTATTCGGTCCTACACCACGCAGCTATAGTTATAAACTTCCTAAGAAGGTACGTCGTTTGGCGCTTAAATCTGCTTTGTCTTCCAAAGTACAAGAAGATAATCTTGTAGTACTGGATAACATTGCAATTGATGCACCTAAAACAAAAGAAGTTGTTAAGATGCTGGATGCCCTTAAAGTGGACACAAAAGCACTGATCGTTACTGCTGACAAAGAAGAAACAGTAATCCGCTCAGCAAACAACCTTCAATCAGTAAAAGTACTGACCGTAGAAGAAATCAATGTACTTGACTTGCTTACGCATGACAAGCTGATCGTCACAAAGGATGCAGCTGAAAAAGCAGGGGAGGTGCTTGCATAATGAAAGACCCACGTGATATTATTAAGCGCCCTGTCATCACTGAGCATTCCGCTGATTTGATGGCAGCGAAAAAGTACACATTTGAAGTATATCCAAAAGCCAATAAAACAGAGATCAAAGATGCTGTTGAATTAATTTTTGGTGTGAAAGTTGAAAAAGTCAACACATTGAATGTTAAAGGTAAATTCAAGCGTATGGGACGTTACGGTGGTTACCGCCCAGACCGCAAAAAAGCAATTGTACAGCTTACTGAAGACAGTAAAGAACTGGAATTCTTTGAAGCTTAATCAAAAATAAGTGAAGGAGGGAAAACAAGATGGCGATTAAGAAGTTTAAACCAACATCAAACGGCAGACGTAATATGTCAACATCTGATTTCGCGGAAATCACTACTGACAAGCCGGAAAGATCCCTGTTGAGCCCACTCCACAAACGTGGCGGTCGTAACAACCAAGGGAAATTGACTGTTCGTCATCAAGGTGGCGGCCATAAGCGTCAATACCGTATTATCGACTTCAAACGCGATAAAGATGGTATACCAGGACGCGTTGCTACTGTTGAGTATGATCCAAACCGTTCCGCAAACATTGCATTGATCAACTATGCTGACGGTGAAAAACGCTACATCTTAGCTCCGAAAGGGCTGAAGGTAGGGCAAGAAATTGTTTCTGGAGAAGAAGCAGACATTAAAATGGGGAACGCATTGCCATTGGCAAACATCCCTGTAGGTACTATCATTCATAACATTGAACTAAAACCAGGACGTGGAGGCCAGCTGGCCCGTTCCGCCGGTGCCGAAGCTCAGGTCCTAGGGCGCGAAGACAAGTACACACTCGTACGTTTGGCTTCAGGAGAAGTCCGCCTGGTACTTTCCACTTGCCGTGCAACAATCGGCCAAGTCGGAAATCTGGAACATGAACTTGTCCGTGTAGGTAAAGCAGGACGTTCCCGCTGGAAAGGTATCCGCCCAACAGTTCGTGGTTCTGTAATGAACCCTAACGATCACCCGCATGGTGGTGGTGAAGGTCGCGCTCCTATCGGACGTAAATCACCAATGTCACCTTGGGGCAAACCTACACTTGGTTACAAAACGCGTCAACGAAACAAACCATCTGATAAGTATATCGTTCGTAAGCGAAAAAAATAAATTAAGTTTTGGACGGGGAAACACACCCGTCTCTCAATTGCGGAAGGAGGTTTATCCATGGGTCGTAGCTTAAAAAAAGGACCTTTTGTAGATGACCATCTAATGAAAAAAGTCGAGAACTTGAATGAAACGGATAAGAAGCAAGTTATTAAGACTTGGTCCCGCCGTTCAACTATTTTCCCTAATTTCGTTGGTCATACAATCGCAGTTTATGATGGACGTAAACACGTACCCGTCTATATTACAGAAGACATGGTCGGACATAAATTAGGTGAATTCGCGCCAAGCCGTACGTTTAAAGGACACGCTGGCGATGACAAGAAAACAAAACGCTAATGAGAGGAGGCATTCAACATGCAAGCTAAAGCCGTTGCGAAGTCAGTTCGTATTGCTCCTCGTAAAGTACGTCTAGTTGTCGATCTAATTCGAGGAAAAAATGTTGGTGAAGCTGTAGCAATCCTGCGCCATACAAGACGCGGAGCATCCCCGGTCGTGGAAAAGGTATTAAACTCCGCTATCGCTAATGCAGAACACAATTATGAAATGGATCCAGATAGCCTGGTCATTTCTGAAGCATTTGTTAATGAAGGTGCTACATTGAAACGTTTCCGTCCACGTGCTCAAGGACGTGCAAGCAGAATTAATAAACGCACAAGCCATATCACAGTGGTTGTGACAGAAAAGAAGGAGGGATAGTCAGTGGGTCAAAAAGTAAATCCAACGGGTCTTCGTGTTGGCATCATCAAAGACTGGGAGTCAAAATGGTATGCCGGCAAAGACTATGCAGACTTGCTGCATGAAGATATTAAAATCAGAGAATATCTTGAAAACCGTTTGCGTACAGCTGCTGTTTCTTCCATCGATATTGAACGTGCAGCAAATCGCGTGAATATCACCATTCATACTGGTAAGCCAGGTATGGTAATCGGTAAAGGTGGTTCAGAAGTGGAAGCACTTCGAAAAGCGCTGAACAGCCTTACTGGCAAACGTGTTCATATTAATATTGTTGAAATCAAAAAAGTTGATCTTGACGCAACACTTGTTGCTGAAAATATCGCTCGTCAGCTGGAAAACCGAATTTCTTTCCGTCGTGCCCAGAAGCAATCCATCCAGCGTGCAATGCGTGGTGGAGCGAAAGGAATCAAAACACAGGTTTCCGGACGTCTTGGCGGAGCTGACATTGCTCGTGCAGAACATTACAGTGAAGGAACTGTACCACTTCACACTTTGCGTGCCGACATTGACTATGGCACTGCAGAAGCAGACACAACTTATGGTAAGTTAGGTGTCAAAGTGTGGATCTATCGTGGGGAAGTCCTTCCAACTAAACCAAACAAATAAGGAAGGGGGCAGATGCATTATGTTAATGCCTAAACGTGTTAAATATCGTAGACAACATCGTGGGAAAATGAGAGGCCAAGCTAAAGGTGGCAGAACAGTAGCATTTGGGGAATACGGTCTTCAAGCTACAGAAGCTTCTTGGATCACAAGCCGTCAAATCGAGGCTGCCCGTATCGCAATGACTCGTTACATGAAGCGTGGCGGTAAAGTTTGGATCAAAATCTTTCCAGATAAGCCATATACTGCTAAACCCCTCGAAGTCCGCATGGGTTCCGGTAAAGGTGCTCCAGAAGGCTGGGTAGCAGTAGTAAAACCAGGAAAAATTATGTTTGAAATCGCAGGTGTGCCTGAGGAAGTTGCGCGGGAAGCGTTACGTCTGGCCTCACATAAGCTGCCGATTAAAACTAAATTTGTAAAACGTGAAGAAATTGGTGGTGAAATCAATGAAGGCTAATGAAATCAGAGAACTAACCACTGCCGAAATTGAACAAAAAGTAAAATCTTTAAAAGAAGAGCTTTTTAATTTACGCTTTCAGCTTGCAACCGGCCAATTGGAAAACACTGCACGCATCCGTGAAGTAAGAAAGAACATTGCCCGCATGAAAACCGTTGTCCGTCAACGTGAACTAAGTGTAAATAACTGATCTTAGAGAGGAGGCTAGCCTCATATGACTGAACGTAATGATCGTAAAGTATATACAGGTCGTGTTGTATCTGACAAAATGGATAAAACAATTACTGTATTAGTTGAAACTTACAAGTTTCATAAGCTATACGGAAAACGTGTTAAGTACTCAAAGAAATTCAAAGCACATGATGAAAACAACCAGGCTAAGACCGGTGACGTTGTTCGCATCATGGAAACTCGCCCGCTGTCAGCAACCAAGCGCTTCCGCCTGGTAGAAGTCGTTGAAGAAGCGGTAATCATATAATTAAAGTTCGCTCGGAAGGTATCCGAAGGGAGGTAACAGTGTTATGATTCAACAGGAAACTCGATTGAAAGTTGCAGATAACTCTGGTGCTCGTGAAGTATTGGCCATTAAAGTATTAGGCGGATCCGGACGTAAAACCGCTAATATTGGTGATGTCATTGTTTGCACGGTGAAACAAGCAACACCAGGAGGCGTTGTCAAAAAAGGCGATGTCGTCAAAGCAGTTATTGTACGTTCTAAATCTGGTGCACGCCGTAAAGACGGGTCATACATTCGTTTTGATGAAAATGCAGCGGTAATTGTCCGTGATGACAAAAGTCCAAGAGGTACTCGTATCTTTGGGCCGGTCGCACGTGAATTGCGCGATGCAAAGTTCATGAAAATCGTATCTCTAGCTCCAGAAGTTTTATAAGCGATAGAAACCTGTCAAGGAGGTGCGTCAAGCATGCATGTTAAAAAAGGTGATAAAGTCAAAGTTTTATCCGGCAAAGACCGTGGTAAAGAGGGCGTTATCTTAGAAGCTTATCCTAAGAAGGAACGTGTTCTTGTAGAAGGTGTAAACATGATCAAGAAGCACGCGAAGCCTTCCCAGGATAATCCGCAGGGTGGAATCCTCGACATCGAAGGTCCAATCCATGTTTCTAACGTAATGCCAATAGATCCAAAATCCGGTGAGCCAACTCGTGTTGGATACGAAGTACGTGATGGAAAGAAAGTCCGTATCGCTAAAAAATCCGGTGAAGCAATAGATAAATAATTTAGCGACGAAAGGAGGGCGACATGATGAATGAACTTAAACAAAAATACCAAGATGAAATCACACCATCTTTAATGAACAAATTCAACTATGATTCTGTTATGCAAGTGCCAGCCATTGAGAAAATTGTTATCAACATGGGTGTTGGCGACGCAGTACAAAATTCAAAAGCATTGGATGATGCCGTAGAAGAGCTTGCATTAATTTCTGGTCAAAAGCCTATGGTTACTCGTGCTAAGAAATCCATCGCAGGGTTCCGCCTTCGTGAGGGTATGCCAATCGGCGCGAAAGTAACACTTCGTGGTGAGCGTATGTACGAATTCCTTCAAAAGCTTGTTGCCGTTTCACTGCCACGTGTGCGTGACTTCCGCGGTATCTCTAAAAAGGCTTTTGATGGTCGCGGTAACTACACTCTAGGTGTTAAAGAGCAATTGATTTTCCCGGAAATTAACTACGATAAAGTAAGTAAAGTGCGCGGTATGGATATTGTTATTGTAACAAGCTCCAATACTGATGAAGAGGCACGTGAACTTTTGGCTCAGCTAGGCATGCCTTTCCAAAAGTAAGCTAAGAGCTAATAGAAGGAGGGAAAATTGTGGCAAAGAAATCAATGATTGCGAAGCAAAAGCGCCCACAAAAATATCAAGTACGTGAATATACACGCTGTGAGCGCTGTGGCCGTCCACATTCTGTAATCCGTAAATTTAAATTATGCCGTATTTGTTTCCGTGAACTTGCCTATAAAGGTCAAATTCCTGGTGTCAAAAAAGCAAGCTGGTAAACCCCGATTCGGGAAGGAGGTAATGAGTAATGGTTATGACAGATCCAATCGCAGATATGCTGACTCGTATTCGTAATGCTAACATGGTACGTCATGAAAAATTGGAGCTTCCTGCTTCAAAAATGAAACAAGAAATCGCTGATATCCTTAAACGTGAAGGTTTCATCTCCGATTTTGAATATGTTGAGGACAACAAGCAAGGTGTTCTGCGTATTTTCCTTAAGTACGGCTCTAGTGACGAACGTGTTATCACTGGCATTAAACGCATCAGCAAGCCTGGGCTTCGTGTTTATGCTAAAGCAACTGAAGTACCCCGCGTACTTAACGGTTTAGGAATTGCCATCGTCTCAACATCTAACGGAGTGCTTTCCGATAAAGAAGCGCGCTCTCAAGCTGTTGGCGGCGAAGTGCTGGCATATGTTTGGTAATTAACTTTTTTAGATGAGGAGGTGCATGGAATGTCTCGTATAGGACTTAAACCAATTGAAATCCCTGAAGGCGTCGAAGTTCAGTTAGACGGAACTAAGGTTACTGTAAAAGGGCCAAAAGGGGAATTATCAAGAGATTTGCATGGAGATATTAAAGTAAATATTGAAGATAACATCATTACACTTGAGCGTCCAAGCGACCATAAAGAGCATCGTGCATTGCACGGTACTACCCGCAGCTTGATCAACAACATGGTAGTGGGCGTACACAAAGGTTTTGAAAAATCCCTGGAAATCATCGGTGTCGGTTACCGTGCTCAGAAGCAAGGTAATAAAACAGTGATCAATGCCGGTTACTCACATCCTGTTGAATTGGATCCGATTGAAGGTATTGAAATCGAAGTTCCTAAAAATACACAGATCGTAGTAAAGGGTATCGACAAAGAGCTTGTTGGAGCTGTTGCTTCTAATATCAGAGCAATCCGCCCGCCAGAGCCTTACAAAGGTAAAGGTATCAGATACCAAGACGAATATGTACGTCGTAAAGAAGGTAAGACTGCTAAGTAAAGTGAGTTAGGGAGCAGAAAGGAGTGAGCTAGATGATCACAAAACCTGACAAAAATATTACACGTAAAAGAAGGCATCAGCGTGTACGAAAAAATCTTTTCGGCACTGCAGAACGCCCTCGTTTGAACGTGTACCGTTCAAATAAACACATCTATGCACAGCTAATCGACGATAACAATGGTGTTACAGTAGCGAGTGCTTCTACCAACGATAACGAATTGAACGTGGAAGCAACCGGTAATGTCGATTCTGCTGCACAGGTAGGAGAATTGATTGCTAAACGTGCCAAGGATAAAGGTTATAAATCAGTTGTATTCGATCGCGGAGGCTACCTTTATCATGGACGTGTGAAAGCATTGGCAGATGCTGCTCGCGAGGCAGGACTGGAATTTTAAGATAAAGGAGGGAACCATTAGATGAGTACAAACATCGATCCGAACAAATTAGATCTTGAAGAACGTGTTGTTACGGTCAACCGTGTTGCAAAAGTAGTTAAGGGTGGACGTCGCTTCCGCTTTGCAGCTTTAGTGGTTGTCGGTGATAAAAATGGCCATGTAGGTTTTGGTACAGGTAAAGCACAAGAAGTACCTGAAGCAATCAAAAAAGCAGTTGATGATGCGAAGAAGAACTTGATTACAGTACCGATTGTCGGAACTACTATTCCACATGAAATCCACGGACGCTTTGGCTCTGGTAATGTATTGCTTAAGCCAGCAATGGAAGGTACAGGAGTTATCTCCGGCGGACCTGTCCGTGCAATTCTTGAATTGGCTGGTGTCGGCGACATTCTTACTAAATCACTCGGCTCCAATACACCAATCAATATGATTCGTGCAACATTAAACGGACTGACAAATCTGAAACGTGCAGAAGACGTAGCGAAACTACGTGGAAAGTCTGTCGAAGAACTGTTAGGATAATAAGGAGGGAAGAATTATGTCTAAACAATTAGAAATCACCCTCACACGCAGTGTTATTGGTGGAAAAGATAAACAGCGTAAAACTGTTGAAGCTTTAGGTCTTAAAAAAATCCGTCAATCAGTCGTTCTGGAAGATACTCCAGCTGTACGCGGTATGGTTGATAAAGTATCCCACCTGGTAACGGTAAAAGAAGTTTAATAAAATCAAGCGTAAGAGGAGGTGCTCGCATGAAACTTCATGAATTGAAGGCGTCAGAAGGTACTCGCAAAAACAGGAACCGTGTAGGCCGCGGAATGTCATCCGGTAATGGTAAAACTTCCGGCAGAGGACACAAAGGGCAGAAGGCACGTTCAGGCGGAGGTACTCGTCCAGGCTTCGAAGGCGGTCAAATGCCATTGTTCCAGAGGCTGCCAAAACGAGGATTCACTAATATCCACCGCAAAGAGTTTGCTATTGTAAACTTGGACGCGCTGAATCGTTTTGAAGACGGCACGGAAGTCACACCTGAGCTATTACTTGAAGAAGGTGTCGTTAGTAAACAGAAAGCTGGTATCAAGGTGCTTGGTAACGGTTCTGTTGAAAAGAAACTTACAGTAAAAGCTCATAAGTTCTCTGCTTCAGCTAAGGAAGCTATCGAGGCAGCGGGCGGTCAAACTGAGGTGATCTAATGTTCCGTACGATCTCCAATTTTATGCGCGTAAAAGACATCAGACAGAAAATAATTTTCACCTTGTTAATGTTGATTGTTTTTCGGCTAGGTACTTTCATTCCAGTACCATATACCAATAAAGATGCAATTGACTTTATGAACCAGCAAAATGTTTTCGGTTTTCTTGATACTTTTGGTGGAGGAGCTTTACAAAACTTCTCCATTTTTGCCATGGGGATCATGCCATACATCACTGCCTCCATTATCATGCAGTTATTGCAGATGGATGTTGTTCCTAAACTTGCCGAGTTGAAAAAACAAGGAGAAGTTGGCCGGAAGAAAATTGCACAGATCACCCGTTATGCAACGATTGTGCTTGCTTTCATCCAGGCGATTGCAATGTCTATCGGCTTCAATGCCATGGCTGGAGGCATGTTGATTGAAGATCCCGGCGTCGGGAAATTCTTGCTGATAGCCGTTGTATTGACCAGTGGTACGGCATTTCTAATGTGGCTGGGGGAACAAATTACAGCGCATGGTGTTGGAAACGGAATTTCAATTTTGATTTTTGCAGGTATTGTTGCTGCAGTGCCGAACGGTATCGGTCAATTGTACAGCCAGTATTTCGTAAATCCTGGTGATGAGTTATTTATCAATATCGTGATTGTCGCACTGATCGCACTGGTCGTTGTTGCTGTTACAGTTGGTGTGGTCTTTGTGAATGAGGCATTACGTAAAATACCTATTCAATATGCAAAAAAACTAGTGAACCGGTCTCCAGTTGGAGGGCAATCCACCCATTTACCGCTTAAAGTTAATGCGGCGGGTGTTATACCAGTAATCTTTGCCATTGCTTTTATTATGGCTCCTACGACCATTGCCAGCTTCTTTGAAGGCAGTGGGGCAGCCTCTACCATCCAATATATTTTTGATTATACACAGCCTGTTGGCATGGTGATATATGTGGCATTGATTATTGCTTTCACCTATTTCTACACATTTGTCCAGGTAAACCCTGAACAGATGGCGGAAAATCTGCAAAAACAGGGCGGTTATATTCCTGGAATACGTCCCGGACAAAACACGGAGACATATCTGACACGAGTCATGTACCGACTTACTTTTGTAGGTTCACTGTTCTTAGCAGCAGTTTCTGTTCTTCCTATAGTACTGGGCAGTATTGCAAACCTGCCGACCGCAGTACAAATCGGCGGCACAAGCTTATTGATTGTTGTTGGGGTTGCCCTGACCACCATGAAACAGTTGGAGAGTCAGCTGGTTAAACGCCACTACAAAGGGTTTATTAAGTAATCGGGCTGCCAATGAGAGCGAGGGGAAATTCGTTGAACCTGATTTTAATGGGTCTTCCTGGGGCCGGAAAAGGCACACAGGCAGAGAAAATAAATAAAAAGTATAACATTCCTCATATTTCTACTGGAGATATGTTTCGCTTAGCAATTAAAGAAGGTACAGATTTAGGCAAAAAAGCGAAAGAGTATATGGATCAGGGAGCTCTTGTACCTGATGAAGTAACTATTGGGATTGTTAGAGAACGGTTAAGCAAAGAAGACTGTAAAAATGGTTTCCTGCTTGATGGGTTTCCAAGGACCATTGCCCAAGCGGAAAGCTTGCAGAGTCTTATGCAAGACATGGAAAGCAGTATTGACTATGTACTGCATGTGGATGTACCGGAAGAAAAATTAGTGGAGCGCTTAACTGGTCGAAGAATTTGTCCGACATGCGGAGCAACTTATCATATCCAATACAACCCTCCAAAAGAGGAAGGTATCTGTGATAACGATGGTTCTGAATTGATTCAGCGTGATGACGATAAACCTGAAACGGTTAAAAATCGTCTTGCCGTGAATATTGAACAGACGCAGCCCTTATTGGACTTTTATCAGGATCAGGGATATCTTGTTTCGGTAGACGGAGATCGTGAGATTGATGAAGTATTCCGGGATATTCAAGCTATCATTGAAAAATAAGCTGTTGGCTGTATTTTGAGGCACGGTACAGATGAAAATCTGCCAATGAAAAGATATAATTGGTATCGTAGTAATTATGATTGACGTGTGATTTCATAGTTTAAGTGGCACATGATTATAGTTCTTACTCCTTTTCTGGAAAAGGTAAGTGCTATTCAAGCCTAATTGAAGGTGATTGGTGTTGAACGAAGATGATTCGATTCCGCTAATAGGTCAAGTTGTTCGTATTATGCAGGGACGTGAAGCGGGCCAATACGCGATAATCATAAAAGTCGTCGATGATCGGTATGTTCTGCTCGCAGATGGGGAAAAACGTAAATATGACCGGCCAAAGAAGAAGAATATCAGTCATATTGAGTTAACGGGCCATATATCCCCTGAAGTCCAAAACAGCCTTCTGGAAACTGGTCGTGTCACAAATGGCAAGCTGCGTTATGCCATAGCTAAATTTGCAGATGAGGTTGTGACTGATTTGAAGAAGGGAGATCAACACGATGGCGAAAGACGATGTAATTGAAGTGGAAGGAACCGTAACGGATACATTGCCGAATGCGATGTTCAAAGTAGAGCTTGAAAACGGACATACGGTCCTGGCCCATGTGTCCGGGAAGATCCGTATGCATTTCATCCGCATTCTTCCAGGCGATAAAGTAACGGTGGAACTATCTCCGTATGATTTAACAAGAGGACGAATTACGTACCGTTATAAATAAGAGCTCCGATATAAAAGGAGGTAAAGATGATGAAAGTAAGAGCATCTGTAAAACCAATTTGCGAGAAATGCAAAGTAATTAAACGTAAGGGTAAAGTAATGGTGATTTGCGACAACCCTAAACACAAGCAAAAACAAGGCTAAAAAACAGGAGGTGCATTGATCGATGGCACGTATTGCAGGTATAGATATTCCTCGTGACAAACGCATAGTTATTTCCTTGACATACATTTATGGTGTAGGGACTTCTACTGCACAGGAAATTCTTAAGGAAGCAGGCGTTTCCGAAAATACTCGTGTTCGTGATTTGACAGAAGACGAACTATCAAGAATCCGTAAGGCAATGGATGAGTACACAGTCGAAGGTGATCTTCGCCGTGAAACTTCCCTGAACATCAAGCGTTTGATCGAGATCGGCTCTTACAGAGGTGTACGTCACCGCCGCGGTCTGCCGGTTCGTGGGCAGAAGACCAAAAACAATTCACGTACACGTAAAGGTCCTCGTAAAACAATGGCTAATAAGAAAAAATAAAGTGAAGGAGGTTAGCTAATCAATGGCACGTAGAACTAATACACGTAAGCGTCGTGTGAAAAAGAATATTGAATCTGGTATTGCTCATATCCGTTCTACCTTCAACAATACAATTGTTACTATTACGGATAAGCAGGGTAATTCCATCGGCTGGAGTTCTGCAGGGGCACTTGGTTTCAAAGGTTCCCGTAAATCCACTCCATTTGCTGCTCAAATGGCTGCAGAAACAGCTGCAAAAACAGCAATCGATAATGGCATGAAAACATTGGAAGTAACGGTTAAAGGTCCAGGAGCCGGTCGTGAAGCAGCGATCCGTTCTCTACAAGCTGCAGGTTTGGAAGTCACTGCAATTATGGATGTTACACCAGTACCTCACAATGGTTGCCGCCCGCCAAAACGTCGTCGTGTATAATTGTACCGTATATAATTTGTCACCCTGTCTATAATGGGTTATGATGGCTGAAAGCATAGGGCAAGACCTATGCACATAGCATCCGGACAACAAAGTGCAAAAGAAATGCAGGTAGCGCAGAAACGCCAACTGCCTATTTGAGGAATTTCGGTTAGACAAATGTCTAACCGGGGTTTCGACGTTTTGAAGGAGGGTTTTATTGAATGATCGAAATTGAAAAACCAAAAATTGAAACGGTAGAAGTCAGCGATGATGCTACATTCGGTAAATTCGTAGTCGAACCGCTCGAACGTGGATATGGTACCACTCTAGGAAACTCCTTGCGTCGTATCCTCTTATCCTCACTTCCAGGTGCTGCTGTTACATCAGTTCAAATCGATGGAGCACTGCATGAATTTTCAACAATTGAAGGTGTTGTTGAAGATGTCACAACGGTTATTTTGAACCTGAAGAAACTGGCCCTGAAGATTTACTCTGATGATGAGAAGACGTTGGAGATCGATGTACAGGGGGAAGGGAAAGTTACGGCTGCTGATTTAACTTATGATAGTGATGTGGAAGTTTTAAATCCTGACCTTCATATTGCTACGTTGAATTCAAAAGCTAACTTGCATATGAAAATCACCGCGGAACGTGGTCGTGGCTACCGTCCGGCGGAAGAGAATAAAAGGGATGAACAGCCTATTGGCGTAATTCCGGTTGATTCAATTTTCACCCCGGTCTCGCGTTCAACTTTCCAAGTTGAAAACACACGCGTAGGACAAGTCGCAAACTACGATAAGTTGACATTGGATGTCTGGACAGACGGAAGCATTCGCCCTGAGGAAGCAGTTTCTTTAGGAGCTAAAGTCTTTACAGAACATCTTAATATATTTGTAGGGTTGACGGATGAAGCTCAAAAGGCCGAAATCATGGTCGAAAAAGAGGAAGATCAAAAAGAGAAAGTTATGGAAATGACTATCGAAGAACTTGATCTGTCCGTTAGATCTTATAACTGCTTGAAACGTGCCGGAATCAATACAGTTCAAGAGCTTGCAAATAAATCGGAAGAAGATATGATGAAAGTCCGTAATCTTGGCCGTAAATCATTAGAGGAAGTAAAGGTTAAACTTAATGATCTTGGTCTCGGTCTGCGGGATGATGATTAATCAGCTTGTAGAATACTGATTAAACTTCAAATTCATTTATTCTTCAATGCCCAAGCAACTAGAAAGGGAGGGATAGTCCATGGCTAGAAAATTAGGACGTACAACAGATCACCGTTTGGCTCTTCTTCGCAATCTTGCTTCTGACCTTATCATCCATGAGCGTTTGGAAACAACTGAGGCAAAAGCGAAGGAACTTAGCTCGGTGGTAGAGAAAATGATTACACTAGGCAAGCGTGGGGATCTTCACGCACGCCGTCAAGCTGCAGCATTTCTGTATAATCAGGAAGCTAACGAAGATGAAACAGTTCTCCAGAAGCTTTTCAACGACGTTGCTGCACGCTATGAAGACCGCCAAGGCGGTTACACCCGTGTTCTTAAACTTGGTGAGCGCCAAGGAGACGGGGCAAAAATGGCAATTATTGAACTAGTTTAATCTACAATATGCGTCAAGGGCAGGACTGAATCTCTTCATGAGGTGAATCCAAGCCCTTTTTTTGTAGAGATAGAGAAGTGAAAGATGCTGTCCACTTCCTTTGGGAGGAAATGATATAGGTTGGGTTTTTACCGTGATATGGATTTTGCATCATCCATTTGGGCCTGATCTAGGGGCAGGAGGGGGAGCAGAGAATGAGTGAAAAACTGATTGAGTTTCGCGATGTATCTTTCCGTTATAGTGAGGAACAACCCTGGGTATTGAAAAACTGTTCATTCGATATTTATAAAAATGAGTGGGTGGCAATTATTGGCCATAATGGCTCTGGAAAGTCGACCATTGCCAAGCTGTTGAATGGCCTTCTATACCCGCAAGAGGGCCAGATTCTAATAAATGGTATGGAAGTAAATCAGGATTCAGTCTGGGAGATTCGCAAGGAAGTAGGCATGGTTTTTCAAAATCCCGATAACCAATTTGTGGGCACTACGGTTCAGGATGATGTTGCATTCGGGATGGAAAACAGAGGGTTTGACAGAAAAACAATGATAGAGAAAATAGAAACCAACCTGAAAGCTGTCGGAATGCAGGATTATCTTTTGACCGAGCCGCATCGATTATCAGGTGGCCAGAAACAAAGGGTAGCGATTGCGAGCGTATTAGCCATCTCTCCCAGGGTTATGATTTTGGACGAGGCTACTGCGATGCTCGACCCCCATGGAAGAGGGGAAATTATGGAAACCGTTTCTGAGGTTCGGCAAAGGAATGACTTGTCTCTCATTACAATAACCCATGATCTTCAAGAAGTAGTCCAGGCCGACCGTGTAATTGTGATGAATGAGGGAGAAGTATGGCAGGAAGCCGCCCCTCGAGAGATCTTCGAGAAGAAAGAGGAATTGCGGAGTATAGGCTTGGATGTTCCCTTTGCGGCTATTTTGGCAGATGAACTGCAGCTTGCTGGTGTTCCGGTTGCCCGGAAAGGTCCGCTAAACCACGAAGAGTTATTGGAGGATTTATGGACATTGCATTCAAGAACGTAAGCTATATCTACCAAGAAAATACCCCTTTCGAACATCGAGCAATCGACAGCCTTTCTTTCCATATTCCATCGGGATCGTTTGTTGCAGTCATTGGTCATACTGGCTCCGGAAAGTCTACCCTTTTACAGCACCTGAATGGCTTGATTAGACCAAGCAAAGGAATGGTCAATGTTGGGGGCTTCCGTCTTACAAAAGAGGAAAAGCCCGAGGATATAATGAAATTACGCAGCAGAGTTGGAATTGTTTTTCAGTACCCAGAGCATCAGTTATTTGAAGAATCGGTGAGAAAAGACATTGCATTTGGCCCACAGAATTTTGGAGTGGATGAGTCGGAAATTTCACAGCGTATAAAACAAATTCTTCCAGCTGTCGGCCTGCAGGAGGAAATTCTGGAACGGTCCCCGTTTGACCTTAGCGGGGGGCAAATGAGAAGGGTTGCCATCGCCGGCGTTTTGGCTGTTAAACCGGAAGTCTTGGTATTGGACGAGCCAACAGCAGGTCTTGACCCCCGGGGACAAAAGGAAATTATGGAGATGTTTCACCAGCTGCATAAAGAGCAGCAGCTTACCACCGTCCTTGTCACTCACAGTATGGAGGATGCACTCCAATATGCGGACCATGTGATTATCTTGAATAAAGGCCGCAAATTCATGGAAGGCAAGCCGGAAGAGGTCTTTACCAGGAAAGAAGAGCTGCAAGCAGTTCAACTGGATGTACCTGAAATCGTCCAGTTCATGGGCGAACTGGAAAGTAAGTTGGGAGTAAGCATCCCATTTCGGAGACAATCTATGAAGGAACTGGCTGCCGTCATCAAGGATATCCTCCAAAAGGGGGAGCCTTATGAATAATTCCTTAATCATTGGTCAGTATGTCCCAGGGAATTCTCTTGTCCATCGTCTGGATCCCCGTACTAAAATCACGCTGATCTTCTTTTATGTGTTGATTGTTTTCTTTGCGAACACTGTGGCAAGTTATACAATTATCACTGGTTTTGCTCTAGCCAGTATGCTGGTGTCAAAAGTCCCAGTTCGCTTTGTGTTGAAGGGTCTGACACCTGTCTGGTTCTTAATTGTTTTCACTTTCATCCTGCACTTATTTGTTACAAGGGAAGGCGAAGTATTTTTTGACTTCTGGGTATTTGAATTTTATACAGGGGGAGTCGTTCAAGGGTTTGCCATCTCCATGAGGTTTTTCCTGCTCATTTTAGTTACTTCTCTCTTGACGCTTACTACCACCCCAATTGAAATCACAGACGCTGTGGAAGAACTGCTTGCCCCCTTGAAGAAAGTGAAATTCCCGGTACATGAGCTCGCGTTGATGATGTCCATTTCCCTCCGTTTTATACCTACGCTTATGCAGGAAACGGAAAAGATTTCAAAAGCACAAGCTTCCAGGGGCGTCGATTTCCGTTCCGGGACCATTAAGGATCGGGCCAAGGCTGTCGTTCCATTGCTCGTTCCTTTGTTTGTTAGTGCATTTAAGCGAGCGGAGGAGCTGGCGATGGCCATGGAAGCCAGAGGCTATCAAGGCGGGGAGGGACGTACCAAGCTACGTGAACTGAAAATAGAGCCACGGGATATATGGGTCATTCTGTTATTTGCTGCGGTGGTTATAGGCTTGTTTCTTACTAGAAGCTACTCTTAGAAACATCTTAGGACTCTCTGATCGCTGCAGCCGTTCGACACATCATCTGAGAGAGGGCTTGTTGAATGAGAAAAATCAAATGTATTGTCACCTATGATGGGTCCCGTTTTTCCGGTTATCAAACGCAGCCGAATCAACGGACTGTGCAAGGAGAATTGGAAAAGGCCTTAGCGAAAATACACAAAGGAAAACAGATAGGGGTCCATGCATCCGGCAGGACAGACGCCGGGGTTCATGCATTCTGCCAGGTCTTCCATTTTGAAACTTCTTATGGAATACCTGAAGAAAAATGGAAAAAGGCCTTGAACAGTCTGCTGCCTGGAGATATTCATATAAAACGGAGTGCAGAGGTTTCTTCCTCGTTCCATTCCCGCTTTGACGTAAAGGAAAAAGAGTATCGATATTATGTCAATAATTCGGAAGAGCCAAACGTGTTCCGCCGAAATTATGTCTTTCACTTTCCTTATCGCCTTAATCTCCAATCCATGCAGGAAGCGTGCCGTTACTTTGAAGGATCTCATGATTTTACTTCCTTTTCTTCCGCAAAAGCGACAACAAAAGGAAGTAAAGTGAGGACAATCTACCATGCTTCCTGCATAGAAAGGGATGGGTACATCGAATTTATTTTCCGCGGTAACGGATTTTTATATAATATGGTCAGAATAATGGTAGGAACTCTGCTGGATGTTGGCCAAGGCAGAAAAAAACCGGAAGAGATACAATCTATTATAGAAAAAACCGACCGCAAGTTTGCAGGGGAAACAGCCCCTCCGCAGGGGCTATATCTGTGGGATGTAATTTATAAAGGGAACAGGGAGGAAAATCCCCTCTAACCCTTGACATAGACCGCTTTCTGGTATATGATGATTTATGGCATTTTATTTCTAAACCATGATTAGCCCCGGAAACTAATTATGTTGAGAATATAAACTTTGAATCGAATTATTGATAATTTGGAGGGAAAACAATCATGCGCACAACTTTCATGGCGAATGAAAACAATATTGAACGCAAATGGTTTGTTGTGGATGCGGAAGGCAAGCGTCTAGGCCGTCTGGCAAGTGAAATCGCTTCTGTCCTTCGCGGTAAACATAAGCCAACCTACACACCACATGCTGACACTGGTGATCATGTGATCATCATCAATGCAGAGAAGATTGAACTGACAGGCAAGAAGCTTACAGATAAAAAATACTACCGTCATACCAACCATCCTGGCGGTTTGAAAGAACGCAGTGCCAATGAAATGCGTACAAAATACCCGGAACAAATGCTGGAACTTGCTATCAAAGGTATGCTTCCAAAAGGCCCGTTAGGCCGCAAAATGGGTAAGAAGCTTCATGTATTCAGAGGTTCTGAACACAATCATCAAGCACAAAAACCAGAAGTTTACGAGCTTCGCGGGTAATTAAAAGGAGGTAAATCAATTGGCTCAAGTACAATACTATGGCACAGGACGCCGTAAAAAATCAACTGCACGTGTACGTTTAGTACCTGGAACAGGGAATGTTACTATTAATGGCCGTGAGGCAAAAGACTACTTCCCATATGAAACACAACTTCTTATTCTGAACCAGCCATTGGCTGCCACAGAAACAGAAGGAACTTATGACGTTATCATAAACGTTCATGGTGGAGGATTTACTGGCCAAGCTGGTGCTATCCGCCACGGAATCGCTAGAGCTCTTCTGGAAGCAGATCCGGAATACCGCGGTTCCCTAAAATCTGAAGGCTACTTGACTCGTGATGCACGTATGAAAGAGCGTAAAAAATACGGTCTCAAGAAAGCGCGTCGTGCACCACAGTTCTCAAAACGTTAATATGCTTACACAAAAAACTCCCTTTCCATACAGGAATGGGAGTTTTTTTATATGCAGAGCATTTATTACCAGATTGAGGGAAATATTTCATTTTTTTACAATAGGTAGTTTCTTGCTGAGACTTTTAGGGAAAGAGGGAGTTAGAGAAAAGTGGAGGGGCTAATTGTGGAAGAAGATGTTAGAATTTTATCGAAAGGTGCGTTAAAATTAGATAAGTATTAAAATTATAACAATGAAAAAGAGGGAATGTAGCTGAATGTCTTATTATGGAAGTTTATTTAAAATCTTCTTCTCGATGGAAGATCATCTCTTCCGAATCCGAAAAGCAGAGAAGATACATAATTTATGGAAAACGACATTATTAATTGTTTTATTGAGTTTATTGGTTTATGGATGGATGTCCTATCTCGGGATGGGGAGTGACTTGATCTCCAGAAATGCGGCATCTATGTCCGCTATACAATATGAAATCACAAAAGCTGGTTTTATTATAGGGCGGCTCCTATATGCTCTGTTATTGTCTGCATTTGTGTTATTTGTGCCATCCCTATTGTTTCATTTATTGACAAATATACCATACAAAAAGCTTTTGGTTATGCAGCAGGCAGTTTTGCTGGTAATGCTGGTAGAACGATTGACATGGATACCGCTCATGCTATTAAGCGGCCTTGATTGGTATGTATCACCTTTCTCTTTTGGCATCATAGCTTCTTACTTTACAGACAATGCATGGCTGATCTTTTTCTTCGGTGCGATTTCCCTTTTCCAGTTATGGATCATGTGGTTTCAGGTTAAATTCCTGAGCACGATGGCAGCCATTAGCAAAAAATGGCTGTGGGCAAATGTCTTTATACTACATATTTTGTACTGGTGTATGGCGGCATTGTTTTCATACTCTGATACATTTATCTTAAGCGGGTGGTTTGAATGATGAAGAAACAGGTGGTACTGCTTGTTGCTGTATTGTTTCTAGTGGTGAATGTTCTATTGGTAGCTTTAGACGATGAAGGCAAGGTAGAACAGAAGGCGTATATCAGTGAATGGTCGCCTGCAATGGAGACGGATATGGCTGAATTATTGCATAAGCCTGGTGTATTGGAGCCTGCAGAAGAGTGGATGGTCTATTTTGATGATAGCCTTGGTTCTTTCCAGGAGTTCTTTGTGGAAGAAGGTACACTGGTTCAGCAGGGTGACCCGCTTTTCGCGTATGAAGCAGATAATTATGCAGAAGCAGAAGCCGAGCTTACCCAGAATGCAGAGACACTGCGAGGTGAAATCGCAGCCATTGAAGAGGCGATTGCACAAATGGAGCAATACCAGATACCAAGCACCCAGTCAGAATCAACAGAGGCGGCCCTCTCATCTCCTTTAGCCCCTGAACCTGTCGAGGAGGCTTCGGTACAATCCGCAGATCCTGCAGAAGCTGAGCTGATGAAAGAGGAATATTTGATTGAAAAGGAAAAAGAACTTTCTCAGAAGACGGCACAATTGGAAAGTATAGAATCGTCGCTTGCCGAATTACAGGAGACTGGTAATACTGTAGTAGTCGAGAGCTCTTATGAGGGAAGGGTTCAGTCGATATCCGAATCATTAGCTGATCCGGTCATCACCATAGAAAATATACAATTGAGAGCTGAGGGGAAACTTTCGGAGGAAGAACGTGCTGAAGTTGAAGCAGGTATGCCTGTCGAAGTAAGTATAAAAACTACAGATACATTAATAGAGGGGGAAATTACTCAAGTGAGTGATTCACCAGACTCTGTTCTTGTAGAAGGGGAGAGCAGCTATCCATTCCAAGTTTCTTTAAGTGAATATACGGAAGAAGAGGGACTGTTGCCCGGCTACCACACCGGCATGGCAATAACGCTGGAAGAATCATTGGGAGCCACCGCCGTATATGAAGAGGCGGTATATGATGGAGCAGTGTGGAAAATGGCAGAGAATGGCATCCTCCAGCAGCAAGCAGTCGATACAGGAATATATGAGGATTTTATGTATGAAATTAAGAGCGGGATAGAGCCCGGTGAGTGGGTCGCACAATCACCGACGGGCCAATTCCGTGACGGTGCTGTATTCATCACTCCGCTCAGGGCCAAAGAAGTACCTTGGAGAAGTATATTCAGGGGGGGTGACTGGGGAGAGAATATAATCACCGGCATGATAGCCAGATAAGCATGTAAAAGGGGATGCCAGTTTGCATCCCCTTTATTCTATATATTTGATGCCTGCTGTTTCTCTGTGTCCCAGGCTACCTGTCTATTGTGATAGAGAACATTTATCACGGCGCCTGTCATAAGGATTAGGCCTGTCAGGAAAAACCAAATCATTAGAATGATAATACCGCCAAGGCTGCCGTAAGTAGCCGAGTAATTACCAAAGTTGCTTACATAGAACGAAAATCCTAGGGATATCAATTGCCAGAGAATACTTGCTGTCAGTGCACCTGGCAATATATGCTTGAATGGAAGTTTCTTGTTAGGAGCAACATGATAAAGTACTAAAAGTATGCTGGTTAATACTATGATACTTATGCCCCAGCGCACTGCCTGCAGCATTAGACTGGTTCCAGGTGGCAGACCGATGATAGATTCTACAAAATTAATAATGACATTGCCGAATATGGGCAGCAGGAAGGCTACGGCAATGGAAATAATCATGCCGAGAGTCAACCCGAGGGCAATCAAGCGTACAACAATAAAATTGCGGGTCTCCTCCACTTCATATGCTTCATTAGAAGCTTTTATAAATGCGTTCACGGCATTAGATGCAGACCATAAAGCACCGATGATACCGACGGTTAAAAGTCCACCGCGCGGGGTTTCAACAAGGCTTATAACATTCTCTTGCAAAACCGAGGCAATTTCAGATGGAAGTATGTTTCCGATAAAATCAACGGCTTGCTGCGGCTGGATATTAAGGTACGGGAGAATGGTGAATCCTACGATTAGAAGCGGAAATATAGACAAAAGATAGTAATACGCCTGGGAGGCAGCCAGTAAAGGAATATTATCCTCTTTAAATCTGCCCATCAATTCTTTTGCAAAGTTCTTCAGTTTCGACATGTTACTTCCTCCAGTAGTGTAATATTGTTTTGTTTTGTTATCCTTTACCCAAGTGTGTCATAATCTAATCGTCAGTACTGGAAGGCTTAAAACGTTTTATTTCCAACTACTGGTGGTATAATGCTTTTAAGGGAGGTACAGATATGGGAGTAGTATATTTAGGAATCTTATTATGTTCCATCGCATTTGCAATCGCTGTAGCGTATATCTGCCTGGTTTTAAAACGTACCGCAGACGTCCTGGACTCTCTTGGTAGAACGTTTGGAAAAGTAGAGAAAGAAATTGCGCATATTACCCCGCAGCTAAAGGAAACCCTCCGCGGGACAGACAAGATTGTAGATGACATGGGAGTTAAAATGAAATCGACCGACAGTCTTTTTGACAGTCTGGAAGAACTAGGGCTCTCCGCCCAGTCATTCAGCCATGCTTACCAGCAGCAACGCGCTGGCATGTCTGAAGCAGAGTTTAAGGCAGAGGTTTGGCCATTTGTAGAAGGAATAAAATGGGCGGAAGCAGGTTCCCATCTTTATTCCAAGTGGGTGAAAACAAAGCCGGTAAAGAATGAACTCATGCCTCAAGGGGAGAATGAGTTAAAAGCTCAAGAGCACAGAGCCGGGCATCTTCCGGCAGTGCAGACAAGGAAAGGAGATAGACCATGACATTAACGGGGATTGGTGTTTTATTAATCGGCATCGCATTTTTGATATTGGCGATTTTTCTTGCAAACACATTACAGCATATGGCCGGAATGTTGAAAGGTGTTGAAAAAACCGTTGACAGATTACCGGATCAGCTGGATGACGTAATGAAGGAAACAGGAGTCCTAATCAGTGAGAGTAATAATACCTTGGCAGATGTTAATGAAAAAATGAAGCAGCTCACACCTTTTTTCGAGATGGCAGGGGATATGGGGGATGCCACCCGGAAGCTCTCTTCCTCACTTGTAGACATGACCGAAACCATGAAAAACAAAACAGAAGAGGCAAGTGGCATTTCTGGAAAGAATAATCTTGGCGGTCTTTATGGATCCTTTGCCTTGGGGTATTACCTGCTTCAAAAAGGGAGAAGAGCGAAAAGTGAAGGAGCCTCTAAGGATGGACAATAAAGCCGACACTAGCAATAAGCTCTCATTGGCGGCTATTGCATGTGCAGGAGCTGCAATCGGATGGGGGTTCAACAGGAACCTTTCCCGGAGAAAAAAGCTGGAGGAACACCGCACGCTCCTGGAGAAAGTCAGGCACTTCGATCAGAAATTATATGAAGATGGCTGGAGGAGAGCAAACCAGATTCAAGCAATTAAACAGGATGTCCAAACACACATTGACACCTAAAAAATATTCCTTGCCGTGTACGACGGCAAGGAATATTTTTTTACCTTACATCAGCTGATCCTTTTCTAGGAGCCGAAAATTCATTTCTTTTCTGGAATAGTATATACCCGAGTGTCAGTGCTCCATATATACCTTCCAGGTTCTTACGGTAGGACAGATTGCTTGCATCCTGTGTTTTTGATTCCATTTTGGTTACCGCATTCACCATGGAGTTAGATAATTGGTTGGTGGCCCGTCCTGCATCTCCCACTATGTAGAAGATAGGGCTAAGTTCCTTTACTTGGTTGTTTACGTGATGCAGCGTATCTGTACTCGTGCTCAGTGCCTCTTTAGTTTGTGCGGTAAGATTGGTTACTGTCTCGGGCAGGTCGTCCGTTGTCTTCTGCAGATTCTCCAATACACCTGATAACTTATTCAAAGGCTTGATAAGCAGGATAACCAATACGAGCAGTGCTATTCCAATAATAATGACTCCAATTCCAAGCCAATCCATACTATTCTCTCCTTTCACTCTGGTTCATTTCTTTAATGATACCACTAATTTATGAGAAATAAACGTCCCAAGTATTGGACACAGGTCATATTTTCTTAACCAGATCCATATATTTTTAAAAGCAGATGGACAAGGGGCGAGAGGCCATGAAGAATATTAAAACGTATCTGTTATGGGTTTTAGGGGTTGTGCTATTAGTGGCTTTGGTTCAGTTTCCTATTCAGAATACAGATGAAGCTGCTTGGACCATGCCGCTCGCTGGCAAAACCATAGTAATCGACCCTGGTCATGGAGGGGTGGACGGCGGGGCTGTGGGCAGTGATGACACCCTGGAAAAGGATATATCTTTAGCGGTGGCGAAGAAGCTGCAGAATTTCCTTCAGCAGGCCGGGGCTGTGGTGTATCTTACCAGGGAGGAAGACAAGGATCTCGCCGCGGATGATACACAGGGGCTATCACGGAGGAAAGCGGAAGACATCCGTGCCCGTCTTAATTTTATACATGAAAAAGAACCAGATCTTTTTATTACCCTTCATTTAAATGCCCTTGCATCCAGCAAATGGAGGGGGGCGCAAACCTTCTACTACCCGGAGTCCCGTGAGAATAAGCATTTGGCTGTAATGATTCAGGAGGAGATTATTCGAAATATGGAAAACACCAGCAGGGAGGCTTTGGCAATCAATGGAGTCTATCTTCTCAAGCATGCTGAAGTTCCTGGAGCATTAGTGGAAATTGGATTTTTATCCAATCCAGAAGAGCGGGACTTATTGAAGAAGGACGATTATCAGCAGGGGATGGCAGCCAGCATATATGAGGGGATACTGCGCTATGTTACGGAAGACCTCCCCGAAGAAGGTTGAAACCGCCATCATTCCAATTCAAATCACTTAGAAACTGGGTAATTTGTGTTATACTAGCGAAAAGAGGGACATTAGCTAGAAAGGGATGGTGACGAATGTTAACAAAAGAAGAAGTTATCGAACTTCTAAATCCGGTAAAAGATCCGTTTTTACATAGAACCTTTAAGGAATTGGATGCTGTAAAAGATGTAACGATAAAAGAAGAAAAGAAGCATGTCAGTGTAAAAGCAGGGATTGCAAAAACGAATACTGCGGAGCAAATGAAACTTCAGCAGGAAATTGTCGGAATCCTTAAGAAAAATGGCGCTTCCACTGTCGGTCTCCGCTTTGAACAATTGCCGGACGAAGTAATTAAAAAGTTCCAGAGTGCTGCAGACGAAGAAAAAGAATCTACGCTGCTTGGAGGCAGTAAAGACACCAAATTCATCACAGTGGCAAGCGGGAAGGGCGGCGTCGGTAAATCAACCGTAACAGTCAATCTTGCAATAAGCCTCATGCGTCTCGGGAAGAAAGTCGGAATAATTGATGCAGATATATATGGATTCAGTGTACCAGATATGATGGGAGTGGAAAACCGCCCGGCGGTACGTGGAAAGAAACTCATCCCAGTGGAGCGGTTTGGAGTAAAGGTCATATCTATGGGATTTTTTGTGGAAGATAACTCTCCGATTATCTGGCGTGGGCCTATGCTGGGGAAAATGCTGAACAGCTTCTTCTCTGAAGTGGAGTGGGGAGATCTGGATTATCTTTTACTTGACCTGCCGCCAGGCACAGGTGATATAGCAATGGATGTTCACGAACTTCTTCCAACAAGCAAGGAAATCATTGTAACAACACCCCATCCGACTGCAGCATTTGTCGCTGCCCGCGCAGGACAGATGGCATTGAAGACAGAACATGAAATTTTGGGTGTAGTGGAGAATATGGCTTATTTCCAAAGCGAATCTACAGGAGAGAAAGAGTATGTATTTGGAAAAGGCGGGGGAGAGAAGCTTGCAGAAGCCCTCAGTACGAAGGTGCTCGGACAACTGCCTCTTCAGCAGCCTTACGAGGAAGAGGATGTCTTTGCACCATCCATTTATCAGGAAGATCACCCAATTGGGAAAGAGTATCATAAGATTGCTTCTAAAGTTGTGGCTAAAATGGAAGAATAAACAGGAAAAGGGCGTCCCTAGCAGGCGCCCTTTTCTTGGTGCAAGGGCAATTACTCACGTAGTGGCGATGGCAACTATTGGCCGCTGCCACCACTGCCGCCCCCGCCCCCACCGGATTGGCCACCGCCGCCGCCGTCTCCGCCTTGACCGCCACCTTGCTGTCCACCGCCGCCTTGCTTTTCAGCGGCCTTAAGAAGGATTTCCTGAATCTTCGCCTGGAAGGTAGGAGTTTCCAATGTTTCTTGGATCGTCTTTTCTAAATGAGATTTAAATTCTTGGCTTTTTAAAACATTGAGCATTTGGTCGGTCATCTGGGGGTCTTGGAGCAATTCAAGCATTTTTTCCTTGTAGTCAGCGTCATTCATTAGTTTTTTCATCATTTTCTGGTGTTGCTCTTCCATGGACTTCGCATAACCCTCCACAAATTTGGGGTCTTCAAACAGCTTTTTCCACATCTCAGCACCTTTTTCACCTGCAAGCGTCTCATTTACAGCCTTCTTCACTACATCAGACTCGATGACAAGTTCCTTTTTCATTTCTTCATCGGCCATTATTTCCTGAATTGCTTTCTTCCCATCTTCTGTCTGTAGTATATCAACAACCATCTTTTTTGTGGTGTCATATTCTCCTTCATTACCCGAAGCGGTCTGGCCGCCGCAGGCAGCTAACAAAATGAAGGAAAATCCTAGAGCAATCATAATGGATATGTGCTTCATGGGAATTTCTCCTTCCTTTATACTCTTAATATGCGTGAACAAATTCTAAATTATGCAATGCTTTTAAGGAAAAAAAGCTGCACACATGATAAAATACCAATTGTGCATGAAGATGGGCATCTTAGGAATATTTGATATAAAATTAGGAGGAAACAGGTTTGAATAGTCGCAAGTTAGTGGGGTTCCTTTTTAGAACATTTTTGCTCGGAGGTGTAGTGGGGCTCATTACAAGCTTTTTTGTAAAAGCGGAGGATTATGCCCGTTACCTCAGTCCGTTCGATGCGTTTGAGTTATTAGGATTGGTCATCTTCTTTCTCGGAATTGGCTTTGTCTTTGCTGCAGTCAGTCAAACAGGCTTCTTTGCTTATCTGTTTATTAACCGGTTCGGCCTTTCACTGTTCCGGATATATTGGCCTACTGTCCAGGTGTTGTTGATCGCTTTTGTTGTGTTCGATCTTATATATTTTCCTTATCGCGCAACTGATGGGGTAGCTTTGTACTGGTTTATCCTAATGGCTGGGGCCATTCTTGGCTATGGATGGATTATTGCTAAAATCAAGGCAAGCGAAACAAATCAACGCGCATTTATTCCAGCATTATTTCTTATGGTGGTAATGACTACTATAGAATGGATACCAGGAATGCAGGTGGAAGGCATTGACTATGCTATTTTAATGATCTTTCCGTTATTGGCCTGTAATACCTATCAGCTACTTGTATTGCATCGTATTCAAGGAGACAGTAAATCAACCGCCGGAAAGGCGTGAAAAAAACTGGCGGACTTTATGTCCGCCAGTTTTTGCTAGGCGAGAAATCCTTTGTTACTCTACCAGTTCAGCTTCAGAGTGAGCTTGTTCGATGAGTTCGGACATGGTCACAAATTGGAACTCCTTCGTTTTTAAACCTGGCAGTATGATTTCCAGAGCGTCTGCTGTCTGTTTAGCTGAATCCGATGCATGCATTAAAATAATGTCCCCATTTGAAGTTTCCTTCATTACCGTATCCACTATTTTTTCAGTGCCGGGGTTCTTCCAGTCATGCGTGTTTATATTCCAGTGGACCACCTCGAAATCCATTTGTTTTGCCATCTCTATAATTTCTTTATTGAAATGCCCGCTAGGCGGCCGAAGCAGCTTCGTATTTTCCAGTCCCATTTTTTCAAAAGCTTCCTTTGCTTTTATCAAATCCTGTCTCACTTCCTCGGGCTCCTGGTCCATATAGCTTTTGTACCGGTATCCAAGCATACCTATTTCATGATCTCCATCGTTGATTCTTTCTACAATATCCGGATGGCGTTCAGCCCACTCCCCACTTAGAAAGAAAGTAGCCTGTGTCTCTTCTTCTTTGAGCTTTTCCAGTATGTCGAACACTTTTTCCTCTCCCCAGCTTATATTGAAAGTCAGGGCAATGTCCGGCAAGTTGGCATTACCTTTTGCTATTGCTGTTGGTTCTTCACCGGAAAATACAGAAAATGAACCATCTCTTTCAAACCAGACAAATGTAGCGGTGAAGAATGCGAATAGAACGACTACCGACCAGCGTTTCCACTTGTTGAGTTTCCAAACATAAAAATGCTGCAATTGCTACCCTCCTATACTTGTCCTGCTTAAAAGTATTCTATGCATCACTTTAAAGAGTAGAACGAGGGAAACGGGAACTGCTGAAACAAATTGGAAAAAATGCAGAAAATGTGGATGAAAAGTAAGGGAAACAGGGAATAGTAACCATACCGGCCGGAAAATGAGTTCTTCTGACATAAATTCACAAAAAGACCGACAAAATTTTTAACAGTGACGAATTATGTGATATAGATCGCTCAAAGAACTTTAGAGGCATATAGAATAACTACACGGATAAGTAGAGGAAAGATAGGTGAATGAAAATGTTAGGTTTACTTGTAAATGAAATGGAGCAGAAGGAGATTGAATATCTTCTCAGAAGGGAATTGGAAGAATTATTAATGGATTTGGAAGATCACCGAATTGACCATATGGTGAAGAGAGCGATGAGGGAGAGATATCAAATCCTTTTTCAATTGTTTCGGAGAGTGGCAAGCGAACAGGAATGTATAAAATACATGCCTAAGCGCAGTGAAAATCAATAACGATAGCACATAAAACCTCCGTACTGGCTTTATCCGCAGTCATCTGGGGGTTTTTAATCTGTTAGGAGGGGGGTGTGTCGATAAGTTATGATCGATTTTATAAAAAAATGTCACTTCTCCCCTTGCGTAAGTTTTTCATATATGCTATATTAGTTTTTGTCGCCGACAGAAACACAGTTCGGCAAAACAAGACGATAATTTTTCATAAAAAACTGTTGACAGCAAACGGTAAACATGATAAATTATATCTTGTCGCGAAAAACGACAAAACATCGATCTTTGAAAACTGAACAAAACAACCAGTATGTCAAGAAGAAACAACTCGTTTTTTCTTATAAACAAGCAGAAGCATTGCTTCTGCAAAAGCTAAGACATTCGGTGGGGTTGATTGGTGTCAATCTTGCCCAAACTTTTTTGGAGAGTTTGATCTTGGCTCAGGACGAACGCTGGCGGCGTGCCTAATACATGCAAGTCGAGCGCGGGAAGCAGGTAGATCCCCTTCGGGGGT